>JBCAZT010000058.1:0-17521 GCA_038532855.1 Pseudomonadota bacterium
CCCCCCCCCCCCCCCCCCCCCGCCCCCCCCCCCACAGACTACACTCTGTCCCTCCACGACGCTCGTCCGATCGACATCCCGCTGTGCAATCTGTGTGCAATGGTGGATGTCAAAGCCCTCATCCTCAAGCGCTGCAATGATCACCGTCGCAATCGCCTGATCATCTTCGACCAAGAGTATATTTGCCATATCTTATCGCCCCTCGCCGCTCATGCCATTTTATCCTTTGCGAGGAACCTGGGGCAGATGGAGCCTGAAATGGGTAAGCCCGGCGCGGGCATCGCGTTCATGGCTGATATTGCCATTCATATCGCGCACCAATTTGCGCACCAAAGCAAGGCCCAACCCTTGGCCTGACTTTTTTGAAGACACAAAGGGTTCAAACACATGATCACGCATGGCCGGATCAATACCGGCCCCATTGTCACTGATTGTAATTTCAATCGGCAAACGCACTGAGCGGCCCAATCGCAAGGCGTTAAAGGCCATGCCGCTTACAAATCGGGTTTGGACTGTAACGCGCGCTGGGTCCCCGTCGTGATGATTGGCAATGGCAGCATCGCGCGCATTTGATATCAAATTGATCAGCACCTGCTCCAATGCGTCACGGTTCACATAAACCGGCGGAAGCGACGGATCGAATTCTTCACCCATAATCACAGGAGCACTTCCGGATGCCTTGGTAATCGTCAAAGCAGACCGAATTGCTTCATGCAGATTGCAGGTTTCCGCAGGCTCAGTCTGCGAACTGCCCAATTGCTGCATGCGATCAATGAGCCGGGCAATCCGATCGACCTCATCCGTGATCATCCGCGCCAGTTGTTTATCTTTATGCGGCAATTTTCGCGCAACCAACTGCCCTGCCCCTTTAATCGCGGCGAGAGGGTTTTTGATTTCGTGGGCAAGAATGGAAGGTGCGCCAAGAGCAACGTCGGCCCCTTCGTCATAGGCTGAGTCTTCCCGGCCCAATTCAGACATTGCAACGACCCGCCAACCATTTTGATTTGGCAAAGGAGAGACCGTCATATTAACACTTATCTCGATCCCTCCTGCCATTATAGAAAGGTCCCGCGCCACAAGAGCCGCATCCGCTTCTTCTAAGCGTCTGACCACCCGCGCATCTGCAATGCCGAGCGTCTTATTCAGAGACTGTCCGATCATGCGCCGTTCGCTTTTGCCAAGCATGTTTTCAGCAGCTTGGTTGGCTTCTGCTATGTAGCCATGCTCATCGACGAGGAGCACTGCAAAAATCAGCCCCGCGATTTGATCTCGCGGATCTGGGCGATCACTGGCTTTCTTGTTGTCTTGGCTTTCCATATCGGAGGGGGCTAACAATTCGCCGTCTTCTGCGCCTGATCGAACATCAGGCATCACGCTGCCCTGCGTTTTAGAAATGGCTCGTAAAAGCGCTCAATCTCTCCGAGCACTTCTTTAGGATCGTCGATGAAATTGGCCTTGTTCCGGAACTCAGCCGAACCGTGCATTCCTTTTGTGTACCAACCCAGATGTTTCCGCGCGATTTTCGTACCGACATCCGTGCCATAATGATCGAGCATTCGATCATAATGCTCAATCAAAGTCGCGTATTGCAGGTCAAAACTGGGTGTTGGGATGTTCTCTCCCGTGCGCCACCAATGCATTACCTGACCAAGCAGCCATGGTTTGCCGTATGCCCCGCGCCCTATCATCAAACCATCTGCGCCAGATTGCTCCAACGCTTTGCTCGCATCATCAATCGTGCAGATATCCCCATTGACGATAACAGGGATCGAGACGGCTTCTTTAACTTTGCGGATAAAGCTCCAATCGGCGCTGCCTTTGTACATCTGATTGCGCGTGCGACCGTGGACGGTGATCATTTTCACGCCCAAATCCTCGGCGATACGGGCCATTTCAGGGGCATTGAGGCTTTGGTGGTCCCAACCCATCCGCATTTTGACAGTAACGGGCACGTTGACCGCATTGACCGTCGCTTCCATCAATTTGGTGGCAAGCGGCACTTCACGCATCAAAGCTGATCCGGCGAGTTGACCCACCACTTTGCGCACGGGGCAACCGAAATTGATATCAATGATCGCCGCGCCATTGCCTTCTTGCAGTTTGGCGGCTTCTCCCATGCTTGACGGATCACAACCCACAAGCTGCATAGAGACAGGCTCTTCCGTCTTATCCCACACCGCTTTCTGCACAGATTGGCGCGTTTCGCGGATAGCCGCCTCGCTCGCGATCATCTCTGTGACGTTCAAACCCGACCCAAAGCGGCGTACCAAAGTGCGAAACGGCATATCGGTCACGCCCGTCATCGGCGCGAGGATGACAGGATCATCGATGGTCACAGGACCAATCTGGATCGGCTTTAGTGCCGGTGGAGGGGGTAAAGAGATCATGGAAAAGGTGTTGCCTAAATATTGTGCAGCGCCTTAGTGGATTGCGCTAGCCCCGTCCAGACCGTAAGCGGCTCGCACTATGACGCACAGCGCATCCCTTCCCTCTTTTGCAGCTATCATTGTTGCGGCTGGCAAGGGCCTGCGCGTGGGCGGGGACACGCCGAAACAGTTCCGCAACTTTCGCGGCATGCCACTTATCCGCCATTCGGTTGAGACCCTTATGAGCGCAGGTGCGGACCCATTGATTGTTGTGGTTGCCGAGGATGCTCAGTCATTCGCACAAGACGCGCTTTCAGGATTGCCCGGAATATCCTTCGTCATTGGCGATGAGACGCGGCAAGGATCCGTTCGCAATGGTCTGGAGGCGCTCGAAAGTGCTAAGCCTCAACGCGTACTGATCCACGATGCGGCGCGCCCTGATCTGCCTTTGGAAGTTATTGAACGGCTGGTAGTTGCATTGGACAGCCATCCCGGCGCTATCCCTGCCCTGCCTGTGGTGGATAGTATCGCGGTGGCAAGTGCGGACGCCACCATGTCCGGCAAAGCTGATCGTGAAACCTTGAGACGTGTTCAAACGCCGCAAGCTTTTCGGTTTGCGGACATCTTAGCCGCCCATAACGAATGGGACGGCCCGCTGGTTGCAGGCGATGATGCGCAAGTCTTGGCAGCAAGGGGCGGTTCAGTTGCACTCGTCCAAGGTGATGAGCGATTGAAGAAGGTCACTTTTGCAGAAGATTTGATGGATCAAAGCGCCCTCCCCGCCTTTCGCATTGGCCAAGGTTATGACGTGCACCGCCTCGAAGCGGGCGAAGAATTATGGCTGTGCGGGATCAAGCTTGAACACACACATGGCCTTGCCGGGCATTCCGATGCGGATGTTGCGCTCCACGCGATCACAGATGCCGTTCTGGGTGCTCTCGGTGATGGCGATATCGGCACCCATTTCCCTCCCAGCGATCCACAATGGAAGGGAGCGCGTTCAGCGCAATTCCTCCAGCATGCCGTCAAACTGGCGCGCGATGCGGGTTATGCAATCGGCAATGTTGACCTCACAATCATCTGCGAAGCGCCCAAAATCGGCCCGCACCGCCCCGCAATGCGCACCGAAGTCGCGCGGATCATGGGCACTTGTGAAAGCGCCGTAAGCATTAAAGCAACCACAACTGAAAAGCTCGGATTTACTGGCCGCGGCGAAGGTATGGCTGCACAAGCCATCGTATCTTTGCAAAGCGCGTAACACCTATGGAGAACCAGCGATGAAAACCACTCTGATTGCGCCCGCATTGGCGCTGGCCGCGTTGGGAAATGCGCAGACAGCACAAGCACAAGAAAACTGCATTGCTGCGCAAGATGTGACGGACATGGTCACTTATGTCGTGCCGCTGGCATTTGATGCAGCCATGCAAAGCTGTGACACGCAATACAAACCCAGCGGATTTATGAAGACCAATGGCGATGCCTTTGCTGCCCGTTTTCGCGTTAAACAGGATGCCGCATGGCCAGGCGCATACCGACTTGGCAAGCAAATGATGGCGACAAGAGCGACCGAGCGAGCCGAGCAAGGCGATGAGGCCGGTGCAGGTATGCTCGATCTCATCGATCAAATGCCGCAGGAACAAGTGCGCCCGTTTTTTGATGGGTTCATGCAGCAAATGATCGCATCAGAGATTAAACCTGATACGTGCCGCCAGATTGAGCGCGGATTGGCACTTCTCGCCCCGCTTCCGGTCGAAAACACATCAGGCCTCGTGACCTTCATTCTTCAAGTTTCTGGCGTCAAAGAACCCACAATTTGTCCGGGCTAATGCAATAATGACCTCCTCTCTCCTCCCTCCTGACATTGCTGATCTTGCTGCGCGCGTAGTCGCTGAAAACCGCGAAGCAGGGCGCAAGATTGCTACCGCTGAAAGCTGCACGGGCGGCCTTGTCGCGGGCGCTATTACTGAGATTGCGGGTTCTTCTGCCGTGCTTGATCGCGGCTTTGTGACCTATTCCAACGAATCCAAGATCGAGATGCTGGACGTTAGCCAAGACATTATCGAGACCTTTGGCGCGGTTTCCATTGCATGTGTGTGGGGCATGGCAACAGGCGCGCTTGCGCGTTCCAATGCAGATGTAGCCGTTGCAATCAGCGGTGTTGCAGGCCCCGGTGGTGGCACTCAACTGAAACCAGTTGGCACCGTGGTATTCGCGCGCGCCTATCGCAACCAAAATGGTGAGCCTGAAGGTGAGTTAAAGCATTTTGACGGCGGCGATGGCCCCGATGGTCGCGCGATAATCCGGCGTCAAGCGACGCTTTGCGCGCTGGAACTGTTACTTCCGTAAAGCTCAAAAGCGCGCTGCTCAAAGGCGGCTACCATTTTGCGAAATGCGCGGTCGATATATTGGCCTGCAAGCTTTTCGAAAATGCGGCTTTTGAATGTGAAATCGACCTTAAAATCGATCTCGCAATCATTGGGTCCAAGTTCGCGAAACGTCCAGACATTGTCGAGATCGCTTAGAGGTCCATCGACATAATGGACCGCGATTTCATTGGGGCGAGCTTTCGATACGCGGGAGGAAAAGCTCTCACGAATGCCTTTGAAGCCCACCACCATATCAGCGAGCATTTCCGTGTCAGAATCAGAACGCACCCGCGTTGCAACGACCCAGGGCAGAAATTGTGCATATCGCCTTACGTCGGCGACAAGATCGAACATCTGCTCTGCGCTGTAAGGCAAAGCGCGGGTTTCGTGGATGGAAGGCATTAGACGCTCAGACGATCTTTCTTGCGAAGCTTTTCCTCACGCGCCGCTTTCATCACCGCGAAATCATCGCCTGCATGATAACTGGACCGGGTAAGCGGACTGGATGCCACCTGCAAGAACCCCTTGGCCCGCGCAATGGAACCGAAGGCATCAAACGCTTTTGGCGTCACGAACTCTTCGACATTTGCGTGTTTTGGGGTTGGCTGAAGGTACTGGCCCATAGTGATAAAATCGACGTCGGCGCTGCGCATATCGTCCATTACCTGATGAACTTCTAAACGCTGTTCCCCAAGGCCAAGCATTATCCCTGATTTGGTGAAGATCAGCGGATTGTGCGATTTCACCTCCTCAAGAAGGCGCAAAGACGCATAGTACCGCGCGCCAGGGCGAATGGTGGGATAGAGCCTGGGCACCGTTTCCAGATTGTGATTGTACACATCCGGGCCAGCCTCACAGATAGCTTCGACTGCGGGGCGCATTTTGCCGCGGAAGTCAGGTGTGAGAATTTCGATCGTGGTCTCTGGCGTATTGCGGCGCAAAGCCTCGATCACTTTGACAAATTGCGATGCACCGCCATCGGGCAAATCATCGCGATCCACGCTAGTGATAACGATGTGCTTAAGCCCCATCTTGGCCGCCGCAATCGCGGTATTTTCAGGCTCCATCGGATCAACAGCGCGCGGCATCCCGGTCTTCACATTACAAAACGCACAGGCCCGCGTGCACACATCACCCAAAATCATTACGGTTGCGTGCTTTTGCGTCCAGCATTCACCAATATTGGGGCACGCTGCCTCTTCACACACCGTGTTGAGATTAAGATCGCGCATCAGCCGACGCGTTTCATTATATCCCTCGCTTACAGGCGCACGAACGCGGATCCAGTCCGGCTTACGCTGGCGTTTTGGGCGCTCTTCTTTTGGCTGAGGTGTGTTCGAAAGATCGTTCATACAGACCATTTAGGCGGGGTAAGCGCCTGCCGCAAGCACAGCAAAGGGCGCAAAATCATCAAAGCTCTGTGCGTGAGGCGCATTTGCGCTCTTGCCCCCCTGCCCCAGCCTATGCTTAGCAAACCTCAGGGAAGGGATCGTATCAATGCCAGAATTTGCCGAATTGCTAAAAGGCTATCGCCGCTTTCGCGAAGAGACCTATCCGCGTCAAAAAGAGCGGTTTGACGAAACCATCGTTGACGGACAGCATCCAAAGCTGTTGGTGATCGGTTGTTCTGATAGCCGCGTTGACCCTGCGCAGATTTTCGATGTTGATCCGGGCGAGATTTTCGTGGTTCGCAATGTCGCGGCGCTTGTCCCTCCTTACGAGACAACACCGGGTAAGCACGGTGTCTCGGCCGCGGTGGAATATGCTGTGCAAGTGCTCGAGGTCGCGCAAATTCTTGTCATGGGACACGGACGATGCGGAGGGTGCAAAGCGGCGCTTGACCAAAGTTTGGCGGGCCATGGTCCGGGCGATGGCGGATTTGTTGCCGGCTGGATTGAATTGCTTGATGAAGCTCGAGAGCCTGTTGCTCGCAAGTATGGCACTGAAGGGCGTAAGGCTGAGTTGGCCATGGAATTTGCGGCCATTCGCCAAAGCCTGGCTAATCTTCGCACATTCCCGTGGCTGAAAGAGAAGGAAGACGCCGGTATCATCAAACTGCGCGGCGCCCATTTCTCCATCAAAGAAGGCGTGCTTTATTCTTTGGATGAAGACACCGGCGAATTCCTCCCAGAAGAATAGCGTCTTGTCCTTGGCCATATTCCAGCCCATGTGAACGGCATGTCGGAAAACAATCTGAAAAATATCGCGCTGCTGATTGATGCAGATAACACGACGCCTGATGGCATCGATCCCGTGCTAACCGTTATGGCAGAGCTTGGACAGGTGAATATCCGGCGCGCTTATGGCAATTTCGCCAAGAACAATCTCGCGCGTTGGGACACAATCACAAACAAATTCGGCATTCGTCCGCAGCAACAATTCGACGTGACCAAAGGCAAGAATGCGACCGATATGGCCATGACGATTGATGCTATGGATTTGCTGTATCAAGGCAAGGTGGATGGTTTTGGATTGATGACATCCGATAGTGATTTCACCCCGCTTGTCACCAGGTTAAGGCAAGACGGCTTGCTTGTGTACGGGTTTGGCGAGCAGAAGACGCCGCAAGCTTATCAAGCAGTGTGCACGCGCTTCATCGATATCAAAAAGCTTATCAGCAATTATGCGGAAGACCGGGGTGGAAAATCCGATGACGAGGCGTCGCGGTCACCAAAGATCATAGATGACGACCTCACCGAGCTCATCACCGCTGCTTATTCAGAGGCCAAGCGTGATGACAAAGGCTATGCGCGGCTTCAACAAGTGGGCCAGATTGCAGGTAATAGGTCCAGCTTTGATGTGCGAAATTACGGGTTTAAGTCGCTAAGCGAGCTGTTTGAGAGTTTCGATAACTTCTCCATTGAGCGCCGCTCTAATAACCAAGTGTACGTTAGGCGGCTGCGATAGACTCAACCTTTGATTATGAAAAAGGCGCTGAGAGCATCTGCCCACAGCGCCTTTTCTAACAGTTTTGGCAACCAAGCCTTAGCCGCCAGTCAGTTCCAGCAAGCTCGCACCTTGTGCTTCAGTTGCAGGGCTCTGAGCCTCAGCATAAACGCCCCATAGTTTGGCGATTGGTGAACGATTACCGCTCACTTTGGCGAAAGTTTCTTTTGCCGCAGCAAAGTCACCTTGGCCGGCCTGCGCAATACCCAGACGCATTGTCGCTTCGGCAGTGTCCACACCGGGCATTCCAAGTGCCTTGGTGTAAAGCTCTGCTGCTTTGCCATACTCACCATAGCTCAAAAACGCGCTAGCAGCCGCAGTTACGGTGCGCAGCTGTGCGCTGCTCTTGCGGGCATCCGCTTCAAGAGCAGGCAAGTCCGCCCGGTCACTGGCAATCCTGCCGTTTGCGGTTTCGAGAGCTTCGCTTAGATAAGAGTTATCGCGTGAAACATTGCCGGAAGCGTATCCCGCTTCGATCACATCTTTGACCTCTTTGGGCAGACGACGTGCATCGGCTGCTTCAACGTAATAATCGAAATCAGCAGAATCGTTCAACGCGTCTACTTTCCGGCTCAGACGGAAAAGATCGAGAATTTCGTTGTTCTCAAACTCGTTAAGGTTGCGCGTTAGATTGACAGCATCCTTCCAGTTTGTGGCACTCGGATAATCCGCAATCCAACCCAGAACGAAATCATAAACCTGCGGGGTGATCTGATTGTTGTAGCCGATCTGAATACCCCGGCGATACCAGTTATCGGGCACATCCAGGTTTTGATTTTTACGCGATTCAATCGCAGTGCTCAAGAAATTGAGCCCCTCTACGTTCTGCTCAGCTGAGAAAAAGCTCTCTGCCATCAATATCTGCATGTCTGAAGAACTGACGTTTTCAGACGAGAAATTGAGGTTGATCGCTTGTTGCAAATAATTGCGCGCCTTGCCGAAATCGCCCTGCGCATTGGCAAGCTGATAAGCGATAAAGTTGAAACGCGGAGCGCGATCAAAAGCAACTTTGCCGCTTTCCAGCATCAATTCCATACCCTCCAGCTGCATCGCCCGATCTTGAGCGCCAACGCCGGTGTTGAACATAAGACCGCCGAGCGCGTTTTTGTCATCGGGAGTGACGGCGAGCGGAACGAGAGCCATCACTTGAGGCGCAAGCGCAGTCGCATCGGCGCCTTCTGCTTTGAGAGCCGCATCAACCGGGCTGTACGCATCCACGAATTCCCTCGTGTAATCGGGCTTATCGTCTTTTTTCTTTTTGTCTTTTTTGCGCTGAGCATGTGCCTCTGCTGGCATCAAGGCCGTCGCAATGACAGCCGAGCCAGTGGCAAGCGCAATTGCGAGAGCCAAACCTGAAAACGGCTTTCGCGCGCTAGAGATTCGAGCAATTGAGGTGGTCATTCGGGGTGTCCTCCGTAAGGGTTTTAAATGAGCCCGCATTATTGATGGCGGGCTTTTGAATTTCCTGCGCGCGTATTTGGACGCGTATGCCGCAATTTGCAATTCTTCCTAGCTGAACCGGGCTGAATGGCCTTTGAATGGTGGGCCAAGGCCGATGTAACAGCTTGTTACGCAGGCTAACGGATGGAATTGTGCTTGGTTTCTGGCAAGTGTGGAAAAGGCAGGCTTTGAGCGCACTTTGTTCCCCTGCTTCGGTGGTAAATCACCCAGCAAAGGCGTATGCCTTTTCGCTTGAAAACCAGTTTAGTCTGACAAGAAAAGAGCCTCCTTTTGAGCGACAGCGACACTCTTGACACCACACCTCCCGCAATGCCGGGAGATTTTGAACGGGTCGACATCGTCGATGAGATGAAAACGAGCTATCTCGATTACGCGATGAGTGTGATCGTGAGCCGCGCTCTGCCCGATGTTCGCGATGGGTTGAAGCCGGTTCACCGGCGTATTTTGTACTCCTCAAAACTCGGCAACTTTGTCGCTGGCCGCCCCTACGTGAAATCGGCCAAGATCGTCGGCGACGTGATGGGTGACTTCCACCCTCATGGTGATAGCGCGATTTATGATGCTCTGGCGCGTTTGACGCAGCCATGGTCGATGCGCGTGCCCTTGATTGATGGTCAGGGCAATTTCGGTTCGATGGACCCCGATCCGCCAGCTTCGATGCGCTACACCGAAGCGCGCTTGGCCCGGGTGGCGGATACCCTGCTCGATGATCTCGACAAGGATACGGTCGATTTCGTCGATAACTATGATGGCCGCAAACAAGAGCCTGCGGTCCTGCCTGCGCGTTTTCCCAATCTTCTGGTCAATGGCGCAGGCGGTATTGCGGTCGGCATGGCGACCAATGTGCCGCCGCATAACCTTGGCGAAGTGATTGATGGCTGTATCGCCTTTATCGAAAATCCGGCGATCACATCTGAAGAGCTGATTGAACATATTCCAGGACCTGACTTCCCCACGGCACCACTGATCTTGGGGACAAGCGGCGCAAAAGCAGCCTACACAACAGGCCGCGGTTCGATTTTGATGCGGTGCCGGCATGAAATTGAGACACGATCGGGCGACCGCGAAAGCATCGTTTTCACCTCAATCCCCTATCAGGTGGGCAAGTCGGGTCTTGTCGAGAAAATTGCTGAGGCTGCGAAAGAAAAGCGAATTGAGGGCATTTCCGACATTCGCGATGAATCATCACGCGAAGGTGTTCGGGTTGTTATCGACCTGAAACGCGATGCAACCGCTGAAGTGGTCTTGAACCAAATTTGGCGCCATACGCCTGCACAATCCAGCTTCCCGGCCAATATGCTCGCTATTCGTGGCGGTCGGCCAGAAACGCTTCTGCTGCGCGATTTCATTCAAGCGTTCATCCAGTTCCGCGAAGAAGTTATCACGCGCCGGACCAAGTTCGAGCTCGCAAAGGCGCGCGATCGCGCGCACATTTTGCTGGGTCTGGTTGTCGCCGTGTCCAATCTGGATGAAGTGGTCGCGATCATTCGCGGGGCGCCCAATCCGGCGGTGGCGCGTGAACGCCTACTGGCCAAAGAGTGGCCCATCGGCGATATCGCGCAATATATCAAATTGGTCGAAGCGATTGAGCCAAGCGCCGACCAAGAAGGCGGCACGTACAAGCTATCGGTCATTCAAGTGAAAGCCATTCTCGAGCTGCGCTTGCACCGCCTTACCGCGCTGGGGCGTGATGAAATTGGTGATGAGCTTAAAGAGCTTGCAGCCCAAATCGAAGAATTGCTCTCAATCCTTGCTGACCGCGTCAAACTCTATGGAGTGATGCGCGAAGAGCTCGAAGAAATCCGCGCAACTTACGCAACACCGCGTGTCTCTGAAATTGCGCCAGCATGGGATGGTCTTGATGATGAAGACCTGATCGAACGCGATGAAATGGTGGTTACCGTCACCCATGACGGTTACATCAAGCGCACCCCACTTTCGACATTCCGCGCCCAAAATCGCGGCGGTAAAGGCCGAGCGGGCATGTCGACCAAGGATGAAGATGCGATTTCGGAAATGTTCGTCACATCGACGCACACGCCGGTCCTGTTTTTCTCTACCGCAGGCAAGGTTTATCGCCTTAAAGTCTGGAAACTTCCTGAGGGCGGCCCTGCAACACGCGGACGGCCAATTGTGAATATGCTGCCCTCACTCGATGAAGGCGAAACGATCCGCACCGTTCTCCCGCTTCCCGAAGATGAAGCAGAATGGGGAGCGCTTTCGGTCGTGTTTGCAACGGCGAAAGGCAATGTCCGGCGCAATTCGATGGATGCCTTTACGAATATCCCTTCCAACGGGAAGTTCGCGATGAAATTCGACGAGACAAGCGAAGACAAACTCATCGGCGTTGCGCTGCTCGAAGAAGGCGATGATGCGCTTCTGGCAACGAAAATGGGCAAAGCCATCCGATTTGCGGGCGAGGATGTGCGCGAATTTACCTCACGCACCTCTACCGGTGTTCGCGGCATGAAATTCAAGGAAGATGGCGATGAAGTCGTCTCGCTTTCTATCCTTGCAGGCGGATCAGCCACTCCTGAAGAACGCGACGCATATCTTAAAGTCGCACCTTGGAAAGCCGATGATGATGCCCCCGCACTTTCCGCAGACCATGCGCGGATGGCCGAGGAAGAGCAGTTTATCCTGACCGTTTGCGCCAATGGATTTGGCAAAGTTTCCAGCGCCTATGAATATCGCCGTGCTGGCCGCGGCGGCATGGGGATCACCAACATCGACAATATCAACCGCAATGGCCCAGTCGTGGCCAGTTTCCCTGTAGAGTCAGGCGAACAGCTGATGCTGGTGACCGATCAAGCGAAACTTATCCGCATCGGGCTGGACAGTTTGCGGGTAATGGGCCGCGCCACAGCCGGCGTGCGTTTGTTCACTGTCGGTAAGAACGAACAGATCGTCAGCGCGGTGAAAATTGAAGAGCCGGAGGACGAAGAAGAGATCGCGGAAGGCGAAGCCGAAGGTGAAGATGTTAGCGCTGAAACACCTGACAACTCTCAGGCCGAATAACCTTGTGATTGCAGCTTTATCGCTGCGCCCCTAGATGCGCCTGACTATGGCACATGACGTTCACATTATCGGCGGCGGGCTTGCCGGATCCGAGGCAGCTTGGCAGTTGGCGCAGCGCGGCTTCAAAGTGCGTCTGTCCGAAATGCGCGGCTCTGGTGAAATGACGCCGGCGCATCAGACCGATGGCTTGGCTGAGCTCGTGTGCTCCAATTCGTTTCGATCTGACAATGATGAGACCAACGCGGTAGGCTTGCTCCACCATGAGATGCGCGCGCTCGATAGCCTGATCATGCGCGCGGGCGAAGTGGCGCGCGTTCCTGCTGGAAGCGCGATGGCGGTTGATCGCGATGTTTTCTCAGATGAAGTTTCCAAAGAGCTGGGAAATCATCCGAAAATCGAGATCGTGCGCGAACGCGTAGATGCGCTTCCCTCATCGGGCCCGACCATTGTTGCAACCGGCCCTCTAACCGCTGCTAGCCTTGCTGAAAGCATTGTCGGGGCGACGGGTGAGGAACGGCTCGCCTTCTTCGATGCCATCGCGCCTATCGTCCATCGTGACAGCATTGATATGACCAAATGCTGGATCCAATCGCGCTGGAACAAGACAACAGAGGCTTCCAATGAAGAGGGCGATTACATCAATTGCCCCATGACAAAGGAGCAATATCTCGCATTCCATACGGGCCTTATCGAAGGGGAAAAAGGCGAGTTTAAAGAATGGGAGAAGGGCACGCCCTACTTTGATGGATGTATGCCCATTGAGGTAATGGCTGAACGCGGCGTGGAAACCTTGCGCTATGGACCTATGAAAGGCGTTGGCCTTGATAATCCATACGACACCAGCGACGAACATCCGCAAGGAAAGTGGCCTTATGCTGTGGTGCAGCTGCGCCAAGATAACAAGCTTGGCACGCTGTGGAATATGGTCGGTTTTCAAACAAAGCTGAAATATGGCGCGCAGGTTGAATTGTTCCGTACAATTCCCGGGCTGGAGAATGCTGAGTTTGCCCGGCTGGGCGGATTGCACCGCAACACATTCTTGAACTCTCCCCAAGTGCTAGATCGCCAGCTTCGTTTGAAAGCGGCGGCTCATATCCGCTTTGCGGGGCAGGTAACGGGCTGCGAAGGCTATGTTGAAAGCGCAGCCATTGGATTGGTCGCAGGCATGATGGCAGCAGAAGAGTTGGCGGAGCGTGATTGGCGTCCTTTGCCATCGACCACAGCCATGGGCGCTTTGCTAAGTCACATTACTGGCGATGCCGATGCGCAAACATTCCAACCCATGAATGTGAATTTTGGTCTTTTCCCGCCGCTTCACGAGGTCAAGAAAAAGCAGCGTAAACAAGCCTATACAGATAGGGCGAAAGCAGATTTGGCGACTTGGATTAAGAGTTCACGCGAGGTTGTGCCAGCTTAGCATTTGCACGCGGGCTTTTTGGGCGTCCTTTTTGGTGCAGTGGTTGCAAACTCTGCTGGCGTAAGCTTTCCATTTCCATTTCCGTCCGCTTTTGCGAAGCGATCAGATGTGGTGACAGCCCATTCTTCAAATGTGAGAAGGTTGTTGCCATCCACATCCAATTTCCGAAAAGCATCAGACCGGGTTGAGAGCATTTCGTTGCGGGTAATCTCTCGATCACGATTGCGATCATAGCGAAAGAAACGGCGCTCTTCGCGGGTCAGTTCACTTGCTTCTGGCGGCTTTGGCCCCACCATTTCGCCCGGATCAGCTTCGGGCAATTCTTCGGGAAGCGGAGCAGCCTCTTCGGGTTCAGGGGGAGGAGGCGCGTTTTCTTCAACCTGGGCGCGTCCCTGCCACCAGAACACACCAACGCTTGCAAGGATCAATCCTGCAACCAACCCTAAGACAGCCTGCCGCATACAATCACCTTCCACTCACGATAAAGCAGTAGGTTAACGGCGAGCCTGGGTCAGACCCCCATTACTTTCCTGTAATTGCTGCGCGCATCGCAACCAAAGAAGCACCGCGCCCTTCCATCAAGGGCCGCGCTCCCCGGCTAAGCGCGCGACGGCCCAATGCACCAAGCACCGCAATGCCACGTCCAGCCTTTGGCAGGCGCTGGGTCTTGTGGTCCTGCGAACCGGCCAAACTGATCAGTAGGGTGCGCTCTTCATCTAGGGAAACCTTTGAAGCGAGGTCTGCGAGAGCCCACAGATACCCCGCCTGAGCGAAAGCTGCATAATTTTTGCACCCGGCATCTACATTAATTGATGCGAGCAAAGCATCGCGCCTGCCACGTCCAAATGCCACCGCCTGAATGTCTCTAAAAGGGGGCTCGATGAGCATATGTTCCCATGCATCGACAAGCGTCAGCAGTTTTTCGGCCTGATCACCAAAATGCTCTTTGATCCCATCTAGAACCTGATCCCCGTTTGGCCATTGCGTCGTCGGTTTAGCTAACATTTCGCGCCACCACGCAAGGCGCATCTGGCCGAGCATCGGTTCTGTCGTAGCACTGACCAACCTCGCTAGGCGTAAGTCGAGTTCGAAGAACATCCTTAACGTTGGGCGTAGCGATGCATGGGTATGAACCAGTGCCAATATAGCTTCATCTGACAAGGGGTCTGCATAATCGTCGTTCATCAGAGTGGTGGATGTTCAGCAATTCAGGATCTTGTCAAGAATTGGCTCTCTCAACGGCAAGCATTGCCCAATTTAGCCCATGCAACACGCATTGACGCCATCTTAACCAAACTCGTTCGTAGGCCGGTTACTCAGGGAAGCTATGGGTGTGACATGTATAGAAATTTTGTCCGGTTTTTACGACCACGGATGCAGAAGGAACTTGTTCTCATGAGCGATCAACAGCCAAAGCGCAGCTCATTCTTACGCACTTTGCGGGACGACACCGCCGCGAACACGATCGTCATCGCAGCAGCGTCACTGGTTCCTTTGATCGGAATGGTCGGCGGCGCGGTTGACTCCTCGCGCTATTATATGGCGGCATCGCGCTTGCAAGCGGCCTGTGATGCTGGCGCACTGGCCGCACGGCGTGCGATGCAGGATGATACTTTCGCCCCAGAGCACAAAACCGTTGCAGATAATTTCTTCAAGCAGAATTATCCCGAAGGAACCTTTGGCCTCAAAAACCTCGATCACCAATATGTCGGTGAAGATGATGGCACCGTATTAGGCACCGCGACAGGAGAGATGCCGACAAGTCTGATGGGCATGTTCGGTTACGAAGAATTTGATTTGTCGGTAAGCTGTACCGCCGAAATCAACATTTCCAACACAGACATTATGTTCGTGTTGGACGTCACGGGGTCAATGGGTTCTAGCTTGGACGGGGGCACCCGGATCAGCGCTCTTCGCACCGCTGTGATGAACTTCTATGATACAGTTGAACAAGCGACCTCTGATAGCGCTCAAGTGCGTTATGGCGTCGTGCCCTACAATTCGAATGTGAATGTTGGTGCGTCTATTCCAACGAGTTACATGGCCACCACCAATACGTACAATTCGCGGGTGGCGCAGTTTGACAAGGAAATCGTCGAGACCACGACCACAACTCCAACCGGTGATTGGCAATTTGAATCTGCAACTATTGTAGACCTGGATCTGACTGATGTAGATGACTTTATTGAAGAAAGGGATGTGACCCTCAGAACGGGCGTGGGGAGAAACTGGTGTAGAAACCGCGAACCGGATGACTACAACGAATTTGTCGATGTGCTGGGCCCATATGGGTATGTTAGTCGGACAACGACGGACACCACTCGCACAACCCGTTACAATGACACCAACGAAGACTTTCTATTTTACGAAGGCTTTTGGCGTTGGGAGCGGAATGGCGGCGGGAGCAATCGCCGCTGTGAGCATGGATATAAGGTTTATGAAGCAACCGGCGATGCTCTTTGGGACCTTGTCGAAACCCGCGGTGTTGTGACAACCACGACCACTGAAGAGGTCATCGAATTCGAGCGCTATGTCTATCAACCGGTGGACCTGTCGGCTCCGCCAAGCAACAACGTTGATGGTGGCGACGAAATCACCGAACGTCCTTCTTGGGCTGGGGTTAACCTGACATCGCTTTACGATGACAACCAGATCGACATGCCTCTCGGTGATGAAGGCGCGATGACGACGGTGACATGGGACGGTTGTATCGAAGAAGCGAGCACTCAGAATGTTGAAAGCTTTGATCCGATTCCGACCGGCGCGTTCGATCTGGACATCAATCTGAAACCGACAACCGAAGAACAGAAGTGGAAGCCAGTGCTGCGCAATGCCTCTTGGCTGCGTAACGATGGCGGTTGGACCCGTGATAACGTGGAAACCACCAGCTCTAACAATCAGTCGAGGCCAGGCTACACTTGCCCGGCATCTGCTTTCCGGCTTACGGATATCACGCGCGGCGATTTGCAGACATATGTGAATTCACTCAGCCCCAATGGCTTTACCTATCACGACATTGGTATGATCTGGGGCGCACGCTTTGTTTCACCGAATGGGATTTTTGGAGCTGACAACTCAGCGGCGCCCAACGGCGATGCGATTGCGCGCCACATCGTCTTTATGACCGATGGTACATTGGTCCCAAGAAACGACCTGTACGGCACATATGGCATTGAATGGTGGGATCGTCGCGTTACCTCGAATGGAAGCAACGACCAGCAAAGAACACGCCATGCAAACCGCTTCCAAGCGGCGTGTACTGCGGCAAGAAATGAGAATGTTTCCGTATGGGTTGTAGCCTTTGGCACCACCCTCACGCAAAACCTCATCGATTGCGCTTCACCCGGTCGCGCTTACTCTGCAGGAAATGCGGATTCATTGAATGAAGCATTCCAAGAAATCGCTCAGAAAATCGCAGCTTTGAGGCTCACCTCATGATCGGTTTTCGCGGAAACCTGGCTGCAAAACGCACCGCATTCTGGCGTGATGAGGCGGGAGCGACATTGACCGAATTCGGTATTGTCGCCCCAGTCCTCTGCGTGCTGGTAATGGGCATTTTCGACATGGCGCATACCCAATACACCTCGTCATTGGTGGAAGGTGCTATGCAGAAAGCGGGACGTGATCTCACGCTTGAAACGGCGGGGAGCACTGAAGCCGAAATCGATCAACGCGTTATCGATCAGGTGAAAACGGTTACCCCGGCCTCTGCCGAAATCACTCTCGAAAAGCTATCGCACTTCGAATTTGGGGATATCGGCGAAGCCGAAGAATTTACCGATACAAACGGCGACGGCATCTGCAACGATAATGAACCGTTTGAGGATGCCAATGGCAATGACCAATGGGATCCCAATCGCGGTGCATTGGGCATCGGCGGCGCGCGTGATGCCGTGCTTTATACCGCGACAGCTACCTACCCTCGGCTTTTCCCGATGGCAGGTCTT
>JBCAZT010000059.1:0-17115 GCA_038532855.1 Pseudomonadota bacterium
AAACTCGCCCAAAATCTCTATTGAACCCGCGCGATATCCGGTTTCTTCTTCCAATTCGCGCGCGGCAGCATCGATTGCCGGTTCGCCTTCGGAGCCTTCGGTATCGCCCACCAATCCGGCAGGCACTTCGAGGCAGAATTGGGACAATGGCACACGGTATTGGCTCACCAGAATGACGTGGCGAGTTCCGTCTGGATCCTCATCAATTGCGATAATCGCGGCCGCTCTGATCCCGCGCGCGCGCCCGACATATTCCCAGCGCCCCCGCGTTTTGGCATTGATGAATTTGCCTTCCCACCGGGTTTCCTCGGGAAGGTCTGCGTCTTTGTCTTTGATGAAATTCCCGTTCATGCTGAGCTTGTCGAAGCATCGTCCTTTTTTATGGATCGGAAGAAGAACAATTCGCCCTTCGACAAGCTCAGGACGAGCGGGTCAATAGAGTAATTGGATCAAACTTCAATCAAGCGATCGGGAAGCTCGTTTTCATCATCATCAGCGCGAGGGAAATGCTCAGACAGCACAAAGCCCACATCGCGCACGCCGACAGCCATGCCTTCTGCGATGCGACCAGCCTTAATCTCATCGAGCATTTCGGCCATTGCCTCGCCCCACACTTCGGCGGGGACTTTTTGGGCAATGGGTTCATCTGCGATAATTTCCGCGCGGTGTTCGCTCATGGAAAGGTAGATGAGGATGCCTGTTCGCCCATGCGTTCAGCGTTCTGCGCCGACTTTGAAATGTTTGATCGCCTGATTGTGGACCCGCATTGTTTTGACAGGCCCGGGGATCAGACCAAAGCGCAGGGGCTTCCAAAGCTGCACGGCCCATGTAAGCGCAAAGGTGATAAGGCCCAGCAAAATGGTCATGCTGGCAAGCTCTCCGGTGGTCCATTGATGCTCCCATCCGCCAAACAGACCATCATAGAAATCTAGGAAAGGCTGCGGGAACAGGGCAAAGACGCTCATCGCTGTAAAGGCGAGAGCCGCTGCCCAAACCAGCACGACATCGGTGTATCCATCTGAACTATCGGCGAGCACGGTTAGGATTTCGCCTGAAGTCGTTAGTTCAGCCTCGCCAACGGCATCCGAGACGATTTTGTGTTCAGCCTCGTTTAGGTAAGCCATACCTCACCATCCCCCAGAGGCGCCGCCGCCTCCAAATGAGCCGCCACCACCGGAGAACCCGCCGCCAAAGCCGCCGCCTCCGCCCCAAGAGCCGCCACCGCCCCCAGACATAGCGCCGCGCACAACCGCGCTGCCGACTTCCCAAAGGATGATATCGCGCGCGGTGCGGCCCCAGCCGTCGTCATCATCGTCAAACCAATCGTCGTCATCATCGTCATCGCGTTTCTTGCCGCGGCGTTTGCCCCAAGGTCCTTTGCGTCGTTTGCGATATCTGCGTCGCTGTGACCCACCGCGAAGGAGGGGGAGGACAAAGAAGAAGAACATAAAGCCAAGCCAGATGAGCGCACCAAACGGTATCCCGCCTGATCGTTCGCGCGTCTCCACAGATGCGCTGGCTTCCTGAGCAACGCGCGCGGCTTCATCCGCAGGGAGTTGCAACTGGGTGATGATCGCATCAGTGCCAGCGGTAATGCCGCCGGGGTAATCATCGTCGCGGAAACGGGGGAGGATCTTATCTTGGATTACTGTGTATGAATAAGCGTCCGAAAGCGTGCCTTCGAGACCATAACCAACCTCAATCGTAACCTTGCGCTCATTCGGTGCAACAAGAAGCACCACACCGTCATTGCGTTCGCTATCTCCAATGCCCCACTCACGACCAAGACGATACCCAAAGTCAGCAACATCATAGTCTTGAAGATCAGTAACCGTAACAATTACCATTTGGCGCCTTGTTTGGTTTTGAAGGGCCTCCAGCTTCCCGGTTAACTCCGCTTCTTTGAGCGCGGGGATAATGTTGGCGTTGTCAACCACCCGCCCGGTCAGCTCTGGGAAGTCCTGCGCAGTTGAAGGCGCCGCGACAAAGGCCCAAAGAGCCGCAAAGAGAAGGAAAGTTCGTTTCACGCGGCCTCTCTCAATTCCAACAGCGTGACTTTCTTAGTCAAGCGATCAACGCCCGCATCAATTCCTGCTTCGTATCTGTTTTCTCGAAATTCTGGCAAAATACTCTCGTCAATTATGACTTTGGCTTCCTTATCGGTGACTGAGGTTTCCAAACCATATCCCACCGCAATACGAATGCGCCGTTCGTTGGGCGCTACAAGTATCACAATTCCATCATCTCGATCTTCGTCGCCTATGTCCCAAGCATTGGCTAAATCGCGCGTGTAGTCTGCAACATTACGTCCTTCTAAGCTGGATGCTGTCACGACTACTAATTGCACGAGAGTATCTTGTTCCAATTGCGCAAGCTTGAAAGTCAATTGCCGTTCGAATTCTGGCGACAAAATGTCAGCCTCATCAACAACGTGCCCCGTGTGTTCAATTGCGGGTTCCTCGGCACCGCTTTCAGCGTTTCCCCCCGCGCAGCTGGCAAGCAGCAACGCTGAGAAAGTGGCAAAAAAGGGGATTTGCACGCCGCGTCTATTCTGGCGTCATATCGATTTTGGTGGCCTCTTCAGCACCCTCAGTTACGGCTGAATATGGCACTAGAGGTTCCGCTCCGTGAATGATGTTGGCTCCAATTGTGTCCGGGAAGGTGCGTATAGTTGTGTTATATTGGCGTACCGCTTCATTATAGTCGCGGACGGCCACTGCGATGCGATTTTCAGTTCGCTCATATTGTTCTTGGAAAACTTCGTAATTCCTTGTCGACTTGATCTCCGGATAAGCCTCAAAGCTTGCAATCAATCGCCCTAGTCCCTGGCTAAGTTGCCCTTGCGCAGCTGCGAATTCTTCCATTTTTGCAGCGTCGCCTATTTCATCCGCAGAAATCTGGATACTGGTTGCTCTGGCTCTCGCATCAGTGACTTCCGTAAGTATTGCTCGCTCATTTTGACCTGCACCCTTGGTGATCTCGGCAAGATTTGGAACCACATTCGCCCGCCGCTGAAACTGCGCTTCGACATCGGCCCATTTCGCTTTTGCGTTCTCTTCTGCTGCTGGCACGGAGTTGATCCCGCATGCTGCCAGGGTGAGTGAAACGGCAGCGATGACGATACCGCGCCCGAAATTGCGCAAATTCATGTGTGTCCCTCCAAGATAGCGCGCCTGCCCAATTGGCGGCGCATCAGAACCTGTATTGTTAATATAGCACACCAAAGCCCGCTTTCAAGCTGTGTAGACATTTGTAAACGGACTTGGCAGCCGCCTTTTGACCTGCAAATAGGTCTTGCTGACAATTCAACATTTGGGGGTCACTATGCTTACAGAATTCAAGGACTTTATTGCCAAAGGCAATGTTATGGAACTCGCCGTTGCGGTTATCATCGCAGGCGCTTTCGCTGTTATCGTTGCATCGCTTACCGATGATATGATTATGCCGATTGTGGGCATGATTTTCGGCGATGTCGACTTCTCCAGCAAATACACCGTTCTCTCAGGCGCAGAACTGGTTGAGCCTGGCATGAGCCTTGAAGCAGCGCGCGAAGCTGGCGCGAATGTGCTGGCTTGGGGCGCGTTTGTGACCTCGATCATCAACTTCGTCATTCTCGCCTTCATCATCTTCATGCTGGTGCGTTACGCGACCAAGCTGCAAGAGAAGATGGAAGGCCCTGCGGAAGAGGAAGAAGCAGGTCCAAGCGAGGTCGATCTGCTGATCGAAATCCGCGACGCTTTGAAGAAATAAGCCTGCCGGGCGCAAAGCCCGATACAGCAATTTCACTTCACATTAATCGGGCGGGGCCTATAGAGGTCTCGCCCATTTTTGTGGGCTATGGCGATAAAGTGCAGCGTGCAATAGGCACAACGGACCCGGGGGCAGTACCCGGCGTCTCCACCATAACTCCCGGTTTTCGGGGCTTTTGACGGGGACGAACTAGGATCGACGTGGGCTGAAAAGCGTTGTTTTTGCCCGGGCTGAAAACCCCGTAAAACTGTTCATCTTTATAAGTGCAAACGATAACGAAGCACTCGCAGTTGCAGCGTAATCTGACGGCCTAACGGCCTGATCTTACAAAGCTAAAGCGCGGTTGGACCCACCGGGCAACAGAAGCGGATTCCGGGGGCCCGGGGGGGCCTAGCAACAGAACCCCCCACTGGATTTTTTGGGAGCCTGCTCATGCGGTTTGGATCTGCAGTTTTGGCCTTAGCCGCCGTCGCATCGGCAAGCTCTACTCCTATATCAAGCAGCAATCCGGAAACCTATGAAGGCTATCTCGCTCGGCTGAAGGAAATTTGCGAAGTTGAATGCCTCCAGCCGCGCGACTTTCAAAGAAAAGCGCGAAAGCTCGGCAAAAAGAACAAGGACGACATGGCCGTCATTATGGACGTTGCCTATGTCACGCGTGATGGGCCGATATTCCAGCTGCACAATCTCGACCGCGAAAATACGTATTTTGAAGATCTGCAATTGCTCGGATCAGCGGGCCTCAACACGTCGAGCCGCAATGGCATAGGCGGATTGCCACGGGGGAGTTCCAACCCGATCCATCCCAACCTTGTCATCATCGAAATAGATGAGGCGACGGTAAGGGAAATGCTGGGGCTTCAGGCGGTTGATGAAGCGGGAGAGGGAGGCGACCAGCGCAGTTCATCCGAAAAACCCGACGAGGATATCGTGGTAGAGGGCGAGGCAGACAAAAAGCAGGTCAAACCCTCGCAGATCGACTTCCGCTCTCTAATGCGAGGCCGCCGCGTTGTTGTGCGCGGCACACCGCGGCTCAAAGCTGTCTGGATTGGCGCGCGGTTGGATCGGCGCCGCAAACAAGTGACGCTGGAATTGCGCGATGCCGATGATCTGGTGCTGCTGCCGAGATATGATGGCAATGGGAAGCCACTCAAAGAAGACTTGGCGTTTTTGGTCGCTGACCGCGGAGCCAAAAGCGAGTAACGCGTTAGCCGTTTGGCTTTTGCACAGACGCTTTCAACTCAGCCAATTCCTTCTGCGCTTTCAGCCCATCCAAAATCGCTGCCCCGCCTAGGAACACTGCGCCGCTTGCGGCCAGAAACAGCAACTGGCCGCCAATTCCGGGAAACTGCGTGAGATAGAGCGCGCCGCGGTTCATCGCCCCAAGAGCAAGCGCAAAGATGATCACGAACGCTTCAAAGCGATTTTTGATCACAAACAGCCGTCCGATTTTGCGCAGCATGGGTTCTCCGTTAATATATAACACAGCAAGCCCCATGCCAATCACGCGATTGCGCGGGGTTTGATGGTTAACAGTTTTACAACTGTAAACGGGCGCGACACGCATACGCAATCGCATTAACTATCTTTATCGAAGTTCGTGGAGATTTAGTGCGTCGAGCAAGGCTGATCGGGCTGCGATGACCGATTGGGCGAGGGTTTCTGAACCCAGATCAGCAGGATCAATCTGCTCAGGCCACGTTTGCGAGATTACCTTGTCCAGCAAGTCTGCTTTGGCTTCATCCAAAAGGAAACGCGGATCGACTGTCGCAGGATCGCACACCACGCGAAGGCGCAGGCAGGCAGGGCCGCCGCCATTGGCCATGCTTTGGCGCACATCAACGGAGATCACTTCGCGAATGGGGCCGTTGGACGCCATCATCGCTTCACAATAAGCCCAAACGCTTGGGCTTTCGCGGCATTCTTCGGGCACGATCAGCGCCATCGTGCCATCGGGCAAAGTGAGTAATTGTGCGTTGAAGAGGTAGGTGCGGATCGCTTCTTTTAGCGACACTGATGCGCTGGGCACTTCGACCACTTCCAATGCCGGGAATTTGGCGCGGATGGCGTCATACGCGCCCGCCTGATCGGCAAAGGCTTCTGCATGGGTGAAAAGCACGCGTTCATTCACCACAGAAACCACATCATTGTGGAAAGCGCCCGCTTCGATAGCGGCGGGGTTCTGTTCGACGAAAACGCATTTGTCAGGGTCAAGCCTGTGCTTTCGCGCGACGAGGCGGCTTGCTTGTTCGTGCTGGCGCGCGGGGAATTTGCCCCCTGTTTTGCCATAGATGAACAGTTCGACACCTACGCTTCCATGCCCCTCGCAAAAGCGCCCGTGATTGGCTGCGCCTTCATCGCCAAAAGTGGGTGGGACAGGGCCGTGCACGGTGAAATGGTCCGTGTCGCTAAATGCGATATCAAGCTGGCGTTTGGTATCAGGCCATTCCTGCGCGCGGTGCAGCATGGTGACGAGGTTTGCAGGGGATAAATGACATTTCCCATCCGCCGTATCAGGCGCTGGTGAGACTGTAGCAGCATTGGCCGTCCACATGCTGGAGGCTGACCAAGGCGCAGCGCGTAAAGCAGGCGCTTCGGTACCATCAAGGCTCAACACCTCTTCCAACAGGACATTGGGGCGGGGCAGTGGGAGAAGAAAACCCTGTACGCCCAGTCGCTCCAGATTGCCGCGCATCTTTTCTACCCCCTGAAGCGCAGCGGCCCGTGGGTAGGAAGGATCGCCTTTGTGGCTGGCGCTCGCAATATTGCCGAGGCTTAGGCCCGCATAATTGTGGCTGGGCCCAACGATCCCATCAAAGTTGATTTCTGTCAGGCTCACCGTCCCACACTCCAGACAATGTCGCCTTCGCTCACATCAAGTTTGTCAGCCGCCTGTGCATCGATCGCAATTCCGCCATTATCGTCCAGCACGCGCGCGCCATAGCATGCTCTGAAATCCGAAAGCCTGCCCGTGGCAAGGATTGCGCGTTCCCCTTCGCCCACATTCATGCCTGTGAGTTTGGCAGACGTGCTGTTTTTCACACTCGTCACATCATCGGTGCGCGCGATCATGCTGGGGCCGCCATCAAAAATGTCGACATAACCTTCATAATTGAACCCTTCATTCTCCAGCATCCGCATCGCCGCGCGGCCAGACAAATGCGGCACGCCGATCACTTTGCGCGCGTTTTCATCGAGCATCGCGACATAGACAGGGTATTTGGGCATGAGGTCCGCGATGAACTGGTTGCCATTGATAGCGTTGAAATAGTCCGCTTCGTTAAAGCTCATTCCGAAAAAGCGGCCGGCAACATTGTCCCAAAACGGAGAATCGCCGCGTTCATCGATTATGCCGCGCAATTCTGCGAGGATGCGGTCAGCAAAACGAGCACGGTGCATGGCGATGAAGAGATAACGGCTGCGGGCAAGCAAAAGACCCAAGCCGCCCGCGCGTTCATTGGGGTGAAGGAAAAGGCCACCAACTTCGCTCGAAGCTTCAAGATCAGTTACCAGATTGAGCATTTCCGTGCGCACTGTCCGGTCCAATTCCTGACTGTACTGCGTCAGTGTGTTGAGCCGATAGGAATAGAACGGCCATTGCTGGCCCACTTTCGTCATCAGCTGCGAAGTGCCGCGCACCATGCGCGTTTTCGTGTCTTCCAAGACGAGCACAAATTGCTCATCAACCCATTCATCTTCGGTGTTGGCAAAGGCTTCTTCAGCGCGTTCCAGCTTTTCACCCAAAGCTTTGCGATCGGCGGGCAGATTGGTGAAACCGCCGCCTGTCAGCTTTGCCATTTCATACAGATGTTCCAGATCACCCAGCCGGGCCGCGCGCAGGCGAAAGCTCATATTCTGTCCCCTTCCAGCGCGCCATTGGCGAGCCGTTCGATCACGCGCGCAGAAAGCGCCGCGCGTTCGGCCAAGCTTGGCACAATCAGAAACTCATCGGAAGAATGGATCGCGCCCCCGCGCACACCCATTGTATCAACCACGGGCACACCGCAAGCTGCGATATTGTTGCCATCGCACACGCCGCCTGTGGATTTCCATTTGATGTCTTGGCCCAATTCAGCGCCGCATTCTTTGACGAGATCAAACAGACGCTGCGCTTTATCATCCACTGGTTTGGGCGGACGCGTAACCCCGCCATGGCGCGAGACGCTGACTTGATGAGCAGTCTCTATATCGATGAGCAAATGACTCAATTGATGGTCAAAACTCTCCATCGCCTCTGTTGATTTGGGGCGGATGTTGAACCGTAGAACCGCATGATCAGGTACAACATTATTTGGCCCGCCGCCTTCGAGCTTTGCCGGGTTCACAGTGATATCATCGCGCTCCATCGCTTTTAGGCGCAGGATCAGATCGGCAGCTGCAACAAGTGCATTGCGTCCATCTTCAGGATTGCGTCCAGCATGGGCCGATTGGCCCTTTATCGTGATTGAATAATTGCCCGTGCCTCCGCGTGCATGGGCCAAAGTGCCATCGGGCAGGGCAGCGGGTTCATAGGTCAGCGCTGCGATCTTTCCTCGCGCCAGTTCTGCGATGAGAGCGGAACTTGCCAGTGATCCGGTCTCTTCATCCGAGTTGATCAAGATATCATAGCCTAGTGATGATGCCGCAGGCGAATTCTCAAACGCCATCAACGCATGCAAAATAACCGCAATGCCGCCTTTCATGTCAGCAACACCCGGGCCGTTCAGCGTGTCATCATCAAGCCAGGTTTGCTTTTGAAACGGATGATCTTTTGGAAAGACCGTGTCCATATGCCCGGTGAGTATTATGCGGCGATTGGCCGTCGGGCGCACGCGCATGACCATATGCTGACCATTGCGCTTATCAAACTCGCTGCCATCCGTCGCAATTGCGGTGACAGGAGCAGGATCAACTAGCTCAATGTCGCCGGGAAGGGCGGCAAACGCATCGGCCAAAGCCTGTGCTTGATTGGCCAAACCTTCCAAATGGCCGCTGCCCGTGTTGATCGCACACCATTGCTGGACTTGATCGAGCATTTTGGCGGCGTCGAAATCTTGAGGAGTGATCGCGTTCATATCGCTATACGTCTAGCCGCGAGACAGCTTTCATCCAACCCATTGCAATACGCATTGCGTTTCGTCATAGGCTGGGCCACCAAAGTTCCTCCCCAGGCCAACCTTTATTGACCCTTTAAGAGGACATTTATGACCAGCATGATTTCGCGCGCCGGGCTTTCCATCGATGAAAAGCTCGCCACTTTCCTTGAAACGCAAGTTTTGGCGCCTTTGGGCCGCGATGCGAGTGTTTTCTGGGCGGATTTTGCGAAACTTGTGGCGGAATTCACACCGCGCAATCGCGCGCTTTTGGCAAAGCGTGAGGATCTGCAGGCCAAGATTGATACTTGGCATACACAGCGCGCGGGCAAACCGCATGATGCTGGGGAATATCAGGCTTTCCTACGAGAGATCGGGTATCTCGTGCCAGAGCCTGCGGATTTCCAGATCGGCACCCAGAATGTTGATCCGGAAATCGCGACAATGGCGGGACCTCAGCTGGTGGTACCGATCCTCAATGCGCGGTTCTTGCTCAATGCGGCCAATGCCCGCTGGGGAAGCCTGTACGATGCGTTTTACGGCACCGATGCGCTGGACGCGGCCCCTGCCAAGCCGGGCGGTTATGACAAGGTGCGCGGCGATGCCGTGATCGCGCGAGGACGCCAATTCTTGGATGATACGCTGCCATTGGTCGATCAGAGCTGGGCTGACCTTAAGGACGAAAAAGACGGCACATTGCAGGATGAAAGCCAATGGGTCGGATTCACGGACAAAGGCCTGCTGTTCCAAAATAACGGGCTGCACATCGAAGTCATTTTTGACCGCGATCATCCCATCGGCAAAGACGATAAGGCCGGCATCGCAGACATCATGGTCGAGGCTGCGCTGACGACGATTGCCGATTGCGAAGATTCGGTCGCGGCTGTTGATGCGGAGGACAAGCTTGTCGCCTATACCAATTGGCTCGGTATTATCCGCGGTGATCTCGAAGAGAGCTTTGAAAAAGGCGGTCGCACGCTCACGCGGAAATTGAATGGCGACAAAAGCTATAAAGATGGCTCAGGGGCGGAGCGTTCGCTTTCTGGCCGCAGCCTGATGTTTGTGCGCAATGTCGGGCATTTGATGACCAACCCGGCAGTGCGTTTGGAAGATGGTTCCGAAATACCAGAAGGCATTCTTGATGCCGTCTTTACTTCCGCGATCAGCACATTGGATGTCGAAGGCCACGCCAAATACGGCAATTCCAAAGCGGGCAGCATCTACATCGTGAAGCCCAAAATGCATGGGCCGGAAGAATGCGCCTTCACCAATGATCTGTTTGACGCAGTGGAGGACCTTCTCTGCTTGAAACGACACACAATCAAAGTCGGCGTTATGGATGAAGAACGCCGCACCTCTGCCAATTTGGGCGCGTGTATTGAAGCGGTGAAAGACCGGATTGTGTTCATCAACACAGGCTTCTTGGATCGCACAGGCGATGAAATTCACACATCCATGCGGGCGGGGCCGATGATGCGCAAAGGGGCTATGAAGTCCTCTGCATGGCTGGGGTCGTACGAAGCGCGCAATGTTGCGATTGGCTTGAAACATGGCCTGTCAGGCGTCGCTCAAATCGGCAAAGGCATGTGGGCAGCGCCTGATCTGATGGGCGATATGATGGAGCAGAAAATTGGCCACCTTCGTGCAGGAGCAAATACAGCGTGGGTGCCATCGCCCACCGCGGCGACGCTTCATGCGCTGCACTACCATGCCGAAAACGTGTTCGACATCCAGAAGAACCTTCCCGAACCCGCTGGCCTTGATGCGCTGCTAACCATTCCTCTCGCCACCGATACCAATTGGCCTGAAGACGAATTGCGCGAAGAGCTCGAAAACAATTGCCAAGGTTTGCTCGGATATGTTGTGCGCTGGGTCGATGCGGGCGTCGGCTGCTCCAAAGTGCCTGACATCAACGATGTAGGCCTGATGGAGGACCGCGCGACACTGCGCATCAGCTCACAGCACATCGCCAATTGGCTGCTCCATGGCATTGTGAGCGAGGATCAGGTGATGGACTCGCTAACCCGCATGGCCGCCAAAGTGGACGCGCAAAATGCAGGCGATCCGAGCTATATCCCGTTGATTGGAAATGAAGAGGCTCCCGCCTTCAGCGCGGCGAAAGACCTGATTTTCAAAGGTGTTGAACAGCCATCGGGCTACACCGAACCACTACTGCATCAATGGCGGCAGGTGAAGAAGGCGGGTTAGGACAAAGCCTTCGCCAGCTCGATAAATTCGGCGACACTGACCGTTTCGGCTCGCCGGGTTTCATCGATCCCAACCTGAGCGAGGGCATCCAGCGCGTCCGGTACGCTCTTTAAGCTCTGGCGAAGCATTTTTCGGCGTTGACCAAAGGCGGCTTCGGTCAAGCGCTCAAGCGTGCGCGGGGAAGCGCCAGTAAGCGCTGTGACGGGCTTCACATGAACAATAGCGCTCATAACCTTGGGAGGCGGGGTAAAGGCGCTGCGGTGGACTTTCATTGCCAGCTTTGCCTCAGCGCGCCATTGGGCGAGGACAGCGAGGCGACCGTATGCCGAGGTATTGGGTTTTGCGACGATGCGCTGGGCAACCTCTTGCTGGAACATCAGCGTGAGCGATTGCCATTGCGGGGGCCAATCCTCGCCTGAAAGCCATTTCACAAACAAAGCTGTGCCCACATTATAGGGCAGGTTGGAGGCAATGTGGAAAGGCTCCCCGCGCATGATCTCGCCGTGATCGAGCGCCATCGCATCGCCTTCAATCACGGTGAGCTGGCCGGGAAAGGCATCCGACAATTCCGCCAAGGCCGGCAAGCAGCGCGTGTCCATCTCAATCGCGGCGACTTTGGCTCCTGCGCGCAGCAATGCACGCGTTAAGCCGCCTGGGCCGGGGCCAATTTCGAGCACATTTTCGCCCGATAGATCGCCCGGAATAGCCGCTATCCGGTCCAGCAATTGCTCATCGAGAAGAAAGTTTTGACCCAGCTTTTTGGATGCGGACAGGCCGTGTTTGGCGATGGTTTCGCGGATGGGGGGGAGGGTGCTCACAGGCCCACCCCCAACCCCTCCCGCAAGCGGGAGGGGAGCGAGACTTCGCCGCAAAGCGGCGTTAGTCGCAGCGGGGTGGGCCCGTTACCGAGCACGCATCTCTACCATATCAGCCGCCATCCTAATCGCCGCAACCATCGCGCTCGCATCGGCTTTGCCTGTGCCTGCTATATCAAATGCGGTGCCATGATCGGGCGATGTGCGGATGATGGGAAGGCCCATGGTCACATTGACACCTTCATCAAATTCCAGCGCTTTCAAAGGGATCAGCGCCTGATCGTGATACATGCAAAGCGCCACGTCATAGGTTTCGCGCATACGCGGCGTGAACAGGGCATCACCCGGAACAGGGCCCGTCACATCTAATCCTTCACCCTCAAGCGCGGTGATTGCGGGTTCAATAATGCGCGCTTCCTCATCGCCAAACTGACCGTTTTCGCCCGCATGTGGGTTAAGCCCGGATATAGCGAGGCGAGGGCGCTCTATCCCAAAATCCCGCGTCAATCCGGCTGCCACTATGCGCGCTTTGTGCATGATAAGATCGGCGGAGAGTAGGCCGGGCACTTCGGCCAAAGCGGTGTGAACCGTTAGCGGCACAGTGCTAAGGCTGGGCCCTGCAAGCATCATCACCGCGTCGCGATAGGGTTTTCCGCAAGCATCAGCGAGAAATTCGGTTTGGCCGGGATAATCAAAACCCTGGCTCATCAATTGCGCCTTTGCGACAGGCGCAGTCACCAGAGCTGAAGCATAGCCAGCAAGTGCAAATTTGGTGCCATAGGTAAGCGATGCAATCGCCAGTTTCGCGCCAGCTGAAACGGGCCTTCCCGGTGTGTAAGGTGCATCAAGGCCCGCCATCACGGGTAAGCCAGCATGAACGGCCATTGCTGCCTCTGATGGGTCCGCAATGGGCACGATTGAGAAATCCGCGCGCTGCTGCTTTGCGGCCTCGCCCAAAATGTCGACGCCGCCTACGACAAACAACGCGGGGCAGGGCGTGCCTTTTTGTGATTTTAACTTCGCAAAGGCTGATAGGATGATTTCAGGACCGATCCCCGCTGGATCACCCAGTGTAATCGCCAGCGGGGCATCAGCCATGATCAGTTGTATTCGATATAGGCATCATTGCGCAGATCGCGCAGATAACGCTGAGCGCGCTTGTTGATGCGCTCTTCCTCGATCTGGTTCATTACCGTTTGGAAGGTGGGCCCACTATTGTCTTGGGGATCATCGCGGCCGCATAGCATCAAAACGCGCACGCCTTCCTCAGGGCTGCCAAAGGCTGGCGTAGTCTGGCCAACTTGCAAGCCAAGGATGATGGCACGCAATTGTTCGGGTAGGTTGCCGGCGACGATGTTGTCATTGGTCACAACCGTTGCACCAATGGCTGACTGCGCGCTGTCAGCATCCGCACATCCGCGCAGACCTTGGACGAACTCGCCAAATTGATTGATCTTCGCTTCTGCATCAGCCTGGGTGATCCCGGGTTCAAACCCGATTGATATCTGTTTGAGGCTAAGAACCGCATCATTGGGATTGGCCATCAAAACCTGGCGTTTGTTTCGCAGATAGATGATTGAAAAACCGCCTGGAATCTCAATCGGACCGTTCAATTGCCCGGGCTGCATTCGCTGCGCTGCATTGCCCAATTGTGCAGGCAAAAGGCCAAGGCGAACCCAGCCCAAATCGCCGCCAACAGCCGCAGTGGACGCTTCAGAGAATTGCCGCGCATAAGCGACAAAACTGCCGCCAGCCTGCAATTGCTGCATGATTTGCGTCATGTTCTGCAAAACCGTTTCGCGGTTTTCGCGCGTCGCGTTCATGTAAATCTCGCCGAGGTGATATTCATCCGTCCCGCGCGATTCTTCGAGCCTGCTAAGGTATTCCTCAACCTCTTCTTGGCTCACATTGATGAACGGTGTCACATTGCGGCGCAGAAGGTTTTCCCATGCCAGCTCGCCTTCGATCTGGCGTTTCAACGCGCCTGCTGAAGAGCCGATAGAAGACAGATATTCGTCCATCTTGGCAGGTTCAGACCCAAAGTTTTGGGCCGCGAGGCGGTTGTATGTGTCGTTCACCTCGGCGCGCTGCACTGGCAATTCGAGCGCTTGGGCGGCTTGGATTTTGAGCGTTTCATCAATCAGATTGCGCAGCACCTGAAAGCGAAGCCGCTGCAATTCCTCTGGCGAAACCTCGTTTTGTGCAGCAGAGGTTACCAAGGCAACGCGTTGATCGATATCTGTGCCGGTGATGACATAACCGTTCACAACTGCCGTTGCGCTGCGTTGATTGGGGTTTTCTGCTCCGAAAATCGTGACATTTTCCGGGATGCCCAGCGGATTATCCGCACTAGGCGCGCCCACTGTTTGCGCCATGGCAGGCGCGGGAAGCGCGGCAAGAGCAGCCAGACCAGCGGCCATACAGCCAGCCATCATTTTCGATTTAACGACTTTGAAAAACACGTTCGAACTCACTGAATACAATCCCGTTTTATTCCTCATACTGGCGCGGCGTTACCCTCAAAACCGGCCATGCTTTTTTGTTATTGCGCTGTGTTTAATCACATCAGGCTTAACCCGCGCTGAGTGCGCCATTCCCGCCTTTATAAGGCGTGTTTACAGACCTGTTAACCGGTTTCGCCACCCATGCCAATGTGGCGAGAGATAAGCTGTGCAGAGCGCGGAGGTGATTTCCTGCAAATGCAGCGAAATCAAAAACCCAAATTGCGCAGCGCAAAGAACAGCTGAAACGTGTTCCCGCGCGCCGCATCGCCTGCGGTAATGAAATCACGCCGCCATGTTAGGCCGAATTCGATGCAATCGTCTTGATACGCGACGCCCAAACGGGTGCGGATCGGTTCAAAGCCATCGGGCGAGAATGTCGGATCTTCCTCAGCGCTGGTAAGGTTGAACACGCCCGAACCAAAAGCGGACCAATGGCGACCAAAAGCCACGCGTACCGCGCCGCGAAATTCCTCGCGATCCTGCAAATCCTCAACCGTTTGAATATCCCGGTTCAGCCGCAAATACCCCAGTTCAAGATAGGTGCGCTGTGAACCAATAGTCGCATCCACCTCATTGCGGCGAACGGTAAAATTGTCCTTATCCAAGCGGAAGCGGTGAGTGAGCTTTACAAAGTCGCGGTACCTAACCTGCGTCCGACCCACGAAATCCGATACGCGTTCTGACAAGCCCGTGCCATCGGGAAAGATGTCGCGCGCATTGCTGAGCCTGTATGACTGCCCGATCGTGGTATCGACCCGCCAGCCGGGCTTTTGCAGCTGCCAATCGACACCCCAGGTGACGCGGGTCCCATCTTCCACTCGATCATACCCAGAAAACCGATTGAGCGAGAAGAGGTTGGAATCTTCCAGATCAATCGCGCGGGCATCTTCATTCGGAACGGCCAGATTGCGGATCGGCGGGCTGGCAACGACTTGCACGCGCGGGGTTAACACCTGAGTGCCGCCGAAAGCTTGGCCTACAAATGGCCATTCAATGTCAAGCGCCGCCGTTCCAATCGCGCGGGCAGTCCACCCTTCATTGCCGCGATAGACTTCAGTCACTGTCGAGAGCGTGTCTGTCGTGTGGTAAACATCGCCGCGCACCAGCGCTGTCAGCGTCACCACTTGCCCAAAATTTGTGAGCCGGCGCAAATTCCACTTGGCGCCCGCAAAAGCGCGCTGCGTATCCTGACCATCGGTGCGCAGAAGGCTTAACGTGTTGGCCTGAAGCTCTATCGTGCCGCCAGCCACAGGATCCTCAATACGGCGGCGATAATCGATCGCGGGGATCGCCACCGGTATCTGCCCCTGATCGGCATTGATCCTGAGGGTTTGCGTCGCCCAACCAGCGATGGAGAGGTACGAGTCTTCATCAATCCGTTCTGCATTGATGGTTGAACGCAAACGGTCATCGCGGCTGATATCATAGCGGCGCAGAAAAGTCCGGTCGCTCGCCAACCTGACAGAGCCCGTGACGCTCCATTCCGGGGTGAACTGGAACTTGCCATTGGCAAACAGATATCCGCGCGCATCACTCTGGCTGTCAGGCACACCCGTAAAATCGGTGACGCGGCTGCTTTCAGTGAGGTAGCCTGTGACCTGGTACGCGCCCTTGTCGGTCAAATGCCGCCATTGCGCCTCAACCATGGGGGAAACCTCGGAAAAGACATAACCGCGCACGGTCAGATCTTTGTTGTCGGCAAGCCGCCAATAATAACGGCCCGAAAGCTCTACCCCGTTCACATTTGTGATGCGCACATCGGGCACCAGAAAGCCAGAGACCGCTTGGCCATCTGTCCTTATTGAAAGGCCCGGCAGCGGCAGTATGCGCGCGCCAAACAATTCCAGCATCGCACCGCGAAAGCGCACGCGGCTGTCTTCGGGATTAAAAGTCACCCGGTCCGCTGTGATGCGCCAGCTTGGGTTCTTATCACAGCCGTCTTCGTCGCTGACAGCGCAGGCTGTGTAGGCGGCATCGGTGAGAATAATGGTCTCATCCTCGCCGCGTTCGCCTGAACGTGCGGCCAATCGTCCACCTGCACGCAAAGCAACCAGCAATTCCGACATGGCGCCCGTTTCAAACTGGTCGGACAGTTCAACAGCTTCAGTGAAAAGCTGATTGCCTCGATCATCAACAAGGCGAACCGAACCTTTTGCGATAATCTGGCCGGTTTGCCGGTTCCATTGGACCTCGTCTGCCCGAACCGATCGATCTTCATTGCGCAAAACCACATCGCCGCGTGCGGTGACCGTGTCGCTGGCGTTGTCATAGGCTAGCTGGTCGGCTTCAAAATTGATGGAGCGTGTTGTCTCGCCAGCTTCGATTATCTGCCGCGTCTCAGCCGTATCCGGATTGGCTTCGGGCGCTTCCACATCTTGCGCTAAAACGGGCTGGGCAAAGGCCATCGCCAGAACGGCCCCAGCGCCAAAAGGCCCGCAAGCGCTTACGCGATGCAGACCCTTTTGCAGCGAAAACGCCGCAGCGACATTGGAACCTCCCGACATGGCTTGCCTATTGCACCGCTGGTGCGTAATCGCAATCGCCATTGCGAGAGCTTTCATGCCTACAGCGATGACTTGCATCATGTTGTGCACAGGAAGCTCGACCGGCAGCTCAGGCAGCCCTGATCCAAAGCGAGAATTATCATGCACATCCAATTCGTTTCATCCGCTCCAGAAAATGTCCGATTGATGGCCCGAGTGGTCAATTCGGGCGCGGACTTAACTGGCATGGATGCAGCGCTTGTTGATGGTGCGAAGGCTGCGC
>JBCAZT010000060.1:0-16965 GCA_038532855.1 Pseudomonadota bacterium
CTATCCCGGCGCTAGGCCCATCTTTGGGAACCGCACCTTCGGGATAGGTATGGTCACAAGCATTGTTTCAACATTAGGCGGCATCGCGGTTCGTCCCGATGTGGCCATGACGGGCGAGGTGACCTTGCGCGGACGTGTGCTTGCTATTGGTGGTCTTAAAGAGAAATTGCTGGCAGCTCTTCGCGGCGGGATCAAAACGGTGCTCATTCCAGAGGAGAATGTGAAAGACCTCGCCGAAATTCCAGAGAATGTGAAAGACGGGCTTGATATCATCTCCGTCAGCCACGTTGATCAGGTCTTGGAGCGGGCTTTGGTCGAAATGCCAGCCTCAATTGAGTGGACCGAAGCGGACGATCTAGCATCGCAACCTGGCGCTTCTGAAGCAGCTACCGGAACGGATGCGCCAACGGCCCATTAGAGTCCGCATAAGATGATTTGAATGCTTCAAGTCGTCATGGAAACCAAAAATAGGTTTCATCCGGCAACAGTTTTGTTAATGGCCCCTCGAGCGCCTAAAACCCAGTTCAGCATGCTGCAAGGGATGTAAATTTCGCAATAATAGCACTTTTTCGGACTATTTGCCCTTGAAAGCGTTCACAAAACAGGCTCAATTTACATTCTTCGGAAATGTGATTCACCGAATTATGGTTTCGAATGAAAATTAAAGAAAAGACAAGGGGGTTCCCGATATGAACAAAAATGATCTGATCGGTGCTGTTGCTGACTCCAGCGGCCTATCGAAGAATGATGCGTCAAACGCTGTTGAAGGTGTTTTCGATGCCATTACGAAGGCTCTTTCAAAAGGCGACGAAGTACGACTTGTTGGCTTTGGCACTTTTTCAGTAGCAAAGCGCAAGGCATCGACCGGACGCAACCCTCGTACCGGCGAACCTATGAACATCCCAGCATCCAACCAGCCTAAATTCAAGGCGGGCAAGGGACTTAAAGACGCGGTCAATTAATCGCGCGATAAACGGCGCAGGACTGCGCCAGTTGGGATGAGAAAAACCCCGCCGTTCGAGAGATTGGCGGGGTTTTTCTATGCATTGCTGAAATTCGAATGGCTACATGGCGATCAGTGCCGTTGGAGCTGCCGCTGTTCTGGGGTTGATCTGCCAGGTCAGTCTTTGCCGGCCTGCTTCTGAAACAGCGCCTTCATCCGTATTGTTGGCCCGAATATCGCCTGTGGTCACAATCGAAAATGTGCCCTCGATTTCTGGCAGGTTCAGCTCTTCTTGTTCTTTGCTTGATTTGCCTCCGCCCAATCCAGGTGCACCCATCATAAAAAACCCGAGCGGGTTGTTTGTGAGTTCACCTGTGAATGCAGGGGCATTCACTCTCACCACATTGCCATCGCGCATAATCAATTGAACAAAGGGATTGTTGGTGGGGAACCCTTCCATAACCGGGAACATAAAGTCGTGGCTCAATGTGCCGTCGATTGAGTAGCTGATGTCAAACACACCATCGCCCAAAACCTCGACACGTTCGAAACCTTTTTGCCTGAGCAACAGCTTGGCCAGTTCTTGCTCAGCCTCAGGATCGGTCAGATCGATACCGCCTGTCATTTTTGAAAGTTGTTCAGCTTCTTGCCGGTCTTTTTCGAGCCTGCGCGCTTGACGATCTTCCCATTCTAAGCGCTGCTGGGCTTCTTCTTCAGGCGTGCATTCGCGTTCACCGTAGCTGTATTCTTCCGGGGGGGTATCGACAACCGCTTCCGCCGCGTCAGCAGCTGCTTCTGCTACGGCAGAGGCAGCTTCTACGGCTGCCTCAACAGCATCTTCCGATGTTGGGCCATAGCAATAGGGCGAGAATTCACCGACCGAGGATCGCTTGCTCTCTTCCATAATCTTCGCAAGGCCGACAAAGTGAATTTGACCCTCATACGTGAAATTGAATTGATTGCTGTCGAGCAACTCCAGTTCTGAGGTAAAATTTCCGGGTTGTATAAAGCAGCCAGAAAGAAGCATGGCTGCCCCCGTCAGAATAGCAGCAGCTTTTAATCGCGTGGAAGAATACAAAGTCATTGTCGGTCACCCCTATTGACGCGTCGATGTCGCGTATAAAGCTATAGCAGCCGCGTTGGATACATTTAAGCTTTCAATGTCCGAGGAAATCGGGAGTTTCGCCAAAGCATCGCAATGCTGCGCGATATTGTGCCGCATTCCCGGGCCTTCTGCGCCCAGCACCAAAGCCACCGGGCCAGCGGGCAAGGCTTCTGCCAATGTTGCCTCGGCCTCTCCTGCAAGGCCAATGCGCCAATATCCAGCTTCTGCCAAATCATCCATCGCGCGCGCCAGATTGACTACACGCACCCAAGGCACCGTTTCCAATGCGCCAGATGCGGATTTTGCAAGCACTCCGCTTTCAGGTGGAGCATGGCGGTCTTGCGTGACAATACAGGCTGCGTTGAAAGCCGCAGCAGATCGCAGAATTGCACCAACATTGTGGGGGTCAGTCACCTGATCAAGCAACACAATAGGGCGGGTAAGGTCCCCTGATGCAATTTCATCTAGGAATGTGCCATCAAGCGGCTCGCATTCCAGCACCAGCCCTTGGTGCGGCGCATCTTTTGCGACCAGCCGGGCAAGATCGGTTACATCGGCATATTCAACCGGGAAATCCTGCGGCAGTTCACCATCAAGGCTCTCGATCCCATCGCGTGTCGCCCAAAGCTTGCGATGGATGCGGTTGGGGTTTTTTAGCGCGGCCTCGACCGGGTGGCGGCCCCACAATCGTACATGGCCAGATGTCGCGCGGCCTGAACCACGTCCCCCTTTCATGCGCCCGGCGCGCCCCCGCAGTGCGCGTTTCTTGTCACCTTTAGCCATTGCCGTGTTCCATTTTTGAGACCTTTATCGCTCCCCTGCCAGCCAGCCCATTGACAGGCAAGCGCGGCTTCGCCAAAGCGCACGCCTCGGCAGCGTAGTTGCTTTGATCGCGTGCACAATTAGGACGCAGTAATGCGCTCTTACGATGCCCATGTGGACAGGTGGCCGAGTGGTTAAAGGCAGCAGACTGTAAATCTGCCCGCGCAAGCGTACGCTGGTTCGAATCCAGCCCTGTCCACCACCGGCATCGGTTAACCCTCCCGATAAGAACTGAAGTTGAGCTGGCTTATGGCGTTTATCCTGCGACCCACTTTGGCTTTGGTTCGTTTGCCGATGTAGCCGCAAACTCATCCCAGGTCATGGGCTTGCCGATATGCCAGCCTTGCAAGTAATCGCATCCCAAGGCTTCAAGAGCCTCAAGCGTTTGAGCGTCTTCCACACCTTCTGCAACAACCTCAAAGGAAAGTGCATGCGCTAGCTCAACTGTGGAGCTGACCATGACCCGGTTCGCCTGATTGGTCGTAAGGTCGCTGACAAAGCTTTGATCGAGCTTGATTTCGTTAGCAGGGAAGTCCTTGAGGTAATTCAATGTCGCGTGGCCCGTGCCATAATCATCGACTGATACGCGGGCACCAGCGGCGCGCAGGCTTGCCAAGGCGCGCTGGGCTATTTCGGGATCATCCAATGGCGCGCTTTCGGTGACTTCCAAAGTTATCGTAGCGCCCGGCAGATCGCAGATTTGCTCCAGCCGAACAGCAACCGCATCCACGAACCCTTTGTCAGACAGCAATTGCGCAGAAATGTTCACTGCGAGGTTTAGTGTAATGCCTTGCGAAGCGGCGAGTTTGACGCGGCTAATCGCCTCGTCCAGAACGAACAGCGTCAAACGATCAATCGCGTCTTTGGATTCAAGCAGCGGGATAAACTCGCCGGGGGAAATCTGCCCCAATTGCGGGCTGTTCCAACGGACAAGGCATTCTGCGCTTGTGATCTGGCGCGATGGCAGCTTGAGCTTTGGTTGGAAGACAACGGAAATAGCGCCTGTTTCCAATGCCTCATCCAGTTCGGTCAGGATGGCTTGTTCGTACTGAGATTCCTCGGTCATCGTGCTGGCTGAAGAGGACCAACGCAAAGATCGTCTTCGCGCAAATTCGCTGGCAAGAACTGCCTCTGAGATTTTCGTGTCGGATAGGCCGAAGAAGGGCTTTGCGCGCAATTGCTTTCCCGACATGTCTACTGGAGCATTGAACAAGGCATTGGCGGAAGCGAAATACCCTTCAAGATCATCTTGGCGGTCGGCTGGGATAAGCCACCCAAATACGCCGTTTTCAATCCTGTAAACAGTCTCACCTTTGGCCAACAGTTCTAGCCGCCTTGCAATAGCCCGGTCCAATTGGCCTGCTTCTTTATCGGCGGTAACAGCCTCCAATTGATCGTAATCGGCAATCTTAACAGCGGCGATGGAAAACCCGGTGTTCTCTAGATGGGATGCCTCCAAAGAGCGTTTGTTTTGAAGACCAGAGGCAAGATCGGTCAGTCGGGCAGCGGTGAGATTTTGCAGCAATCGGATAAGACGCTGAGCAACCGCAAATGTGACACCAAAAATCATGGCGCTCGCCAATTCAAGATAGGCGAGATTAAGCGCGTCTGCTGCGAGTGCTGTAATAGTAAGCACACCTGCTGAAGCAAACAGAGCAAGAAGGGTATAGCGCCTGCGCGATCGATTGCTCACAACAACCAGCACGACCAACGCTGCCAAAACGAGCAGTATTGTCTGGTTGACATCGGTCCGCACGCGATCTTGTATCAAAGTTTCAGTGGCTTGCGCCTGCACCACAACACCTGGTTGAACACCAAAAAGCGAAGTGGGGTAACGATCGCCCATTTCGATAGCGGTTGCCCCGATTAAGACCCGCTTCCCATCTACTTGCTGAGCCGAAACTTCGCCTTTGATCAAATCGACAAATGAAATGCGATCAAACGAGGCAGGATCAATTGCTTGGTCGATACGAAATGTGTCGTTGATATCCCCCGCCGTGCCCGAAATCATGCTGGCAAGGGAAGGTCGGGGCACATCATTTGTGACTGTGCCAAAACCATAGTGTGTGATGTTTCCATCGGCGTCTGGCACGACATTTACCGATGCTAGAAATGCGTTTTCGCGCAGTTCAGGTAAAGGGAGCGCTTCCGATACGCTATTGTCACCAGTCGCGAGATTATGTTGCCTGAAGGTCGGAAGAACAATTGAAGCCTCTGCTTCTGTGAGGGCTTTGGCAAAAATCTGGTCTTGTTCGGGCGATGAGCGGGCTGAAAATTCAATATCGAACGCGATTTGCTTCGCACCGAGCCTATCCAGTTCTGCGACAGCTTTGGCATAGTTCTCACGGGGCCAGGGCCACTCGGCGATCTCTTGCAAAGAGCGGCCATCGACTTCGACAATGACGATATCGCTGTCAGTTTGGGCAGAGCGGAGCGTGTCTCTGGCGTACCGCATATCTGCCTCTATCATCGCGGATAGACCGCTCGAAAGGGAAGCAAAAGCGACAAGCAACCCAATGAAAAACGCAGCAAATGACGCTTGCGCTTCCAAAGGCAGAGCAGACAGTTTTTTTGGCAGCACTCTCAAACCAGTATCCTCATTCGCTCACAAAAGCGGGTATGAGGTCAAGTATAAGGTCCAAATCGTTGAGATCGCGTTGCTAACCTGAATTGCGCGGCAATTGCGACGACCGAAGAAGTACTGAGATGCTGCGTTTGGGCATACTTTTATTTGGCAGATGAAGCCGAGATCCTAGTTTCAGTCATCGTCGTCATCGTCGTCATCGTCGTCATCGTCATCATCATCATCGCCGTCTCGGAAACCACTAAAGTCGCTCTCTTCGATGCGGTCTACGATGAAGCCGATTAAGTCGACAATGAAACCTCTTGGGCGATCGCCAACTTCGTTTTCGCCTTCGCCATCCTGTCCGGTTTCATCGCCATCGATGGGGTCGGTGATACTGATGGCATCGCCGGTGTCCTCGTCGTCTCCGTCATCGGAGCCGATTTCGATATCGTCGCCCATTTCGTCGCCATCATCTCCGTTATTGTCCGCGATGATGTTATCGACTTGATCGTTGTCTTCAGTGGTGCCGCCACCGCCGTCTCCGCCAATCGAGATGTCACCAACTAACTCATCGATTTCACTGGTGGAATCATCCAGATTGTCCGGGTTGGGGCCGCCAGAACAATTGGGCACACCAGCGCAAGATTCATTTGACTGATCCTCAGCAAAGACCAAACCATCTGAACTTGTGTCATTCATATCTTCGATAAAGGCTTCGCCGACAACTGTGTCGTCCGACATGTCATCATCCGAGATGGCGTCATCGGAGCTTTCGTCACCAGTCCCTTCCAATTCCGGGTCGATGCTGTTGTCACCGGCGGTTACTTCAGGCTCCTCTAACGCCATATCCCCGCCCAAATCGGCGATTGTCTCTTCGTTGGCTGCGTTGTCGTCCAGCCTGCCGGCTAAGCGCTCAACTGGATCGCTGACGAAGTCGTTTTCAAAAACGTTCGCGCGATCGTCTCCTGCGCCGATCGCGGCAATCAGACCGCCTTCGGTAACGCCGTCATCGCTAAACTCATTGACATTAAGAGCGAGGTCGGTGGCGGTTGTTTCAACGCTGCTTACGTCAGATGAGATGGGAGAAGCACCCTCATTGGCGGGAGCATCGCCACCGGCTGAATTGGTAGTGCGATCATTTGGGGTCGATAGGTCGACATCGGACGCATCTTCATTGCGGTTTAGCTCTGCCACGAGGTTGGGACTGCCCCGGACGACAATTTGTCCGCGATCGATATCATCCTCATCGCTCACAATTACGATGAGATCATCAATCTGATCCGCTTCAACCACGCCCACAATGCCCGGCGTCAGCAACGCGGCTTCCAGATCATCTGACGTTATGACTTCAACCGCGCCTTCGGTGACCTGAACACTCGTGCCTTCTTCTGAGACCGAGACGTTGAACGTTGTGCCCTTAACAACAGCGGCCATGTATGGCGTCTCGACACCAAAATGCGGGGTGCTTTTCTTCTCAATCTTGAAAAGCGCATTGCCGAGATACTGGAAAATTTGAGTTACGGGGCCGGCTTTTTCAGGCTCGGCGATTTTGATTTTCGCTTTGGGTGAAACAACAATATATTCGCTGCCTCTCACAAGCACAGCTCGGCTTTTTTTAGCCGTTGTGACAGTATCGCCTTCGTTAAGGCGCGTGCCTTTGCGACCTGAAATTTGCTGACCATCGCGCGTTATAACGACGCTGCCGCTCGATTCTGAAATGACCCAACCCGATGCGGCTGCCATAGCACTTGTGCTTGACAGAAGTGCGGCGAGCGCGGTGGTTTTGATGGCGGTTTTCAGCACTTTCGCCCCGTTAGACCTTTTTCGATCCTTCGGTTTTGTGGGTTGCGCTTCAAGATCGAGTTAATCGCAATAGTGAACATTTTACTTACAAGCCGATTTGTAAGCATTTGTTAGCTCCCCGCGATTAGCGCGCTCCCTCTGATTTGGAGGTATTGCGTGCGAGTCTTTTGGGTGAAAGGGGTGATTGCGGCTGCGCTTACGGCAGGCTTGTGCTCGCCATCTGTCGCTGAGACGCAGCAATCCAAAGACCGCGCACCCCAACTTACATTCGCGCCCATCCTCCAGATTGGGCAAACATCTGCAATCGGATCTGGCGATGCCCCGGACCAAGGCGATGACCAGATCGCGGCGATTGTTATTACTGGCAATGAAGCTATCGGAGATGATGTCTTTCAGAACGCTTTGACAGAGTTCTTTGGAGAGGACCTGACAGAAGAGCGTCTTGCCGAATTGTCTAATGAAGTGGACCAACTCGCAAAAGACGAAGGCTACGCATACGCTCGCAGCGAGATTGTTTCTGATCCCAATGGGCTTGGCATTGTTCAAGTTAAGCTGGATGAAGGCGTCGTCGATGCTATTGAAATAGAGGGTTACGACAATTCCGCTGCGCGCAGCATTTTGGAAAACCTGGTCGGATCACCGGTTAAGAAAACTGAGCTGGAGCGCGCGCTGCTGCTCGTATCCGATATCCCAGCAGTGCGATTGCGCAGCGCCAGTTTTAAACGTGTTGAGGGTGCTGGCATCTTATCTGTCAAGCTTTCAAAACGCGATAACGCGGTTCGTGTAGCGGCAGATAATTATGGTTCTCAGGCCTTTGGTCCTGTCCGTACACGAGCATCGATTGGTGCGACGGATGTCATATCCGGGGGCGATTCCGTTCGCGCTGCTGTCCGCATCAACCCGGTTGATCTTGGCGAATTGCTGTTTTTGAGCGCCGCTTATGAAACGCAAATCGGGACTGATGGCGTGACATTTTCTGCTTCCGGTTCGGTTGGTACGACCGCTCCGGGCGGCGCTTTCGAAGACACAGACATTACAGGGGAATCGGTGCGAGCTGGCGCGCAGGTCACTGTCCCTTTCGTAAGAGGAAAAAAGGCGAGCCTTTGGGTTGATGGCCGTTTTAACTACATCTCCATCGAACAAGATGATGTCGCGGCGCTTTTGCGTGATGACACGGTAGTGACCGCATCAATCGGTCTGCGCACGCAATTCGTTGTTCCCGGTGGCCGAATTCGTGCCGGTCTTTCGCATGTTCGCGGCCTTGATGTGTTCGGAGCGACCCGTCTTGGTGATCCGCTTGCATCGCGCAGCGACGGAGATGGCGTCTTTTCGAAAGTTCAGTTCTGGGGGGATGCGCGCTTTTCCTTGAATGATCGGATTGATCTGTTCTTCGCTATGGGAGGGCAATTGGCTGATCGCGCTTTGCTGGGTAGTGAAGAGCTTGCTCTTGGCGGGGCCTATCGCACGCGCGGCTATAATTTTAGCGAAGTCTTGGGCGATGAAGGGATCTATGGCCTTGCCGAGCTTCGTTACAATGTGAACACGGATAACCTGCCATTGGATCGCCTAACGCTTTATGGTTTTGTCGATGGCGGCAAAGTAAATGACATTGGTCAAAATCTTGGAGAAGGTTCCTTGTTCTCTGCAGGTCCTGGTATCCGGGCACGAGCGGGCTTTTTCGATCTGGAGTTGGAAACAGGCTTCCCGCTTGGCGGCTCTGGAGAACGATCAGATGATGGCCCGCAAGTGAATGTTCGCGCTGGCGTGAATTTCTGAGCAATCACGCGCGCAAACGCTGTTCGTCGATCAATCGAGACTGAAAGCAACAAACGGGTTGGCAATCGGCACCGTGGTCGTATGGACGCCGTGTGGACGCAGACCTCTCCCTCGCATTCGCACTCATTGCGCTGTTGATTGCCGGTGCAGGCGCCGGTTTTGCTGCCGGTCTGTTTGGGATCGGCGGCGGTTTTGTAGTCGTACCCGCACTCGTATTTCTGCTGCCCATAATGGGAACCGGAGCTGATCTTGCTGCCCATGTCGCAGTGGGAACTTCGCTTGCGACCATAATTTTCACCTCCATCCGCTCAACTCAAAGCCACGCGGCACGCGGCGCAGTGGACTTCGATGTCCTCAAAAGCTGGGCGCCTTGGGTGGTTGCTGGGACTGTCTTGGGCTCTCTCATCGCAAATGTAATAACCGGTGATGAGTTGACGCTGATTTTTGGCGTTGGAGTTCTTGGCTTTGCAGCGCATTTTCTGCTCAATCGCCGCGATGCAAAGCCCGCATTCTCAAATATGCCGCAAGGCGCCTCTAGGATCGGAATTGCTGGATTTTTAGGCGGCAGCTCGGCTTTGCTCGGGATTGGCGGCGGGACGCTGACAACCCTCGTTATGACAATGTGCGGCAATGCCATTCACCGCGCGATAGGAACAGCAGCAGGCATGGGCGCGATTATCGCCATTCCCTCGACCTTTGGCTTTGTGCTGATCGGTTGGGGGCAACCAGACTTGCCATTCGGCTCGCTTGGCTATGTGAATATCCCTGCTGCATTGGCCATCATCATCACTTCAGTTATCTTTGCGCCATTGGGCGTTGCCACCGCACACAGATTGCCTGCGCACGTCCTCAGGATGGTGTTTGGGCTTTACCTTGGCGTGGTTGGGCTGGTGATGGTTTCTCGGTATTGGGCATGAAATTGATTTTGAAAGGAAGTGCGATGCGTGGGTTAAAGCTGGGAATGATTGGAGCCTTTGGTGCTGCACTATTGGCAAGCACCGCTCAGGCCGACACTTTGGCAGAAGTTGTAAGCGATCACACTGACAAAGACATTCCAATGCCCGTCTTCGAAGTGGACACCAGTTGGCCCAAATTGCCCGATGATATGATCCTTGGCCAGATACCCGGCCTTTCGGTTGCCAATGACGATACGATCTGGATCCTGACGCGTCCCAATTCGCTTACCGCCACTGAGGCTGGCCGTGATACTGATCCACCGATCACGCAAGCGTGTTGTTCTGCCCCGCCGCATGTTTTGCAATTTGATGCTGAAGGTAATCTTCTGCGTAAGTGGGGCGGGACTGACCTTGCACCCGGTTCCAGCGAAGTCACAGGCAGCGGGCGCGACCGGACTGAAACTGGCGATGAGCAATGGCCTGCCAATGTCCATGGGCTTTATGTCGATGATAACGACACCGTTTGGATCGGCGGTAACGGTAATGGCGATCATGTTGTCCTGAACTTCACCAAAGACGGCGAATTCATCCGCCAAATCGGTGAGCGACAGAAAACAGAGGGCAATGCCTCGCAAAGCTACCTTGGCAATCCCGCCGACATCGCGGTTGAAGGTGACAGCGTCTTGGTAGCCGATGGCTATATTAACAAACGCATCATCGAATTTGCTGGCAATGATCTGGAATTTGAACAATTGTGGGGAGCCTATGGCGAAGACCCTGATGGCGGCACACGCACAGGCAATTTCGACCAGAGCCAAGCGACAAGCACTGGCGATGGCGGGGCTAATCCTGAAAGCGAGAGCTTTGGCGATATTGTCCATTGCGTGGTGCGCGGACCAGATAAAACTGTTTATGTCTGTGACCGGCGGAACAACCGGCTGCAGGTCTTTCGCGAGACGGAAAATGGCATCGAATTTGTCGAGGACATCGTCATTGCGCCGGGCACTGGTGGCACACGATCTGCCAGTGATGTGGCGTTCAGTCCTGATGGTAAGTACGTCTATGTTGCTGATATGATGAATGGACGGGTTTGGATTCTTCTTCGCGATGGGCACAAACAGGTCGGCTGGTTTGGCCGCAATGGGCGCTATCCGGGCCAGTTCATTTGGCTTCACAGCGTTGATGTCGACAGCCAAGGCAATGTCTACACCACTGAGGTGAATAACGGCCGGCGTGTGCAGCGTTTCATCCTTAAAGGCATAACCGAATAAGCAGGGCGGAATAACCGGGAAAGCGAGCGCTGGCTCTTGCGAGCGCTCATCCACCAAACTAATCGGACCCACTATGCAAACGACGCAAGAACCAATCGCTCAAAATCAGGCTGGCGCATTAACGGGCCGCCCGGTCATCTCTGCCACTGGGTTGTTCACTCCCGAGGAAAGCATAACAAATGAAGAGCTTGTCGAAAGCTTCAACGCTTTCGTAGACCTTCATAACACGCGCAATGCCGATGCGATTGCCGCTGGTGAGATCGAAGAACTGCACCATTCCTCGGTTGAATTCATCGAAAAAGCGAGTGGGATTAAAGCGCGCCATGTGATGAGCAAAGCGCCGATCATTGATCCTGAAACCATGTGCCCGCGGCTCGATGATCGCGGCAATGATGAAATCTCGATTATGGCTGAAATTGGCGTGCATGCCTGCCGTCAGGCTCTGGAGCGGGCAGGGCGCGATGCCAAAGATGTCGATGCGGTGTTGTGCGCAGCTTCCAATATGCAGCGTGCCTATCCCGCTATGGCGATTGAGATCCAGCAAGCTTTGGGCATTGAGGGCTTTGGCTTTGATATGAATGTTGCATGCTCATCTGCGACATTCGGGATACAAACCGCTGCTGATTATGTCCGTGCAGGCAATGCGAAAAGCGTTTTGGTTGTTAGCCCGGAAATCACATCAGGCCATCTCAACTGGCGCGACCGCGATAGCCATTTCATTTTCGGCGATGTGGCAACAGCCGTTTTGGTCGAAGATTTAGCCGTTGCGCCGGATGCGCATTGGGAAATCCTGGGTACGAAGCTGAAAACGGTTTTCTCAAACAATATTCGCAACAATTTCGGCTTCCTCAATCGCGCTCATCCCGAAAGCGTGGACGCGCCGGACAAATTGTTTGTCCAAGAAGGACGTAAAGTCTTCAAAGAAGTCGTGCCGATGGTTGCGCAAATGATCCTTGATGAAACCGACCGTCTCTCGCTTGATCCGCAAGCATTGCGCAGGCTTTGGCTGCATCAGGCCAATGCTGGTATGAACAGGCTGATCGCGCAGCGCGTGCTGGGGCATGAGGCGAATGAGGATGAAAGCCCAACTGTGCTTGACACCTATGGCAACACGTCGAGTGCGGGGTCGATCATCGCTTTTCATCTCAACAGCGATGATTTGGCGGCTGGCGATACGGGGCTGATTTGTAGTTTCGGTGCAGGCTATTCGGCAGGAACAGTATTTCTGCGTAAGGCGGCGTAATCACAGCTCTCCGTGCAGTTTTGCCCCGCAATCGCGATTGATCGTGCTTGCGAGCCATGTCAGCGCACCTTAGATGGGCATCATGCCAGGTGAAATCTTAGACAATCAAGGGCGCGGCGAAGCAAGCTGGAGCTGGCCCTCCATCCACCCAGAAGGACGCAAATTTGGCGTCATAGCCCTTGCGATAAGCGCGATCCCGCTGTTTTTCGGCTGGGTCTTCGGGTTTGCCCTGATGCTGGGTGTTTCCGCATGGGTGTTTGCTTTTTTCCGCGATCCAGAGCGCGTTGTTCCCCAAGATAGCAATGCGATTGTTTCGCCTGCTGATGGTCTTATCTCGCTGATTATGCAGGTTGAGCCGCCTGAGGAACTGCGGATCGATGATGGTTCAGGCCATGCGGGGCTGCCTTCGGGGCCTGTCACGCGAGTTTCGATTTTTATGAGTGTGTTTGACGTGCATATCAATCGCACGCCTATCGCTGGAACTGTTCGCCGTGTGGTTTATATTCCGGGCAAATTCGTCGCAGCTGATCTTGATAAAGCCAGCGAAGAGAATGAGCGCCAGCACATCTTGGTTGAGCGTAATGATGGCTTGAAGGTCGGCTTTACTCAGATTGCAGGCTTGGTCGCGCGCCGTATTCTTCCTTTCGTGAAGCCGGGTGATACTTTGGCAAAAGGGCAGCGTATGGGCCTGATCCGTTTTGGCAGCCGAGTTGACGTCTATTTGCCTGCCGGGACCGAGCCCAAAGTGTTGATGGGACAGCGCGTTGTTGCAGGTGAGACGATTTTGGCCGAACTCGGATCGCAAGCATTGCTTGAAGGCATTGCGCAGTAATGCATCAGCGGCCAGCCCGATTGGCTTTGGCTCCAAAAGGTCTCTCCTTTGATAAAGTGGGAGCGAGTTGAGCGCTATGGACCCTGATAACAAGATCGATCGTGTTCCTGCGCGCGTTGGCCCGAAGGCTGCCGAAGATGATGATCTCGCCGCAAAGACGGACAGGCGCGGGCTTAGCCTCAGGGCCATGCTACCCAATGCTATTACAGCGGCGGCCCTTTGTGCAGGTCTTACCGGGATCAGCTTTGCGATAGAGGAACAGTGGAAATACGCCGTCTTGGCTGTGGTGCTTGCCGCTGTGCTCGACGGGGTGGATGGCCGCATTGCAAGAATGCTCAATGCGCAATCACGCTTCGGAGCTGAGCTTGATAGCCTTGCCGATTGCATCTCCTTCGGCGTTGCACCTGCTCTCATTCTGTTTGTCTGGTCCTTGCAGGGCCTTCCCAGTTTCGGATGGTTTGCAGCTTTAGGTTTTGCAATCTGCATGGCGCTGAGGCTGGCGCGGTTTAACGCGCAGATTGATGTCGAGAACCAGCCGCATAAATCCGCAGGGTTTTTGACAGGCGTTCCTGCACCAGTGGGGGCTGGGCTTGCCTTTTTACCGGTTTATTTGTGGATCGAGACCGGCAATGAGGCCTTTCGTGATCCGCTTACCGCTACGCTGTGGCTGGGCCTTATTGCGGTTTTGGTGATCTCGAACATCGCGACTTTAAGCTGGGCCGCGATCAGACCCCGCCGCGATGTGAGGCTGCCTCTCATCGCAATTTCTGGCATGGCAGTAGCTGCAACTCTGGTTGAACCATGGTGGCTCTTGATCACGCTGAGCGTCGGCTATCTTGTTCTGATGCCCTATGCCCTGTTCAAATACGGCAAAGTTAAGAGGCGCCGAGCGCTTCACCAAGCGGAGCAATAGCGGGCCGGGGTGCACGCCGTGCTCGCTTGGTGAAGGCCGGGGACATGCCAGTGCGCCTACGGGAATGGCGGCTTGGCAAACGTGATCGCTGACGCAATTCAGCAGCTTCAATAACAGGCACAAAACCAGCGCGGGCAGCGCCGCGTTCCTGCACCAATTGAACGAACGCCTCGCGTCCGCGGATCCAATTATCAATCAAGGTAAGACCGGTTGCCAGAGCGATGACACAAAGCAGGGCGGTGGCTGTAAAAACGATCATCGGTCTTTCCTCTTAAATGTTTATCCGTTGTCTTACGGATTGATTTGTTCATTCTCTGTTCTGCAACTCTTGTTCCTTAAATGTTCCAGAAGGTCAAGAAAAATGTTCCGCTTGTGTTCCAGGCAAGGCAATTGGCACTAGATTTTGTGCGGGGAGGGCGGTACTGGCGCGGGCTCGCATTGAAAAAGCCGCGAATCACTTTCCGGCAAAAGCAGTGCGAAATTCACATGGACGGCGCAACATACCGGTGCTTGCCAAGCGGGATCTCCGCAAAGGCAGTTCCAGTCGTCCAGAGGCAAAACCGGAAAGGAAATGACTATGGCGGCTGTTACCGTCACAATGCAGCAATTGATCGAGGCTGGCGCCCACTTCGGCCACCAGACCCACCGTTGGAACCCGCGCATGAAGCCGTATATCTTCGGCGCTCGCAATGGGGTTCACATCATTGACCTATCGCAAACTGTACCGCTTTTCGCGCGTGCTCTCGATTTCGTTGAGCAGACCGTGCGTGCAGGCGGCAAAGTTTTGTTCGTCGGCACCAAGCGTCAGGCGCAAGAGCCTATCGCTGAGATGGCGCGTGCCTCTGGTCAGCATTTTGTGAACCACCGTTGGCTTGGCGGGATGCTCACCAACTGGAAAACCATCAGCCAATCCATCAAGCGGATGAAGACGCTCGAAGAGCAGCTTTCCGGCGACACCAGCGGCTTTACCAAGAAAGAGGTTCTGCAACTCACGCGTGAGCGTGATAAGCTTGAGCTCTCACTCGGTGGTATCCGCGATATGGGCGGTATTCCTGATGTGATGTTCGTGATTGATGCGAACAAAGAAGACCTCGCCATTAAAGAAGCCGCAGTCCTCGGCATTCCTGTGATTGCAGTGCTCGATTCCAACGTGGACCCAAGCAACATCGCATTCCCCGTTCCCGGCAATGATGATGCGAGCCGTGCGGTTCGTCTTTATTGCCAAGTGATCGGCGATGCAGCGAGTGCTGGTAAGAGCGGCGCAGTGGCCGATAGCGGCGCTGATGTTGGCGCAATGGCTGAACCGCCAGCAGAGCCAACCGCAGAAGCGCCTGCCGAAGAAGCTCCTGCAGAAACTGCATAATCGTTCTGCCCGTCAAGCGGGCGTCACAAACTTAAATTAGCGCGCCGGGCATTCTCCAATCGGGGACGCCCGGTGCCCCCTCATATAAGTAGAAGGAAATTCTCATGGCTGATTTCTCCGTCGCCGATGTGAAGAAACTGCGCGAAAAAACCGGCGCAGGCATGATGGATGCGAAAAAAGCGCTGACCGAAGCAGGCGGCGATATCGAAGCAGCAGTTGACGCGCTTCGCGCCAAAGGTCTCGCGACCGCGCAGAAAAAATCGAGCCGTACAGCGGCTGAAGGTCTTGTCGGCGTCGCAGTTGAAGGCACCAAAGGCGTGGCGGTTGAAGTGAATTCTGAAACCGACTTTGTTGCCAAGAACGACAAATTCCAAGACTTCGTGACCAAAGTCACCGGCGTTGCGCTGGGTCTTGGCAGCGATGATGTCGAAGCTTTGAAATTGGCTGCCTATCCTGATGGCGGAACAGTCGCTGACCAGCTGACTGACAATGTCGCGACCATTGGTGAGAACCAGCAGATCCGCCGGATGAAGACCATTTCTGTCGCCCAAGGCGCGGTTGTTTCTTACGTCCACAACGCTGCCGCTGATGGCCTCGGTAAAATCGGCGTTCTCGTCGCGCTGGAAGGCGATGCGAGTGCGGATGTGCTGGCAACTCTCGGTAAAGACATTGCTCAGCACGCAGCTGCCATGTTCCCACAAGCATTGAACGCAGACGGCCTAGATGCAGACGTGATCGAGCGTGAGCGTTCGATTGCACAGGAAAAGGCGGCTGAAAGCGGCAAGCCTGAAAATGTGCAGGAGAAAATGGTCGAAGGCGCGATCAAGAAATACGCAAAAGAAAACGCGCTGCTGAGCCAGATCTTCGTAAAAGACGGCAAGGCCACCGTCGAAGAATATGTCGCGCGCACTGCCAAAGAAGCAGGCGCATCGATCACTCTGACCGACTATGTCCGCTATCAACTGGGCGAGGGCATTGAAGTCAAAGAAAGCGACTTTGCAGCCGAAGTCGCCGCCGCTGTTGGCGGGTAAGCCCAAAGTGTAAGTCCCAGCGCAGGCTCGGACTTTATGGCAATCCTATACAGGCCCAAGATTTTACTGGGGCCCGCGGAATAAAAAAGCCGTCGCAGCGATCGCGTTGCGGCGGCTTTTTTGTTTTCAGTCATTTCGGTGTGTGGAGCGTTCAGCGATTGCCGAATCGGTAGCCGGCGTAACGCCGCGCTTCGTGGCAGAAGTGCCCTTTCACCGCGTTGCAAAAGGCCAAAATCGCCCAAAAGGGGCATTTTTTTGCATTTTGGTGCAATTACCACGGTTTTTCAAACGATAGAGCCTCCGATTCAAACGGTGGTTCAAACGATAGCTCTTTACGTGATTGTCCTGAGACGAGGCGTCCTGCCGGTGGGGCGTGGTCTGTGTGAGCATGGAAAGCACAC
>JBCAZT010000061.1:0-16735 GCA_038532855.1 Pseudomonadota bacterium
TCTGTCGCGCCTAAAGGCATGTCGATGAAGGGCACAGCCCGCTTTCGCAAAGGCCCAGTGCCGCAGACATCAGGGTAACGTTCTTTATCCTCAGCCGAACAACCATAGGGGCAGTTTTGGATGGCTGTGATCGGCGGCAAGAGCCCTGCCAATGCGCGCGCGGCGGTGGATTTGCCTGTGCCGCGGTCGCCAAAGACCATCACTCCGCCAATGCCCGGATCAACCGCAGCAATCAGCAAAGCCTGCTTCATCTCGTCCTGTCCGACGATGGCAGAGAAGGGAAAACGCGCCATTTCCCCGCTCTTTTGGACGCTTCAGAGCAATTGGACAAGCATTAGTGACAATTCAGCCTGACACTTTTTAATCAATCGCGCTTCCCACTTCGATTGAGCAGCAACACAGGCAGTAATCCTGCGGCGAGCAAAATGAGCGCGGGAAGCGAGGCTTCGACGAGGCGTTCATCGCTGGCGAGCCGGTATGTGCGCGTTGCCAAAGTCTCCAGATTAAACGGGCGCAGGATGAGCGTTGCAGGCAATTCGCGTAAGGTATCGATCAGCACAAGCGCTGCGGCAGCAGCTAGGCTGGGGGAAAGCAGCGGCACGTAAATGCGCGCCAGAACGCGGGCGGGGCGCGCGCCCAAAGATCGGGCAGCCGCGTCCAAAGTGGGCGGGATTTTGGCCATGCCAGCATCAAGGCCATTGTAAGCGACGGTGAGAAAGCGGACCGAGAGCGCGTAGATCAGGATCAGGCTTGTTCCCGTCAGCAACAATCCGCCTGAATACGATGTCCCATCGCGCAGCGCGCGCGTCAGGCTCTGGTCGAATTCTCCCAAAGGCGCGAGCAATCCCACCGCAAGCAGCGCGCCCGGCAAGGCATAGCCCAGGGTTGATACCCTGATCGCGCCTTTGGTCATGATGCTGTCTGAGCGGGTCTTTGCAAAAACCAGCAGCAACGCTGCAAAACAGCATGCAAAAGCGCTTGTGATGCCAAGCCACGCGCTCCCTGCTGCATAGCTCGCCAAATCGCGCGCGGCGGCTATGGCCGGTTCGGTCATGGCCATGCTGGCAAGATGCGCGGTGGGAATAAAAAAGCCCAACAAGACGGGCATGAGGCAGGCGATAAAGGCCAGCGCTTTGCCAAAGGGAGAAAGCGCCACCAGCGGTTCTGCTCCTGCCCGTGTCGAAAGCCCATCGCGGCTGTCACTGCGCCCGCTGCGAGTAATCGCTTCGAAAGCGACCAAAGCGATGACAAACACCAGCATCATGGCGGCTAAACCCATCGCCGCCTGCTTGTCTCCCATCGCAAGCCAGCTGCGGAAAATGCCGGTGCTGAATGTGGGGATGGCAAAGTAATCCGCGACACCGAAATCAGCGAGCACTTCCATCAGAACCAGCGCCAATCCGCCTGCAATTGCAGGACGCGCGCCGGGCAGGGCTATGCGGAAAAATGCGGTGCCGGGCGATGCTCCCAAAGACCGTGCGGCTTGAAATTGTGCGATGCTCTGGCTCGCGAAAGAGGCGCGCGCGAGAAGGTAGACATAGGGATAAAGGACAAGCCCAAGGATCACTCCGCCGCCCCATAATGACCGGATCTGCGGGAAAGTATATTCGCCCACCTGCCATCCGGTAAGCGCCCGCAATCCGCTTTGGACTGGGCCTGAGAAGTCGAGGAGGTCAGCGTAAAGATAGGCCGCGATATAGGCAGGGAATGCGAGTGGTAGGATCAGCGCCCAAGACAGCACGCGCCGCCCCGGAAAATCAGCCGCACTAACCAGCCAAGCGCATCCTGTGCCCAGCAGCACCGCAATCGTGCCCGCAATTCCCATTAAGGCCGCGGTGTTTGCGACATAAAGTGGCAGGACTGTCTCAATCAAATGGCTGATCGGCGCGCTTTGGCCCAGAGGAAGCGCCAACAGCACCGCGACAATCGGTACAGCTGCCAAGGCGGCAATCACCAACGCTGCAAAAGTCCAGCCATCCACTTTGAACGATAACGGCGCGCTGCTTTCCCCCTGCATTTGCTGCTCGGTGCTATCTGCGCTTGCCCCCGCCATGCTGACTTGCCTAAAGCGGCGCATCATTGCCGCCACCTTAGGACTTTGCCCACCCAATCATGTCGCTTGAATTTCGTCATATTGCCCATGCTTACGGCGGTGTGGAGGCTCTTGGTGATATAGCGTTTACCGCGCCCACTGGCGAGATTACGTGCCTGCTTGGCGCGTCGGGTTGTGGGAAGTCAACCTTGCTTGGGCTCGCGGCTGGTCTTTTACGAGTTCAGCAAGGGAGTATTGTATGCGATGGCGAAGTGCTCGCCGATGAAACGCGCAGCCCCCCTCCAGAAGCGCGGCCCGTGGGATTGATGTTTCAAGACGGCGCTTTGTTTCCCCATATGACTTTGGTGGGCAATGTCGGCTTTGGCTTGCCCAAATCGCAGCGCGATCAAGCCGATCTTTGGCTTTCAAGAGTGGGATTGGAAGGGCTTGGCAAACGCTATCCGCATCAGCTTTCAGGTGGCCAACAACAGCGCGCCGCTTTGGCCCGCGCTATGGCCCCGCAACCGCCTGTTCTTTTGATGGACGAACCTTTTGCCAGCGTCGATATCGTGCTGCGCCGGCAATTGCGCCGCGATTGCCGTAAGCTTTTGCGGGCAAACAACACCACGACCATTCTGGTAACCCATGACCCCGCCGAAGCTCTTGATATAGCAGATAATATTGCGGTCATGGAAGCCGGGCGCATCATCCAGTTTGGCACGCCTTTCGAATTGCACGAGGCACCTGCAACGCCTTCTGTTGCTGCCATTTTTGGCGGGGCACAAAAGGTCACCGGCTGGCATGCGGAAGACGGCGGGGTGGAATGCGATTTCGGCGTTTTCGATGTGGAAAGCGTTGCAGGTGAAATTCCGCAAGGCGATGCCTTTGATCTGCTGATTTATGCCGATGCAGTGCGCCTTACCGAAGACCCAAGAGGCCTGATGGTGCGCGATTGCCATTTGATGGGGGCGGCAAGCAGGGTGGTTCTGACCAACAAAATGGGCGGGGAGATTGCGGTGGAAAGCCGCGTCGAAATTGAGCCTGACCAAAGATATCGGCTGGTCCCCGATGCAGGCAGCCTGCGCGCCTTTTCGCGCAAAGATTAGGGCTTGCGCTGTGAGAAATAATATTGCAAGTCATTTGCAATAAATCACTAGGACAACGTTATGAGATCATTTTTGGCAGCCACAATCGCGGCTCTTGCCCTCACTGCATGCTCGCAGGAAGCCAGCGAAGGCGGTGGTGGCGAAGCGGTCGAAATCACGGGTGAGGTCAATATCTATTCCTCGCGCCATTACGACACCGATCTGGCTTTGTATGAGGATTTTACGGCGGAGACAGGGATTAAAGTCAACCGCTTGGAATCGGGCGCGGATGAGCTGATTGAACGGATTGTAAGCGAGGGCGAGTTTAGCCAAGCCGATCTCCTCGTGACCGTCGATGCCGGCCGTCTTTGGCGGGCCGAAGAAGCGGGCATTCTCGCATCAGTCGAAAGCGATGTCTTAAGCGAACGCCTGCCAGAATACTTGCGGCATCCAGAAGGACTGTGGTTCGGCCTTTCCACCCGCGCCCGCGTCATCATCTACAACAAAGAAGCAGGCGCGCCCGAAGGCCTTTCTTACTACGGTGATCTTGCAGACGCCGCCTATAAGGGCGAGATTTGCATGCGATCATCCTCTAACATCTACAACATCTCACTTCTTGCCAGCGTGATCGCGCATGAAGGGCCGCAAAAGGCAGAAGGCTGGGCTAAGGGCGTGGTCGCCAATTTCAAACGTCCCCCGCAAGGCAATGACACCGCCAATATTGAAGCGGTGGCAAACGGTGAATGCGGGATTAGCGTGGTCAACACCTATTACCTCGCTCGCTTTGCAGGCGATGAGGAAAAGGCAGGCTTGCTTGACAAGCTTGGCGTTATTTTCCCCAATCAAGGCGGCACGGGAACGCATATCAATGTGAGCGGCGCGGGCTTGGTTAAAACCGCGCCCAATCGCGACAATGCCATTCGCTTCCTCGAATATCTGACGAGCGAAAGCGCGCAAAGATACTTCGCCGATGGAAACAGCGAATACCCTGCCGTCGTCGGTGTAGAAGGCAATTCGGCGGTCGAGGCATTGGGCGAGTTCACACCCGATACGCTCAACCTTTCAGAGCTGGGTAAGAACCAAACTGAGGCGGTGCAGATCTTCGACCGCGCTGGTTGGAACTGAACCACCACTGCGACCTTAGGCCTCTAAAACATGGCCTATGAAAGCGCGCCTTGGCCATCTCTCCCCCTAACCGGCCAAGGCGTGCTTTCACCCCTTATCACTAAACTACCTTGAAGCCGGGGGCGCTAACGTCCATTTGCGCCCCAATACTGACACCACCCAAGGCTATTTGACGTGAACCAACCCGTAATTGACCGCGACCAGTTTACCGAAAGCGCTGCATTGAGCGTTGAGACAGTGACGCATGTCCACCATTGGAATGAATCGCTCTTCACACTGAAAATCACACGGCCTGCATCTTTCCGCTTTCGTTCAGGTGAGTTCGTGATGATTGGCCTGCCGGGCGACAATGGAAAGCCATTGCTGCGCGCCTATTCGGTGGCATCGCCTAGCTATGATGAGGAATTAGAGTTTCTCTCGATCAAGGTCGAAGACGGACCGCTCACCTCGCGCCTTCAGCACATTAAAGAGGGCGATCCGATTTACCTCGGCAAGAAGCCAACGGGCACCTTGGTCACCGATGCGCTGCTTCCGGGTAAGCGCCTTTTTATGCTCTCCACGGGCACCGGGCTTGCGCCATTTATGAGCCTAGCGCGCGATCCTGAAGTTTATGCGATGTTTGATGAGATCATCGTCGTGCATTCTGTGCGACTCGTGAATGATCTGGCGTATCGCGAGCTTTTGGAAAGCGCATTGGAAGGCGATCCGCTGCTCGAAGATGAAGACCGCGAGCGCTTTATCTATGTGCCGACAGTCACCCGCGAAGACTTCCGCATCACAGGCCGCATTCAGTCGTTGATCGATGATGGCCGCCTGTTCGAACAATCCAAAGGCCCAAAGCATTTCGTGCCGGACGAAGACCGCGTGATGCTGTGCGGCAGCATGGCGATGATCAAAGACCACGCGGCTGATCTGGAAGAGCGCGGCTTTGAAGAGGGTGCTAACAACAAGCCGGGTCAGTTCGTGATTGAACGGGCTTTTGTAGGGTAAGGCAACCCGCCACGCCGATATGCGGCGCGGTTAACTCTGCAAGTTCAAGATGTCATCTGGCGTCACGGTGTAGGTGCCGGTGAACGTAACGGAGTCGCCAGGTGCCAAGACATCCCACGAACCGTTCATTGCCGCATCGGTTGAATCGCCGAATGGCGCGACATCCGTCAACAACGCTTCGTCTTGCGGGACAGGCGCGGGTCCAGACCCGTTATGGACATCATCAATCGTGATGTCGCGGACGATAACGCCGCCTGTGTTGGTGACGGTGTAGGTGTAGATGATGGTGTCACCCGCCACTCTTAAAGTGTCGTCATCTGCTACTTTTGTAAGCGCCAATTGGGGCGCAGCTGCACAATTGGCGGCGGCAGAGGGGTTCCCATAATCAAACACGCCAGCCGCAATATTCTGAACGAAAAGGACATTGGCCGGATTGTTCGCCGCGCCGGGAGTGTCATTCACCGCAGAGACGCGTGAGAAATTCCCGCCATCAAACCAGTCGCCGCACGAAAACAGCATGCTTTGCCCGGTTGAACTCGTCGTTCCAACCAGAAATGAATTGGCAGGAATAGGCGGGTCAATATCTCCATAGGCAAAGCCGTGAAACAGCACACCGCTGGGATCGCGCGCCTGGGCTGCATCCCCGCCATTCCTTAATGCAAGACGGCTGTATGACGGTGTCGCGGCGGTTGTGCAGGCTGAATAGCTTGGATCAGAACTTGATGGCGGCCCGGCGCAAGACCGGATGCAATCGCTGCGCGCTGGGATGATATAGACGCCGTCATTGTTGGTATCTGATAGGTCATCGGCCGGGATATTCAGATTTGGATCGGCATCATTATAGACAACGATAATTGAGCCCGGAACAACGCTTGAAAGTGCGCTGCAAAGCGCTGCATTGGTGGTCGTGTCAAACCGGGAATAGCCGGGTGCCGTTCCGATGCCGGTGCCACCGCCGCCCCAATCGCCATTATTGTCATCAATGATCCAGCCATTCAGGTTGATCGAAGCAGTGGGGTTTGCGGCGTTGCCGACAACTACAAATTCATAGAACTCTTTCGAGCCCGAAGTGCCTTGCGACACTTCGTTAAGGATCAGGCCGGCAGCATTCGCCGTTGAAGAGCCCGCGATAGCAAGAAGCGCCAACATCGCATAGCAAAGCCGCTGGACCCAAGTCCTTTCCCGACTGCATTTGACAAATTTTCGCCCGAGGGGTTCCACGAGAGTTTCCCGATTAAATGAATGAAATCGGAAACTGCGCCATCTATGGTTAAGTATTTATTACTAGCGCCTCTAAACAATTGTTTCATATGAAATTGAGCTGATTTCGACCTATCTTAATTTCTAATCCTGGTCCGCTGAATACATCAAGCTTTCGTCGACAGGGGTGTGATTGTTCGATCTAGGCGGCCTTAAATATTGCAAGACATGCATCTTCTAAAAGTAAATTTAACCAATTCTTCCTAACCCGGACCTTCAGGGGTTTTACGGGTCAATGCAGACGCAAATTTTAGGGCTGGTTACACCATTGATGGCGCTGTTCTTCGCAGCGACATTCGTTGCGCTTTGGCATTTTGGCCGGATGAAGCGGCATGTGCTCGGCTTCGCCTTGGCATATGCATTTTCTGCCATTGGCTTTCTGATCACTCACCTTCTGCCTGTCGATACGCTTTATGTGTTCCACACTACGCAGCTTTTCTACACCCTTGGGGTTGTCGCAATGATCGCCTCGGTTTGCGAGAGGGCAGGGCTGAAACTGCATCTGGGAAGCATGCTGTTCGTCTATGCATGCAGCGCCAGTGTGCTTGCTGGCACAATCGTCTTGTCCAACGATGTTTCCTGGCGCTTGACCACCGTAAACACCGGCTATGGGGTCATGTTCGCGATGGGCGTCACGACTTTGTTGAGTGCACGCCGAAGAACTGCGATTGATGGTTTGATAATCGCGGTGATGGCGCTTCAGGCGTTTGACTTTCTGGTCCGGCCAACCGTGACGTTATTGTTTGAAAGTAGTATCCCTGCGCAGGCCTACAGGGAGTCCCTCTATTACTCGTTTATCGGGCTCGCTTTGGGTGTCAAAGGCGCGATTGGCGCAATGGTCTTAATCGGCGCATCGATTGTCGATTGGAGCACCGCTCTTCGCGAAACGAATGAGAGGGACCCGCTGACAGGTCTTCACAATCGTGGGTCTTTCGAAGATTCCATCGCCCAAGATTTGAACCGCGCACAGTCGGAAGGCAAGCCGATCAGTCTGGTTGTGGCTGATATCGATCACTTCAAGCAAGTGAATGACATTTGGGGCCATCAGGCCGGCGACAAGGTCATTTCGGAATTCGGCCAATTGATCGCGCGCATGGTGCGCGGATGCGATACCGCTGGCCGAGTTGGTGGCGAAGAATTTTGCATAGCGGTGTGGGATTGCGAAAACGATCCCGCGCGCCGATTGGCAGAACGGATCAGGATTGCTTTTTCCGAAATTCAGCATGCAGATTTAAACGAAGATATCCGCATCACGGCAAGCTTCGGCGTTGCAACAGCGCGTGATGGCGAAACCTATCGCCAGCTGTTCGCGCGCGCAGACGAAGCGCTTTACCGCGCTAAATTCAAAAGCCGGGACCGGGTCGAAAGCGCCGGTGACAAGCATTTGGTCGAAGTTGTCTGCGACAAGACCACCAATCCAGAGCCAAAACGCGCCGCCTCTTAAGCGGGTCCACACCCAATTTGTCCACGCAGCCTAGCATCTTTCCCGCTTGACGTTTGCGTAAACATGCGGTCCACTCCGTTCCAGAGAACAACTGATCTGGAAGAGGGATCTTACCAAACATGCTCGATACAACGCAGCGCACTGCCTACAATGAAGACCACGAAGCATTCCGCGACACGGTTCGCAAAGTTTTGGGCGAACATATGGAGCCCTATCTCGACCAGCACGAGGAAGAGGGCATTGTCCCGCGTGAAGCTTGGAAAGCTCTAGGCGAAGCGGGCATGTTGTGCCCCACAGTCGCGGAAGAAAATGGCGGGCTGGGGCTCGACTTCGGGTTCAATTGCGTGCTTGCAGAAGAGCTCAGCTATATGGGCACCGCTGCCGGTTTCACGCTGCAAAATGATATCACTGTCAATTATTTCGAACGCCTCGGCAGTCCAGAGCAGAAAGAGAAATATCTGCCCGGCATGATTTCAGGCGACATCATCACTGCGATTGCGATGACAGAGCCGGGTGCGGGATCAGACCTTCAGGGGATCAAGACGACAGCCAAAGAAGATGGCAATCATCTCGTCATCAATGGCTCCAAAACCTACATCACCAACGGCCAAAACGCCGATTGCGTGATTGTGGTGGCAAAAACCGACCCAGCGGCAGGTGCGAAAGGCACGTCGCTGGTGTTGGTCGATGCAGGCACTCCCGGTTTTGAAAAGGGCCGGAACCTCGACAAAATCGGCCAGCATTCCGCCGATACGTCCGAATTATTCTTCCAAGATGTGCGCGTGCCCAAAACCAACATTCTGGGCGGCGAGAACCGCGGGTTTATTCACTTGATGGAAGAGCTGCCGCAAGAACGCCTCTCTATCGCCGTATCAGCCATGGGCGGCGCGCAGCGCGCGTTTGATGAAGCGGTCAATTTCACCAAGGATCGCAAGGCCTTTGGCAAATCCGTGTTCGAATTCCAGAACACCAAGTTCACACTCGCAGACCTCCAAGCGAAACTGCAAGTCGGCTGGGCGCATCTCGACTGGGCGATTTCGCGCCATCTGCGCGGAGAGCTAACCACAGGCGAGGCGTCCTCTGCCAAATTGTGGCACACCGAAATGCAATGGGAAATGGTCGATGCCTGCCTGCAACTCCACGGCGGTGCGGGCTATATGAACGAATACGCCATCGCGAGACTATGGCGCGACGCCCGCGTCCAGCGCATCTATGGCGGCACAAGCGAGATTATGAAGGAAGTGATTTCACGGGAGATTTGATCTCGTTCTCCCCTCCCCAGCGGGGAGGGGATCAAGGGGGGGGCGAGCCGCAATGCTCGTCCTTTGGCTCACGTCGCTGCCCACCCCCGGCCCCTCCCGCAGGCGGGAGGGGAGAATTGGAAATGCAGACGAGCAGACGTTCTGCTCCCTACCCATTCGTTGACGTTTCAAATCTAAAATTCTTCGTCGGACTTGCCGATGTTGCAGACTGCGCAGAGCGTCTGGAGATTCTCTTCAACAGTCTCACCGCCTTTTGACCATGGAACAATGTGGTCAACGTGAAGTACAACCTCGGGATCTTTTGCGGGACTTGCTCCGCACATTTGGCAAATACATGCATCGCGTATCAAAATTTTTGCCCTCAGCCGCCAGTTTACATCTCTAGCCGTTCTCTTCTCTGCAATCCCTGTTTTCGGTACAAATGACTTTTGGTTTAGCGCGTCGGATGCCGCGCTGCCCGCGACATATTTCGCAAACGCCATGAGTGCCTCATTCCATGAGCCGAAACGCTTTTCATAGGTTCCCGTCGAGAATTTTGAGCCGGTAGACTTATCTGACATTTGCCTTGCGTAAGGCTGCCGCCCAAGCCGAGTCCAAAGGTTTGCCAAGTTTTCAAACAGTTCCTCGTTTGAAATATCCTGCCTATTAGCAAACTTCAGCCCCGCCTGATCGACCGCCGAATTCCAAGATCCGAAGTGCCGAATCACCGTCGTCGCTCCAAACGCTCCATACTGGTCATAAAGCAGTCTGGTGACGGTCTCTGTAGCGTGCTCCTTCGCTACCCTTTGTAAATCCTCAAGTATTTCTTCTGGCTTGATACCTCGCCTGCGTAATCGGATTTGAAAGTCGTCCATACAATTTCGATAGCAACCCCAGGTGCTAAAGTCATCGCTGCGCCCAAAGACAAAAAGGTCCGTTTTAACTCGCAGTTGCGGCCATAGATCGTGCCGTGAGACCAATCCGACAGCAGACACAGCAAACAACAAACGCTCCAGCTTTACAAACCCGTCACAACCCTCTCTTGTTCTCGCCAAGGGAGAGCAAAGATGACCAACCCCCTCGATTTTACCGGCAAGCGCGTCCTCATCATCGGCGGCTCATCTGGTATCGGCAATGGTATGGCGCAGAGCTTTCGTACCGCTGGGGCTGAGGTGCATGTTACGGGCACGCGGCCTGATGAGGGCGATTATCTGGAGGCTGAGGACAGCGACTTTACAGGCCTTACCTATCATCAGCTCAATGTGATGGATCGCGACGCGGTGACAGATTTGCCTGATGCCATGGCTGAGCCTGACGTGCTGATCCAGAGCCAAGGGATCGTGCGGTATAAGCGCGCTGAATTTGCGCGTGAGGGCTGGGATGATGTCGTTGATGTCAATTTGAACTCCGTAATGGATGTCGCGCGCGCTTTTCATTCTGCTTTGGCCGATACGGGCGGCACCATGATCGTTGTCTCATCCGTCGCGGCGTTCAAATCGACCATCGGCACGCCTGCCTATGCCGCCTCCAAAGCGGGCGCGGCGAGCCTAGTGAAGACTCTGGGAGAGGCTTGGGCAAGGGATGGCATCCGCGTAAACGGCATTGCGCCCGGGCTGGTGCCCACCAAACTGACAGCTGTCAGCACGCAGCATCCTGAACGCATGGCATCGTATCTTAATCGCATCCCGTTGGGCAGGGCAGGCACGCCAGAGGATATGGCAGGCGCGGCGCTGTTCCTCGCCTCATCCTTGAGCGCGTATATGACCGGGCAAACGCTGGTGGTTGATGGCGGGCTGACTTTGAGTTGAGCGTGCGCGCTCGTCATTGCGAAGAGCCGTGAGGCGACGCGGCAATCCTGCCTCTGACAGTGCGGAATGGCATGGAGGATGGCCGATGGATTGCTTCACTTCTGGCCTGAACTGACGCAATGTGCTTTCCTAATCCGAAAAAATCGACTTACTTCAGCTTCTGAAATCGAGCCGGAACGCGGAAAAGATTTGGAAAAGTGTAACCTTCGCATTTCGAGTAAAAGATGTTTTATAACAGAGGGTAAGCCGTAATATTGTGGGTTACAGGGTGTAACCTTTGTAACCCTTGCGGGAAAGTTGATGCCCGCCTCACGCACAAATAAAAAGGCAAATCGATGAAATACACCCGCCTAGGAAATTCCGGCCTTTCCGTCTCCCAGCTTTGCCTTGGGTGCATGACCTATGGCGACAAGACCAAAGGCTGGCATGGCGATTGGCTGCTGGATCAAGAGGAAAGCCGTCCGTTCTTCCGTCAGGCGCTCGAAGCGGGGATCAATTTTTTCGACACGGCCAATGGCTATGCTGGCGGTACGTCCGAAGAAATCACGGGCAAGCTGCTCAATGAAATGGCGAACCGAGATGAGATCGTCGTCGCGACCAAAGCGTTCATTCCTTGGCGCCCAGCGCCCAATACGGGCGGTCTTTCGCGCAAGGCCTTGATGCAGGCAGTGGATGACAGCCTCACCCGATTGGGCATGGGTTATGTCGACCTGTTCCAGATCCATCGTTGGGACGATGAAACGCCGATTGAAGAGACGATGGAGGCGCTGCACTACATCGTGAAAGCGGGCAAAGCGCGTTATATCGGCGCATCCTCCATGTATGCGTGGCAATTCGCCAAAGCGCAGGAGGTCGCCCGCGCGAATGGCTGGACGCGGTTTATCTCCATGCAGAACCAGCTCAATCTGTTGTATCGCGAGGAGGAGCGCGAAATGCTTCCCTTATGCGAGGATCAAGGGGTTGGCGTTATCCCATGGAGCCCGCTTGCGCGCGGGCGATTGGCGCGGCCAGTGGGTGAAGAGACGATCCGCAGCAAAACCGATGGCGTGGGCCAGGCTTTGTACCGCGAGGATGAGGCGGATAAGGCGGTTATCACCGCGCTAGAGGCGCTTTCCAAAGAACGCGGAGAGAGCATGGCGAGCCTTGCTTTGGCATGGCATTTTACGAAGCCGGGTGTGGTGGCTCCGATTGTCGGAGCAAGCAAGCCGCACCATTTGGAAGCGGCGATCGCGGCGCTTGATATCAAGCTTTCTGAAGCGGAAACCGCTCCGCTCGAAGCGCCTTATCGCGCCAAATTCCCCACAGGATTGAGCATGGGTATGCCGCAAACGAAAAAGGTGACGGTGCGCGGCTGATCCCGCGCACCTGATCTACCCTTTAGAATTCGGCTTTCAATCCGATTGAGAAGGAGGTGCCCACATCGAATGTGTTGATTTCAATGCGGTTACCATTGAGCTCTTGGAACTCAAAATTGTCACGGCCGGTGATGTTGCGAACCTCGAATGAAACTTCCATCGGAACGCCGCCAAGCGATAGTTCAGAACGGGCAACGAAATCGAGCGTGATACCAGGATCCTCAACCACGTCAGGCAAAGCACCGCCGCGCAGGGTCACACGCTCGCTCGCATAATTGACGAGGAAGGTGAACTGCTGGGTTTTCTCGGTGTCTTCAAGACCAATCGAAATGTTGGCGACATGGTCTGACTGTCCAACGAGCGGCGCACCATTGTCGAACAATTGGTTGGCGGCTTGTTGTTCATTGCCGGGAACTGGCGCGAAATCGCCGTCGCCAACGGTCAACTGGGATTGCGCATAGGTGTAATTGGCAAGAAGGAGAAATTGTTTGGTTTCAAAGAAGCTTCCGCCAAGCCCATAAAGGTCAATGCCGTAAACGAAATCAAGCTCTGCCCCGTAAAGTTCAGCAGACGGTGCATTGGCAAAGCTGGTGAGGATTTGTCCCGATGCTGACACAAGAGTGTTCTCAATCGGATTGTCGATTTCTTTGTAGAACCCAGCAAGGCTGATCCGGTTGGTGCCATCAATATAATATTCGGCGCGCGCTTCCAGATTGACCAGTTCGCTGTCTGTCAGGAACGGGTTGCCGCGGAAACGGCGGTTGGAATTGGGATCGAAATAGGTCTGTTCGACAAGCTCACGGAATTGCGGGCGAGCGATGGTTTGCGATGCTGACAGACGCAATTGAAGTTCATCGATTGGCGTATAGGTGATTGTGCCACCGGGAAGGAAATAATCGTTGCCCAAATTGGTGGCAGTGGCCCCTGCAATCGGTGTGTTGAATACGGTTTGGTCAAGGTCAACCGTTTGGGAAGCGTCCTCGTAACGGACACCGGCTTCAATGCTCAACGTGTCAGTCGGGACCCAGCGGAACAGGCCATAACCTGCGTAGATTTCGAGCGCTGCATCAAAAACAGGGAAGGGGTTTGCTTCGGTAAGAGTGACGTTGAACCCTGCCAGCGTAGCGCCATTGATGATGTCGCCCGGACGCCGAAGCCCAAGTGCAACGGCAGCGTTCTCATCAAGTGAGACAAGGTCAGGATTGGTTGTGTCGGGTGAAATGAACGGGCGGAATTCCCTTGATGATGACCGCCGGTCAGTATCCGTCCAAGCGCCGCCAACGGTCACTTCGAAATTATCAGTTAGTGCGTAGGAAAGGTCACCGCCTAAGAAGTAGTTTTCTTCCTTCAGATCATCAAAAGCTGCGGTTGAAATCCCTGCGTCAGACAGCTGGTTGAAATACGCAACAAACAGATCGCCGAACGGGCTCGCTGGGATGTTGGTGCGAGTGTAACTGAACGAGGTGTTGAAAGGCGCTTCACGATCAGTGCGGGCATAACCAGCGCGAAGATCAAGTTCGAAAGTGTCGAAATCCAGCTCGGCCACCAATTGTGTGTCCATCAGCTGACGTTCAAAAAAAGCGGTCTGCTGATTGATGAAATCAAAACCGGTCAGGCCCGGGAAAGGATCAAACGCTTCTTCGAGGCGGGCCGTTTTCAAAGTGTCGCGGATGTAGAGATTGGTCCAGCGTACAGTGTGCGGCCCGAAATCAAGACCAAAGCCAAGCAAGGCGTTGAAGAGGGCGGTCTCATCGGTGATGAAGGTCGTGCTGGTCTCAAACACTTCGGACAAATCGCTGCTGCCGCTTTGCGACAGAACGCTGCGGTTCTTCAGGCCGTTTTTGAGCGAGACAGTCGCGAGTACGCCAAGGAAAGTGTCATCGCCAAGTTCAAGCGAGGCACCGCCCGTGATTGATCCGGAAAAATTCGGGCGTTGGTGACTAACGCGTTGCAGCGTTACCAGATTGGTTGGGAACAACTGACCCGCAATGCCCTCAGCTGTGGCAACGTCGATTGTACCGATACGCTCACCGCTGTCGATGAAAGCTTGAAGGTTTGAGGGGACATCGCGATTGCCATTGTCGAAACCAAACGAGTCGAGGTCAGATCCGAAATAGGTCAGCCCATTTTCAAAAGTGGTTTCCGTATCGCCGCTCGCGCTAAAGCTAACTGAAAGGAAATCTTCAACTGGAACCGCTTTGGTCGTGAGGTTGATAACACCGCCGCCAAATTCACCAGGATAGTTGGCTGAATATGTTTTCTGCACCAGAGATGATGCCACGACATTGGTTGGGAAGATGTCAAGCGGAACAACACGGCTCAGCGGTTCGGGGCTGGGCAATGGGAGACCATTGAGCAGCGCCAACGAATACCGGTCACCCAAACCGCGAACAAAAACGCGGCCATCGCCAACAACGGAGAGGCCAGTAACACGGCCCAAAGCGCCAGCGATATCACCTTCTCCAGTGCGCGCTATGTCCTCTTCAGAAAGAACGCTGACAACCTGAGTGGAGGAGCGTTCGGGATCACGAATGCGCCGTCCGGTAACGATGATGCCGCCGCCCGGGACGGAAATATCAGGGTCCTGATAATCCTCTTCTTCCTGCGCATCATCGGCTGCATCGGCGGCTTGATCCTGCCCCACCGCTGTGTCCGCATCCTGAGCGAAAAGAGCAGTTGGTGTTGCCAGCGATGTGGTGAGAAGCAGCAGCCCGGCGAGGCGCTTACCAGTGGACATAGTGTTAGACCCCCTAATGAATCGGTCTCAAAAATCGGTTGGGCCCAAATCCGGCCCACTGAAGGGACAAGAGGAGGCGCACGCTTATTTGCGGCGCCTCCTCAATTCGTATGCTGCGATTACGTGACCGGCAGCGACGTACAATCACCCGAAGCGCTGCCAAAGTCAGCGATCGATGAGTTACAGGTCCAGTCGCCGAAATCGACGGTGATGTCAGCTTCAACCGCACCGATGGTTGTAGCAGTGCTAAAGAAGCTTGAGCGGGCCGTTGCATCGAAAACTGCAACGCCGTTTTCGTTCGCACCGTTCACAAACACACCAGTAAGCGAGATTGTGAAAGCCAGATCGCTGTTTGCATCAAACAAGGCGGCAAGCGCTGTGTCTGAAGCTGCATCATTGTTTGCGCCGCGCACTGGGCGGGTCGCGTCACAATCACCAACCAGTGAGTTAAGACCGATAATGGCATCTTGTGTCGCTTGTTCATCGACGCGGAAACAGAGGCCTGATCCCGCATCATCAGCATCCAGAACACCATTGGTGAGGCCAAGTGCTGCACCACCGCGAGCGCGAACGATCTGCGAAGAAGAGGATGAGCGCTGCACGAAAGTGAAGTTGTTCACCTGGAATTCTGTTTGCGGTTGTGCGTTACCCGGTGTGCCATCGCCCAGATCATCTGGGGAATCGAGCTCGATAAGGCTGTCACCGGTGCCGCTGCGTTGGACGACCGCTACAGTTTCAAGATTTACGCGTGCACCTGTGTCAACGTCCAACGAGTCGTCTGATGCGCCCACAACAGCAATGTTGTTCGCATCAAATTGGCCGCCGAAGAATTCGAGGCCATCATCCGAGCTGTTGAAAGAGAACACGTGGCTGATTGTCGTACCACTTCCGACGCCGCCTGTGGTGAGCGATTGCAATTCGTTTGATTGCTGAAGCTCAAATCCGGAAAAGCGGATTTGGTTGTACGTGAAAGAGCCGGAGCTATCAGCATCGTCCGCGCCGCCAAATGGCGTTGCAACGACTGTACCTTCAAGCTGCTGTTCGCAGGTTGCGTTGGTGGTGAAATCGCCAGGTGTTGTGTTGAAGACTTGAGTGGAGCAATCAGAAACGCGTGCGCGGCCGAGGAGAACTACGCCGCCCCATTGTGCCTGGCTGTTGTCGTTGCTGACGCCAATCACGTTATCGCGGCTGGTCCAGATGATTGGACTGGTTTCGGTGCCATTGGCCTCGATGGTGTTTCCGCGGTTGACCACGAAAAAGCTTTCCGCCTGTGCGAAGAAAATAACGCCCGGATCAACCGTAAGCGTTACATCCGTTCCGGTGCTGCTAAAGCCTTGGTCGGTTCCAACGTTCACCCGGTTTTCGATTTGATAGAGAAGACCATCAACAAATGGCAGTGTGTCATCGACGGTAAATGTCTCAGGAAGTGTGCACACTCGATACTCACCAGTTGGACCTGAGAGAGTACCAGCATCTGTGAGACCGCCAGGAGTACTGATCGTTGGACAGCCCGCTGCAGGTGTCACGAGCGCCTGAGTTGGTGTGGGAGTTGGAGTGGGCGTTGGAGTAGGTGAGGGATTGTTGATGATAATATCGCCGCTTGTACCGGGCGAAACGATTTCATCTGCACCGCAGCCCGCAAGCGCGACAATGCTGCA
>JBCAZT010000062.1:0-16382 GCA_038532855.1 Pseudomonadota bacterium
AGGGAGTTAATGGAGGAAATGATTGCACCATTTCTGCTACCGGGCTGCGTTGCCCCTTGCACAAAACTGCGATCAATATGGATACGACAGCTGAAGGTGTGGAAACGCTCGATGAGCTTGAACTGATCCGTTTGTTGGGATGTAGTCACGTCCAAGGATATATTTATCACAAACCTGTCTCAGCCGAAGATGCAAGCAGGCTTATAAAAGGCAGCCGCGTGGCAGCGGCAGAAGGCCCGAAGGCATCACGAAGCAAGCGGCAAGTGCTGTTGCGGCGGGTTTTCATAAGCCACAATGGCAACAGAATGCCGGCCACATTGCGAAATATTTCTTCTGGCGGTGCAATGGTAGATGGATTGTGGAACCTACCCGAAGGCGCGACCGTCCAAATTGAATTTAGCGACGAAATGAGTGCTCGCGGCAATGTTAGATGGTCAGTTGAAGACCGTGCAGGTGTGGAATTTACGCTGCCATTAAGCCGTCGTCAGGACGGTACGTTCGATGTTCTTGGCGGGGCGCGACTGGCTGCCAATGGTTGAGGCTTTATAGCCGCCGATATTTGGTTTTCGCATCTTGTTTTCAGCAAATCTTAGCAGAAAAATAACCAAACCGATTTAGATCCTCGCTTCAAGAATACCCCTTGTTTTAAGGGGAGTTAATCAAGAGGAATATGGCCCGTGCCCTTCAAGGGTTTCTTGTCATCAAAACCAGACAGTCTTTCCTCAGGAAAGCGAAGCAAGCCCGTGGCTGGGTCCGCGGATGCCGGCAATGCTATGTCCGATGGCGAAAAGCTGGCAATGCTTGATGAACTTGAGCAATCCGGACTAGGCTGGTTTTGGGCAAGCGATGCCGCAGGCGAACTGACCTATTTAAGCGCGGCAATCGCTGATCGGGTCGACTTGCCCTTGGCCGATTTGGTTGGCCAACCTCTGCCTACAATTTTTGAGCCAGCCTCAAACGAAGGGCGTACCAAGTCGCTTGCTCTGATGCTCGGGGCGCACAAAGCATTTTCTGGCATAGCTTTGCGCGCGGCAAGGAGGCCGGACGGAGCAGTGTTGCGATTGTCGGGACAACCGATTTTTAACGATTCGGGTGATTTCAAAGGGTTCCGTGGGACCGGAGCAGACATCACCGAAGAGTTCTATCGAGAGCAAGAAACTGCAAGGCTTGCAAAATACGATTCGCTCACCGGCCTCGCCAACCGCCACCAGATGGCCCACCGGATAGAGACGACCCTCACTGCATTCAAAGCAGCGAAGCGCAATTGTGCGATTCTTATGATGGATTTAGACCGTTTCAAACAGGTCAATGACACATTGGGCCATGCAGCTGGCGATGAATTGCTCAAGCAGGTGGCAAAACGTCTAGGCAGGGCGATTGAGCGTGATTGCGAAATTGGCCGATTGGGCGGTGATGAATTCCAAGTCATGGTGCCCGACTGCGATGATCGCGGCGAATTGGGCGACATTGCCATGAAAGTCATCGATATGCTGCGGCAGCCATACTCTCTTGAGGAAGGCCGATGCGTGATCGGCGCCTCGGTTGGCATAGCGATTGCCCCGCATGATGGCGTAACGATGGATGAAATTGTTCGTTCTGCTGACTTGGCGCTTTACGCAGCGAAAAATGGTGGGCGCGGACAATACCGCTTCTTTTCAGGTGAGCTTGAAAACGAAGCTTTGTTTCGCCGCAGGCTTGAAGAGGATTTAGGTCAGGCGGTCACCGACAATCAGTTATTCTTAGAATATCAGCCAATTATCGAAACCTCGAGCGAAGAGGTGCGAAGTCTAGAGGCGCAAGTTGGCTGGAACCATAGTCAGCGCGGTCCTATAGTCAGCGAAGAATTTGCGCAAATCCTGGAAGGCTCCAGTCAGACAACAGAGGTCGGCCTTTGGTCGATCTTTGAAGCCTGCCGAAATGCGGCCAAATGGCCAGAGAGCGTCCGAGTTTCCGTAAATGTCGCACCAGCCCTTTTGAATTCACAGGATTTTGTCGAAAAGGTTTCTGAGGCTTTGGCCGATGCCGAATTGGCACCTGCTCGGCTCGAGCTAGAGATTAGCGAGGCGGTTTTCTTTGGGGACACCAATGCTGTGGACCGCGTTTTAGCGGCTCTGTTTAAGCTTGGCGTACGCCTAACTTTGGATGAATTCGGCAGTGGCTATTCATCACTTGCATATCTTCGCCGAGCACCGTTTGATTCGATCAAAATTGATGAGCGGTTGATCGCAGAAGCAGACCGCAAAACGGAGAACTCATCAGAAAACGATGACGAGGACGGCTTGGGATTGGTCCGCGCAATTGTGGCTCTGGCTGGCGCCATGGAAATGGACACAATTGCGAACGGGATTGAAACCGAAGCGCTGAATAAAGCGCTCGTTCAGTGCGGTGTTAAATACGTACAGGGGCCGATATACTCAGATCCTCTCAGCGGAAAAACGGTCGAGCGCGAATTGCTGGGTGAGACATGGAAAATCGCACCCAGCGGCGATCGCACAAAAAGGGCACGACGCCGAACTGTATTCCGCAAGATACAGGTTATTCATGATGACCACTCGTATGAAGTCACTTTGCGCAATCTCTCAAGCACAGGTGCGTTGATTGAGGGGCTTATTGATGTGCCAAAGGGCACTCAATTCGTCGTTGATCTTGGTGGGGGCCAGTTGGCGGTTGCCACTGTCATTCGCACCAATGGCGATACGCAAGGGCTAGAGTTTGAACAGAGCTTGATCGATGATGGCTCTGGAGGGCTAGTGACACGCAACCGCGTCTCTCCCTACGCCCTTGCATCTGCCGGAGCACCTCTTGCTGCTTTGTCTCAAGGCAATTATGCGGGCATGGAAGGCGGGATGCTTGGGCAAACGGCTGGTGTCCCACAATTCGGCTATGCAAATACGGTGAAACCTGAGGCGGCTTAATTTCGTATCTCTATCATGCGTTTTCGCGCATGACAATGGCAACTGGCGAGGCTAGATGCGGTGGATACATGACTGACCTTTCTAAAATTCGCAATTTCTCGATTATCGCACATATCGACCATGGCAAATCCACGCTGGCGGATCGGCTGATCCAGTTCACCGGCGGCCTTACTGAGCGCGAAATGACTGCCCAAGTCCTTGATAACATGGACATTGAGCAAGAGCGCGGCATCACCATCAAGGCCCAGACCGTCCGCCTCAATTACAAAGCTAAGGACGGCCACACCTACCAGCTCAATCTCATGGACACACCCGGCCATGTCGATTTCGCTTACGAGGTCTCCCGCTCACTCGCCGCATGCGAAGGCGCGCTCCTCGTTGTAGACGCAGCCCAAGGCGTGGAGGCGCAAACGCTCGCCAATGTTTACCAATCGATCGAGCATGACCACGAAATCCTCCCCGTCATCAACAAAGTCGATCTGCCCGCCGCCGAACCCGAACGCGTCCAAGCCGAAATCGAAGAAGTCATCGGCCTCGACGCATCAGAAGCCGTCATGTCCTCTGCCAAAACCGGCATCGGCATTGAAGACGTCCTCGAAGCCGTCGTCGCCAAAATCCCCCCTCCCACAGGGACACGCGACAAACCCCTCAAAGCCTCCCTCGTCGATTCCTGGTATGACCCCTATCTCGGCGTCGTCATCCTTGTCCGCGTGATCGAAGGCGCGCTTACCAAGGGGCTCAACATCCAATTCATGCAAGGCGGCACGCAGCACCTTGTCGACCGGGTTGGCTGCTTCACCCCCAAACGCACCGACCTTGAAGAGCTTGGCCCCGGCGAGATTGGCTTTATCACCGCCCAAATCAAAGAGGTCGAACAAGCCCGCGTCGGTGACACGATCACGACAGTGAAGGGCGGGGCAACCGAAGCGCTCCCCGGCTATAAGGAAGTCCAACCCGTCGTCTTCTGCGGCTTGTTCCCCGTGGACGCTGCTGACTTTGAGAAATTGCGCGAAAGCATCGGCAAATTGCGCCTTAATGATGCAAGCTTCTCCTTCGAAATGGAAAGCTCTGCCGCGCTAGGCTTTGGTTTCCGCGCAGGCTTCCTCGGCCTCCTCCACCTTGAAATCATTCAAGAGCGCCTCTCCAGAGAATACGATCTCGACCTCATCACCACCGCGCCATCGGTTGTCTACCGCGTGCATCTTGGCAAATCCAAAACCGAGGATGCGAAGGTTATCGACATCCACAACCCGGCTGATTGGCCCGATGTAAACCGCATCGAAATGATCGAAGAACCGTGGATCAAAGCGGTGATCTACACTCCCGATGAATATTTGGGGGCGATCTTAAAACTGTGCCAAGACCGCCGCGGCATCCAAACCGATCTCACCTATGTCGGTGGCCGCGCACAAGTCACCTACGAGCTGCCTTTGAACGAGGTCGTGTTTGACTTTTACGACCGCCTGAAGTCCATCTCACGCGGCTATGCCTCCTTCGATTACGAACAAATCGGCAGCCGCGAAGGCGATCTGGTGAAAATGAACATCCTTGTGAACGCAGAACCCGTCGATGCGCTCTCGCTGATCGTGCACCGGGGCGTAGCCGAAGAACGCGGCCGCGGCATGTGCGAACGGCTAAAAGACCTAATCCCCCGCCACCTCTTCAAAATCCCCGTCCAAGCCGCAATAGGCGGCAAAATCATCGCCCGCGAGACGATTGCCGCGATGCGCAAGGACGTGACCGCGAAATGTTATGGCGGCGATATTAGCCGTAAGAAGAAGCTGCTGGAAAAGCAGAAAAAGGGTAAGGCGAAGATGCGCGAGTATGGGAATGTGAGTATTCCTCAAGAGGCGTTTATTGCCGCCTTGAGGATGGGTGAGGAGTAATCCTCCCCAGAATGGGGAGGGGGACCATCCGCAGGATGGTGGAGGGGCACCTCTGGCAAAAATGGTGTCACCGCAATTTAAGCTTCACGCGCTTCGACAAGCTCAGCACGAACGGGGTTTGTGTTGCACATCAGCTTCCCGAGATACGCGCCGCATGGAGCGATTGCGCCAGCAATCGCGGAACGGCGGGTGACGGCACCCCCCTCCCGCCTGCGGGAGGGGCCGGGGGTGGGGCGCGGAACGCGCTGGGCCGATAGGCCCACCCCGCTGCGACTAGCAAGCAAGCTTGCAAGTCTCACTGCCCCTCCCGCAAGCGGGAGGGGAGGTGTTTGGGCGCCGCTTACTCCAGCAATTCCCTCACCAGACTTTGCCTTTATGCGATTGCTGGCGCGATCGCTCCATGCGCCGCGCGGCGTGATCTCAACCCGCCGCCCGTTCAATCAACTCCAAAGCCGCCTCCGGGTCAGCGTCTACCATCCCCAAAAGCGTTCGCGCCGGCTTGGCAGTTGTCCAGTCATCACGAACCGACGTGCCAGATGAAGCAAATGATAAACTTCTAAATTTGACGCTGAAATTGAGGCGACACCCTCTGCCTCAGTGCTCAAGCTTTGCACCAAGGATCCGACGGAAAACCTTCCCCGGTTCGATTTTGGAGAAGTTAAGTGCAAAGCAATAAGATTTCAGTTCAACCTTCGTTAGTTCGGCTTGCCTTTTGTGGAGCGCTTGCTTCAGCAGCCTTGCCGTTGGCCGCGCAAGAGGCTGATGAACCAACTGTTAGGAGCGTATATGTCAACGGAGCAATAACACGAATATCTGACCAAGAGTTTGATCTTGATGCCTTTACAGCCAGGGTAGGTTGGAACATGTCAAAGAACTTTGGCCTTGAGGCAGAAATTAGCCTGCCAACGGGCGAAGACAACCAACAGTTTTCGACCTTTGAATTGGACCGATCTATCGGAATTTTTCCGATGGTACGCGCAGAGCCAGCTAAAAATCTGGAGATCTTCGCGCGTGCTGGACTTATCGATGCACGTGTCGATGTCGAAATTCCGAGCCAGCAATCGACATTTGAGGTTTCACAACGCTCCGCTGCAATTGGAGCCGGCGCCAAATGGTATCTTACTCGTAACCTTGGCGTTCGTGCCGGATACACCTATGCAAAGTCCGATGCGGTTGATGTCGGGATTGAATGGCGGTTCTAAATTACGATGGCAGTGCAATAATTGAACTAAGCCTGAGATTGGGATCACTAGCGTGAGTAAGCGATTGGTTCACCGTCATCGTAACTCATCATGCTTTTGTAGCTTAGCGCCCGCCACGCGCCGTTCCGCGATCGCTGGCGCAATCGCTCCATGCGTCACGTGACGTCAGACGGGGCGGCTAGCACCGCCCCGCTGGCCGGAGTTACAGCCTCTCGCTTCTAGCTTGCCGTTTGCTGCGCAACCGCCTGCGCTAGGCGCGGGGCTTCACTCCCACCTTTCATCCTTAAGCGAGTGCACTGTCTTTGCCACTTTGGGCGGCGTCACTTTCCTCGGAGGTGGTTCGGCGTTGATCAGCACTTGCGGTTTGCGCTCTAGTCTCAGCCGCAATGCCTCATCCGCGCGCATTGCGTCTAAGTCTCGGTCGCGCAAGCTTGCAAACCGGTCCCATGCGGCGCGGGTTTCATCGGAGAGCGTGTCCCATTCGCGTTGGCGTTCGATGGCAACCTCGCGGCGCAAGGCCTCGATTTTGCGGTCAATGCTCGCGCGGATTTCAGCGGGGGAGGTGGTGGCTTGCTCTTTCTCCCACTCTTTGCGCCATTTCTTTTTCAGCCGGCGCTTTTCCATTTTGCCGATCGCGTTGAGGCCTTTGAGATTGGATTTGCCAGCCGCAAACCTCTCAGGCGCGCGGTTTCTCAGCATAAACATCAACAGCCGGTCATTGTACTTTTTACGCGTGCCGATGAGCTTGCCATAGGAATAGAGCGGTTCCTCCACGCCATGAAGCGCGCGCTCCATGGCGACATCCTCAATCCGCTCAACGCCCAGATCGAGCGCTTTTTGCCAGGCTTTGCGAAAGTCCTCAGCGCCCGGTTGACGGCGCAGGTGATAGGCGCCGCGCTGGCTCATATTCACCGCTTTGGCGGCTGACTGGACAGAGCCTGTTTCTGCGAGCGCTTCGATAAAGCCAATCTGCCGCTCCGGCGTCCAACCGTCATGGCGCGCGCCTTTGCGAGGGACGGGGGTGAAGAGGGGGATTGTGCCTGCGGGGATGGGGAGGCGCTCGGTGCGATTGTCTGTGCGGCGGGTCATGATGGCGCGCAGCTGGATCAGATTTTGGGCGTGTAGGACAGCGTCTTTGGCAACGGTGGCTCGAAGTTAGCCGGGTTAAGTGTTTTTTCGTGGTTTTGCGCGATGGAAGTCGTTCGCACGTCCGTATTCCCGGCTGATTGCGATGACTTGGGGCATTCGAAGACTTTAATCCATGACGCAGTTGTCTGATCTATGAGGATCTTTCAGTGGATCCTTTTGCCTTTGTTTGCAGGGGCTTTGATTGCGGCTGGGCCTGCTAATGAACAGCAAGCTTGGGTCAAAGAGGCTTTGCTGCTGGGCGAAGAGCAGCGCGCGGATGCCTTTTCCATCGATAGCGCGGCATGGGACGCGCATGAGCGCCGGATCGAGGCGTTAGAGCCGCTGCAACGCATTCGCCGTTCGCTCGAGCTTTCGTTTATTTATATCAATGGCGCGCATGTCGATAGATACGAGGCGTTTGCAGACCGCCAGCAAGAGGTTTTCGAGCAATATGCGACGCCGGAGCAGGTGAAAGCGAGCCTGATGATGCGCGCTTATGCTCAGCTTGGCCGGCATGATGATTATGCAAAAGCTCTCAAAGAACTGAAAAAGATCCAGAATACGCAGGATCTCGGGCCGTCAAACACCTTTATGATGTATGTGATGCGGGCCTATCTCGAAGTGGATTTAGACGACACCTCAGCGGCTTTGCGCAGTCTGCAAGCGGCCGAAATGATACAGGAGAATTTCGCGCCAACCGATTTCATGCTGCATACCAAACACGGAGCGCGCGCCTATGTTCTGATGGAGGCAGGCGATTTTGCAGGGTCCGTCAAAAGCTACCGAGCCAAAGGAATGATAAAATCAGACTTTGCACGCCCTCGCGATACCGCATCCAACATTTCAAATGTGTCGTGGATGTTGGGCGAGGTTGGACAGGTCGAGGAAGCTGTCAAACTCAATCAGCTGTTAGTTGAAAAGCTGCATGATCAATTAAATCCCTCCCACCGGTTCTATACCTTGATGGCCTGCGGAAATTTGCGGACCCGGTCTGGCGAATATGACGAGGCGATCAGATGCTTTGAGAGATCCAAACTCTTTCTTTCAGGACTGCCAAAACGCGAAGTCATATGGCAAGCCAACATGGCGAACACGATGGCAAGAGCAGGCCGGATCGCTGAGGCGCGCGGCTATCTCAATTCCTTAAAAACTCACCCTGAATTTGATCAATCTCCTGAAAGCTACGAAAAGGTCAGAATTGCACAAAGCTTGGTTGATCTGGAGGATGGCAATCCCTCACAAGCGGTCAAATCATTGATATCGCTTGCAGATGATCTCGACCAAAGCTTCGCAACAGAGCGCCATACGGTGATTGCCAGCCATCGCGAATTGATTGACAACGAAACGGAAAATCTGCGCAAAAACGCCCTGCTTCAAGAAGAGCTGCTATACCGCCAGACCTTGTTCACAGCCTTGGCCATTGCTGTCGCTGTTTTGCTGTGTGTGTTCCTATCTGTGATGTGGACCAAGCACCGCAAAGAGCGCGAATTGTCGATCACAGACCCGCTTACTGGCCTTTATAACCGGCGCGGGTTTGATGAGAAATTGCGTGCGCTCTATGGTGAAAGCAGCAATCACCGCGCCACTTTGGCACTCGGCATTGTCGATCTTGACGGGTTTAAAGCGGTCAACGATCTCCATGGCCACGCAGTCGGTGATGCGGTGCTGGTTCTGGTTGCTGAACGCATGCGTGAATGCCTGGGCAAAGATGCGCTTTTGGGCCGGCTTGGAGGCGATGAGTTTGCTTTCGCAACACAGAATTTCGCCGACAAAGACGCTTTGCGCGACCTGGCTTTGAAATTGCGTGCTGAAATCACGCAAGATCATAAATTTGGCGATGCGTTGATTGCGCCGCGTGCCTCAATCGGCTTGGCAATCCCGCATCCAAACGATGCCAATCTCAATAGCCTGTATGATCGCGCTGATTTTGCGCTTTATACCAACAAATCTCAATCCATTCCCGACATCAAAATTTTCGATGACGATCATTACGACGCATTCAACAAGCAGCGCGAACTCGAAGCCACTTTGGCCGATGCGGAACCGGCCGAGTTTGAGCTTTTGTATCAGCCCATTATTGATATGCGCACCAGCCAGACCCAAGGCTTTGAAGCTTTGGCGCGGTGGCATTCGCCCACATTGGGACAAATCGGCCCAGATCAATTCATCCCTCTGGCAGAGCGGTTAGCCCGGATCAGACCGCTAACGATTGCGTTTCTGAAAAGCGCCTTGGAAGAGGCGAAGACGTGGCCGGATCATCTCAACCTGTCTTTCAATCTGTCGAGCCATGATTTGTCCTCTGTCTTTTATGCGCAGAGAATCAGGGATGTGATCCTACAATCAAGCTTTGAACCCAGGCGCGTGATTTTGGAAATCACGGAAACCGCCATGGTGCAAGACACTGATCGGACGCGCGAGGCTTTGGAAGTGTTGGACGGGTTAGGCATCCGCATCGCGCTTGATGACTATGGCACAGGCTTTTCCTCGCTTGATCACCTTACCAGTTTTGCGATTGACCGGATCAAAGTCGATAAAGGCCTGACCCAAGGTATTGTCGATAATCCAAGCCAACGCAGCATTGTTGATATGCTTGTCAAATTATCGCGCGATCTGGGAATTGAATGCGTCATTGAAGGGGTCGAGAACGAGGAGCAATTGCTCCTCATTGAATTGATGAACGCGCAAATGGTGCAGGGCTATCTCTTCGCAAAACCCCTGGGGCGCGACGAGCTTTCCTCCTACTTGGCCGATCAAGATGCTCTTGCCCCAGATCTCGCCGAAAAACAGCCCGTGAAAGCCAAACAAACGGCGAAGAAACGCGCGTAGCCGCTCACCCAAGACGCTGCGTGATGATGAACTGCCTTTCCCCTGCGGCAGGAGGGAAGGGGGATTGGACCGTTGGATCGCAATTTTTGAGAGGTGCTTCATACGCTAGGGCGTGAGTGGATGTTTCCCCCCCCCGTCATCCCAACGAAAGCTGGGATCGCTTTCAGTCATAGTACTTGGCAATCATAGTACTTGGCAATCAGAGTATCTGGCCGAAGAGATCGTTCCATTGAGGGCCCTGAGCAGATCGCAACTAGCCTAACTCATCTGTCCAAGCAGGGCTGGCTTGCCTTTCCTTATCCATGATCGATTTTGGGCATTGTGTTTCCTAAAGCCGAAGTTCCGCTTACGACCCAGTTGCTGCCATCGAAAACCAGCGTTAGTGATCTTGGCATGACACATACAAGAGACGCCTTTTTGCTTATTGCTACTGTACTTCTTTGCAGTTGCGACGATGCCGTCCCATCTTTCGAGAGCGTCGCTCATGAACCCTCCATTCAGAACGTCTTAAACGTCGAAAGTGGAGATCGCTTGATTTGCGTGGGAGCCATTGCTGATGGGCCGTGCAACCATTCTACCGCCCAAGCAATTATCTCGGGGGCTGCGAATGCTGACGACGTTTCCGTTCGGTGGGACGGCGAGCAGACGGTCACCGTGCGCATCAATGCTGGCGAACTTGAAAAAGCTAGTCGAAGTTCAATGGATGGCAAGGTCACCATCGAGTATCGGTAAGGCAGCAATCACTCCCAACATTGGTCATTCATCCGCTATGGTGTGTCATCCGAAACCGGACAGAAGAAAAATTTTTCTGGAAACAGCATTTTGCGCCAGAATGAGCTCAGCCTTCCGTATGCGCTTTCATGCTTTGATACATTTTTGACGGATAATTGCATCTGCAATTGAAGGCATTTCCCCCGCATCGACTAACCGATCATCATGCTAGCTTTGCGGTTGACGAGAGCGATCCCAGCTTTCGCTGGGATGACGAGGATTTCTAGATCGAAACGACAACAATGGGTGGATTGCTGACCGACGCTTTTCGTCCCGCACAACACCAAATCGGTTATGTTCGCCAAGATTCCCACAGCCGCTGACGCTCAACTTGGATCGAGTTGGCTGGAATCACTTTCCAACGCGATTGCGCAAATCCTGTCCTCTTTCACTTGGCGTTCACGTGCGCGCTGGTTATACGGCTTTCTATGATCGTAAATCGTCCGAAATTCGTTGCCCGCGCTGCCATTATGGGCGCTGCTATTGCCACTCTTTCTGCATGCGGAGGAGGCGCGGCGAACGAAGATGTCGCTTATGTCGCGCGCGATGTGGAATCGCTTTATGCAGAGGCGCAGCGCCGCCTTGATAGCGGCAACACTTTGGTAGCTGCGGCTTTGTTCGACGAAGTGGAGCGCCAGCACCCTTATTCGCCATGGGCACGCCGCGCGCAATTGATGAGCGCGTTCAGCTATTACATTGCGCGCGATTACAACAAATCGATCCAGAACGCGCAGCGTTTCCTCTCGATCCATCCGGGCAATAAAGATGCGCCTTACGCCTATTACCTGATTGCGCTTAGCTATTACGAGCAGATTTCAGACGTAAACCGCGATCAGAAAATCACCGAGCAAGCGCGCACCGCCTTGCGCGAAGTGAACCGGCGTTTTCCGCAAACCGAATACGCTGCTGATGCGCGGTTGAAGCTGGACCTTGTCGCAGACCATTTGGCGGGCAAGGAAATGGAAATTGGTCGCCACTACCAACGATCAGGCCAATGGCTGGCCGCGGCGATCCGGTTCCGCAATGTGGTGGATGATTTTGACACAACCAGCCACACACCCGAAGCGCTCTACCGCCTGACCGAAAGCAATCTGGCGCTCGGCATCCCGCAAGAAGCGGTGAAATACGCAGCGGTGCTGGGGGCGAATTATCCGGGCAGCGAATGGTACGAAAAAGCCTATGAGCTGGTGGAAGATCACGCTGCCGGGGTTACGGCTAGCTGATCCGGGGCTGGCTCTCTTACCGACCACCTTTGAGGCCACCGCTGATTGAGCAACCCATAGACTGGCATTCGAGTTTGCGCCATGAAAGCAATCTATGGGGGAACGTCGGCGCATCTTGATTGGAATGGGGATTGGATCCCTAGCGACAGGTCTTGTGATCCTTGCAGGGCCCATTCTCCAATGGCTGCCCGTTCAACCAGCCAATTTTGAAGAACGCGCGCCCATTTGGGCTGTGTCTGCCGCGCTTCCATTAATGTGGTTGGCAATCGCAATTGCAAGAGTGGCGCAGCAGCGTTTCTCTAATGATGAAGATCTAGACCCTTTGATGGGGCGCGCGACAGCGCGGATCACATCGCTAAATCAGCAATTGCAAAACACCCTGGAACAAGCCGTGCTCGCGATCGGCGCGTATTCGATCTGGAGCGTGCTTGCATCGGCAGAGTGGGGCAATCTTACCCTTTGGTGTGCAGTGCTCTTTTCTGTTGGGAGGCTGCTGTTTTTTATCGGCTATGCGAATGGGGCTGCAAATCGGGCTTTGGGCTTCGCACTAACGTTCTATCCCACAATAGGCTTGATTTTGTGCAGCGTATGGGCGGGCTATTTGCAAGTTGCCGGGTGAGGCGAGCGTGGCGTGAGCCACTCTGTTTCCGTGCGCCAGCGCGTTAGCGACCTTCCAACCCGCTCCCATCTGGTCTCAACACGACGCAAATCATAAAAACCTACGCAAGCAGTCACCTTTTGAGGATTTAAGTCGCCGCGCTATGACACTGTGTCTAGCGCGCAATAGACGTTTTTAATTGATCTGAAGTGATTGGATGCCTGAGGGTTTTGAACAGCTGACTTTGAACTGGCGCTCTGCGTTGACCGGATCGATTATGCTGTGCGCAATGCTCGCAGGCTTGTTCCTTTTGCGCCGCCGCGTTGAGCCGCTTGCTTGCATAACAATGGCCGCTTTTGTCGCGCTTTCGTGCTTAGCAGCGGTGCCCAATTTGATCGGTTTCGCAGGCGCTTACGATATTTGGCCAGGCCTCACGTTCCTCCCAACAGAGACCTTTCTGCTTTTGGGGCCCCTTATCTTCCTTCATGCTTATGCGCTCATGGTGGGGCCGCCGCGGCGGCGGCATTTGTGGCTGTTGGCACCCGGTATCATTTACTGGCTGTACCAAGTGTGGGCGTTCACAATGCTTGGCGATGCACAGGCCAAATGGGCCTACACCCGCAGCGTGCACGTGCCTTTCGTCTTTCCGTTTGTGACAGCGATGACGTGGGTCATGATCCTTGGATGCGTGGCTGCGGTTTTCATACTGCGCCGACGCTACATAGAATGGCTGCGAAACAATCATGCTGATAATGAGCCTTTTGATCCCAAATGGCTGCGACACTTTATCCTGATGACAGCCGCTATATCGGTCTATTGGATCGTCAAATCCGCCATCGAGATCTGGTTTCAATTCGACTATTTTGAACGCTTTGCTTGGGATTTTGCAGCGCTTTTTTGGGTCTTTTTGATCGCGCTTGAGGCGCTTGTGGGTATCCATCAGCCTTTTCCGAAAATGGTGAAAGCTGACAGCCAGACAGAAGCTCTGCCTGAGCCTTCCCAAGCGCGCGATTGGGCGGTGGAAGGCGATCAGGTCCGCGATGCAGTCATTGAAAATGAGTGGTTTTTGGAAGCGGACCTTTCGTTACAGACTTTGTCGCGGCGTACCGGCATGAACCATGTGTATCTGTCGCGCGCAATTAATGATGGATTGGGATGCAACTTTAACAGCTTTATCAATCAATTGCGGGTGGATCATGCCAAAACGATGATTGAACTGGGTAATGAGCCATCTTTGACCAAAATCGCGCTCGCGGCAGGTTTTGGTTCAAAAGCAAGCTTCAATCGCGCGTTCAAATTGTATTCGGGGGTCAGCCCTAGCGAACATCGCAAAACACATCTGTCAAAATAGTTGGACAGCTTCCTCAATCATCGCAAATGACAAAATTCTCGTCTGTCTTCCTGATTTGAGGCGCGCAGTTTGCGTACTGCGTGCCATTGGTGAATGGATCAGGAGATGTTGCACATGAAATTCGCCCTATCCCTCACCGCTTTGGTTCTTAGCGCCACACTGTTTGGTGCAGCCCTTTCATCCAGCGACGCACAAAACAATGACGCAAAGATATCACATGTGAGCGCAGATGCGGTGCTGACCCCGCAGCAAGTCGCGCGCGATCTAACGCTGGCTAAAGAGGCGTTTTCGCGTGTTCATCCAGGCTACACTCGTTATGCAAGCGCTGAGGAAATGACGTTGGCATGGGATTCCATCCAGGCACAGGCCGACGCCAATTCGGGTATGGCTTTGGGTGATTTTTACCTGGCGGTGAATGGTGCGCTCACGAACATTCGATGCGACCACACTAAGGCAGAATTGCCGCGTTCCATGCGCAAACAACGCGAGGGTGAACCCTTGTATCTGCCTTTCCGTTGGGAGTGGATCGAGGGGCGCGCATTGGTTGAATCCGCCGCGCCTGGCGTTAGCGTGCAGCGGGGCGATGAAATCCTGACGATAGACGGCCGACCGATTGGCGAAATTGTCGATGCGGTCTCTCAATACATACCGGTTGACGGTTACACGGAATGGTCTCGCCGAAGCGGCATCAGCCAGTCGCTTGAATTTATGGGCGGGGGTGTCGATCATTTTGGCGCGCTCTTGTGGGACATACCAGCGAAAGCGCAGCTTACTGTGTTAAGCGCCGATGGCGGCGAACGGGACGTCACGATGGACCGCGTCAGCTTTTCAGACTGGAGCAAGCTGGGGCGCAAAAGCGAAGCCAACTTCAAAGATGCTGTGACCTACCGCACACTCGCCGATGGCGTTGGCTATCTCAGCGTTGATACCTTTGTGAATTACCGCGAACCGGTTAAGCCCAAAACACTATTCCAGCCCTTGTTTAAACAGATGCGCGAACAAGGCCTAGAAACCTTAATCCTTGATCTGAGGCGCAATGGAGGCGGCTCAGGCGATGCTCAGTATGAGCTTCTCGCAAATCTTATCGACCGACCTTACAAGCCGATGAAAGAAATGCGCGCCAAGACGCTCGATCTCGATGGTATCCGGCCTTACCTTTGGACATGGGATTCGCGCGCGCTTGATCCCAACCCGATCGGTTTTTCCAAGAATGACGATGGCACCTATGCGCTGCGCCGATTTGTCAGCTCGGATTTGAAAACCGTCAAACCTGCAAAATTCGCGTTTGACGGAAAGCTCATTGTTCTAACGAGTGACACAAATTCGTCCGGCAGCACGAATATGAGCGCCTGGTTAAAAGAACTAGACCGAGCAATCATGGTGGGTGAAAAGACGGGTGGCAGCGCCGAAGGTGTGACGGCTGGCCTTCAATTTACTCTGACGCTTCCTGAAAGCGGCGTTCGAATGAGACTGCCGTTTTTCTTCATGCGCAACAATGTTTCGAGTTTTGAAAAAGGCATGGGGATCACCCCAAATGTTTTTGCACCAATGACAGTCAATGCCTTTCGCGAAAACCGTGATCCGGCGCTGGAAATGGCACAGTCTATCGCGCAAGGGCAGCGTAATTCGGTGACAGTGCACCAATTGCGGGAAAGCGCACCGCCATAAGATAGCTTGGTGATGGACAATTGGTGCACTGTCACCGAATTACTGTTCGCAAACTCAATAACCCCTCGTGACGCTTAATGAGCACTGCGCTAGACCCGCACGCGCAATGCTAACCCGGCTTTCCATCCGCAATATCGTCCTTATCGAAGCGCTCGATCTTGATTTTGCGCGCGGGCTGGGTGTGCTTACCGGCGAGACGGGGGCGGGTAAGTCAATCTTATTGGATGCCTTGGGTCTTGTGTTGGGGGATCGGGCGGAAACCTCATTGGTGCGCGCAGGGGAAGAAAAAGCCAGCGTTACCGCCAGTTTTGAATTTGGGGCGCTGCCATCGCTGATTGCCGACGTGCTTGATGATGCTGAGATTGAGTGCGAGCCCGGCGAACCCTTGTTGATCCGGCGGCAGGTAAAGGCGGATGGCGGCTCCAAAGCCTTTATCAACGATCAACCCACCAGCGCGCGGACATTGCGCGATATTGCGCCTGCCTTGGTGGAATTGCACGGCCAGCATGATGACAGAGGGCTGGTGAACCCGCGCGGGCACCGGATTTTGCTCGATCGCTATGCTGGGACGGACCTCGAAGGGTTGGCAGCAAAATGGCAGGCTTGGGCAAAGGCTGACGCGCAATTGGCAGAAGCCCGGCGCGAGGTTGAGCAAGCGCGCGAGGATGAAGAATTGCTCACCGCGCATCTTGCCGAACTTGAGGCTTTGGCCCCGCAAGTGGGCGAGGAAGCGGAACTCGCCGGTGCGCGCTCCGATATGCAAAAGGGTGAGAAGCTCTCAGGTGATCTCGAAAAACTGCGCCACCTTTGGGAA
>JBCAZT010000063.1:0-16193 GCA_038532855.1 Pseudomonadota bacterium
AAACAACGCCGCAGGATCGGCAAACGCCTTGAATTCGAGCGCATTGCCTGCTGGATCGTGCAGGAACATCGTCGCTTGTTCGCCCGGTTGTCCTGCAAATCGAATGGTGGGTTCGATCACGAATTTGGTGCCCGCCGCCTCAAGCTTCGCGGCAAGATCGCGCCAGTCCTCCATGCTGAGTACGAGGCCGAAATGCGGAACGGGCACGTGTTCCCCATCGACTTCATTGTGCGCCTGGTTACCAGCTTTGGCACTGAGATGAGCGACGATCTGATGGCCGTGAAAATTGAAATCAGTCCATTCGTCCGAAGATCTGCCTTCTGCACATCCAAGGACATCACCATAAAAGCGGCGGGCAGCGCCAAGATCATCAACCGGGAAGGCGAGATGGAAAGGGGGCAGACTCATTTAGGCGAAGGCTCCGTTACTCTTTGATACACATCCGTAACCCGTTCAGCCTCGACAGCGAAAGACTGAATATCTAGGACGATGCGGAAACAGCGGCAAAAGGTGGAAATGCGCGCGTGAAACTGATTATCGGGAACAAGAATTATTCAAGCTGGAGCTTGCGCGGCTGGCTCGCTGCCAAGCAATCTGGCCTCTCTTTTGAAGAGATCACTGTGCCTATGCTGGGTGAGCAATGGGATCAGCGCAAGACTGATGAGGAATTTCAGCCATCCTCGGGCAAAGTGCCCATCCTTTGGGACGATGAAGATGTGATCTGGGATAGCCTCGCAATCCTTGAATATCTGGCTGACAAAGTGGGCAGAGACCGTTTTTGGCCCAAGGAAGACGCACCGCGCGGCATGGCAAGGGCGATGGTTGCCGAAATGCACTCATCCTATCTCGCTTTGCGCAGTGAGATGCCCATGAATGTGCGACGCCGTATCCAGCTTCAGGATCTGTCTGATCAGGCGAAGGCTGATATTGTGCGTATTCTGGGCCTTTGGGCAGAGGCGCGCGCACGCCATGGAAGCAGCGGGCCGTTTCTGTTCGGAACATTTGGCGCCGCTGATATCTTTTATGCGCCCGTGGTCTCCCGCTTTATTACGTATGGCATCGGCGTGCCGGGATTTGCGCAAAGCTATATGCAGGCGATTTGGGAACATGCTTGGATGCAGGAATGGATTTCTGCCTCCGAGGAAGAGCAATGGGTGATCGAACAATACGATACCGTCACCTGATTGCTTGCGCGCTTGCAAAGGCGTGCTAACCCTTGCGGCTATGACCAATGCTCTAAATTACGCCAAGGCCTTGATGGCGGCACCCAGCGTTACACCAGCCACAGGCGAAGTGTTTGATGTGATGGAAGCGCTTTTGGCGCCGATGGGCTTTGCCATCCATCGATTTAACCGCGGCGATGGGGCTGAGGGCACAGATGAAGCGCCGGTTGAAAACCTTTTCGCCATCCGCAAAGGGCCCGAAGGATCAAAGCATTTCGCTTTTGCAGGGCACTTGGACGTTGTGCCCCCGGGCGAGGGGTGGACCAGCGCGCCGTTTGAACCCGAAGAACGCGGCGAGCTTTTGTATGGCCGCGGCGCGGTGGATATGAAGGGATCAATCGCCTGCATGATTGCAGCCGTCGCAGATGTGCCGCAAGAGGCTGGCACAATAAGCTTTATTATCACGGGTGATGAAGAAGGCCCCGCTTTGCATGGGACGCGGGCTCTGATTGACTACATGCGCGAAGAGGGTTTGGAGCCTGATCTGTGCTTGGTGGGGGAGCCAACCTCGGTTCACCAGCTGGGCGATATGATGAAAATAGGCCGGCGCGGTTCGGTCAATATCTGGCTGACGGTTGAGGGCACGCAAGGCCACGTTGCATATCCGCATCTGGCCGATAATCCCTTGCCCAAACTGGTCGCTATTCTGGCGGAACTTGATGCATTGATGCTCGATACCGGCACGGATTGGTTCCAGCCGTCCAATCTGGAAATCACTGACATGGAAGTGGGCAACAAAGCGCACAATGTTATCCCCGCTGAGGCGAAGGCGCGCATTTCCATTCGCTTCAACGATCTGCACACAGGTGCAAGCCTTTCCGAACGTGTCGCAGCGATTGCAGAAAAACATGGCGGGCGCGCTTTGCCGATCATCTCAGGCGAGCCGTTTTTGACCGAGCCGGGCGCGTTTTCGAACATGCTGGCAGCCGCGATTGAGGCTGAGACGGGCAAAAGACCTGAACAATCGACCACAGGCGGTACGTCGGATGCGCGGTTCCTGCGCGCAGTGTGCCCCGTGATAGAATTCGGCCTTTGCAACGCCACCATGCACAAGCGTGATGAGGCTGTCGCCATTGCTGATCTTGATGTGCTAGCCCGTGTCTACACTCGTGCAGCCCTTGGCGCGCTGGCACTCAAAGATACCAAAGAAGAGGCGTAACGCTCACATGAAAACATGGTTCGCAATTCCGCTGTGGCAGCGTGTTATCGGCGCGCTGATTTTGGGTGTCGCTTTGGGACTGGTCTGGGGGCCAGAGGCGGCCAGCATTAAAATTATTGGCGATGTGTTTATCGCGTTTATCAAAATGCTGGTGGTGCCGCTGATCTTTTTCAGCCTTGTGGCAGGCGTTGCGAGCATTGGTGATTTGTCAAAGTTGGGAAGCGTAGGTTGGCGTGCTTTGCTTATCTTCGTTGTAACCGGCCAGATGGCGGTTTGGCTGGGCCTTGCGATCGGCACGATTGCGCAGCCTGGCAAGGGGCTTGATCCATCCAATATGGCGCTTGATGCAGCTGCATTGGAGAAAGCAGAGGCTCGCAAAGAGGAAGCGGTAGGCTTTACCGACATGCTCCTTGAAGTGATCCCATCCAGCCCGGTTCAGGTGATGGCGGATGTGAATGTGCTGCCTCTCATTGTGTTCTCGCTGCTCATCGGCATCGGCATCTTAATGGCCAAGGAAGAGGGCGAGCCGGTGCTCAAGATCTTCGAATCCGGCTCGGTCGTCATGCAAAAAGTGACTATGGTGGTAATGGAGCTCACCCCGTTTGGCGTTTTTGCGCTGATGGCATGGGTTGCGGGCACGTTGGGCGTTGAGGCGCTAAAAGCCTTGGGTCAGGTGGTTTTCCTCAACTACCTAGGGTGTTTCCTGATTATCGGGATCATCTATGCTAGCATGATCAAATTCATCGCACGGCTTCCCGTGATCGATTTCTTCCGCGGAATTATTGACGCGATTGCGGTGAGCTATTCCACCGCCAGCTCCAACGCGACTTTGCCTGTGACCCTTCGCTGTGTCCGGCGTAATCTGGGCGTATCGAACTCTGTTGCGAGCTTCGTCGTGTCACTGGGCGCGACGATTAATATGAACGGCACTGCGATGTATCTGGGGCTGGCGACTTTGTTCGGCGCGCAGGTGTTTGGTGTGGATTTGAGCTGGGGCGATTATGTCACCATCTCAATTCTGGGCACATTGGGAGCCATTGGCGCAGCCGGCATTCCGGGATCGGGCCTTATCATGATGGTGCTGGTGTTCGGCGCTGTTGGCGTGCCTTTGGAGACCATCGCCTTGGTCGCTGGGATTGACCGGATCATGGACATGATGCGCACCACCACCAATGTGTCGGGCGATGCGGCAGTGGCGACAACCGTGGCGAGCCTCACGGGCGAGATCGACAAGGCCGAGCTAACCAGCGCAGATGATGTTTAGATGGCAATGAACCTATGGTTCTATGTCACCGATGACGAGCGCGCAGAGTTAATCGAGTTCGTTCGCAATCTTGATGGGCTTCACATCCTCCCCGGACATCCCGGCGGAATCGGTGGACTGTCGCCGGAAGAGATTCTGCAAAACGATTGTCGCGACTTGTCTTGTGTCCCAGTCGAGGAGGTTGCTGTCCACGTGAGCGAGACACAGGTCGGAACTGTTCGCTCGTGGAATGCTACAAGGACACCACTAATCGAGTGGAAAATCCCTTATCAGCGAGGACATCTGATCATTGGTGGTTCGATGAGGCTCGAAGAATTCCCGCTGATGGAGCCGCACAAGGAACTTCGTGCGGAATATCTTGCGACGCGCAAAATGATGAACTCGATCAAGGCATTTATGGCTGAACGCTTCGTCAAGGTCACTCCTAGCCTGTTCAATGGGCCTGTCGCCGTTGAATTGATGGATAATGGATACGAAGGACTGCCATTCGATCCGGAAACGACTACTTTCGTTACAGTCGGTGCACGTGAAAAAAGATCGGCGCGCAGCAGCTGGGAACGATTCCTAGATAGGCTTGGGTATCGAGACTAACGCCCTTTCGGCTTCTTCAGCACCTTCTTCCTAAAGCTGCACAGATCCGTCAGCTCGCAGCGCCAGCATTCGGGCGTGCGCGCTTTGCAGGTGTAGCGCCCGTGCAGGATCAGCCAGTGGTGGGCGTGCAGGCGAAAGGGCTGGGGCACGCGCTTTTCTAGCTTGGCCTCCACGCTTTCTGGGGTCTTGCCCTTGGCCAGGCCCGTCCGGTTGCCAACGCGCAGGATGTGGGTGTCGACCGCAAAAGTCTCTTGCTTGAACCAGCAATTGAGCACCACATTTGCTGTCTTGCGGCCCACGCCCGGAAGCCGCACGAGGTCGTCGCGCGTATCGGGAACCTCGCCGTCATATTCATCAATCAACAACTGCGAGAGCGCGATCACGTTCTTCGCTTTGGAATTGAACAGGCCGATAGTCTTGATATGGCTCACCAACCCCTCAAGCCCCAAATCGAGCATTTGCTGCGGCGTCTTCACTTTCGCAAACAGCGCCCGCGTTGCCTTGTTCACCCCTACATCGGTCGCCTGCGCAGACAAAGCGACTGCGACAACAAGCTGATAGGCATTGCCATATTCCAGCTCGGTCTCAGGCTCTGGATTGTCTTCAGCCAAGCGGCGGAAGAATTCGAAGATCTGATCTTTGGTCATATTCTCGCTGCCAGCCCCAATCAGTGGCTATCCCACCAGAATATGACCTTCGTGAAATCTCGGGCCTCCAGATCCTCGCTCCGGATCAGGAAGTTTGCCTCACCCACATCACCCCATTGGACATATTCATCAGAGGTGAGGCTAAGCAGTACGGTGTCGTAATCATCAAATTCGCCGGGCTTGCGAAAATCCCACTGTACAAAGACGGGATAACCTCCGGCGTGATGAATGAGGGGTTTGCCTGTGGCTTGGGCCTCAAGCAGCTTCTCCCACCGGTTGAAGCCGGGGCGACGGATATTGCCATCGAGCGTCGAATCCACCTCCCAATTGTTTGTTCCGACAGGATCAGCGAAGACTTCTGCAAGCAAGGCAATTCCATCTTTCTGGGCTGCTTTATTCCAAAAAGGAGAAACCGATTCTTCAGCAGGAACCAGCGGTGTGTACACTAGCGTTTCCCCCCCCTCCATTTGGCCGGTTCAAAACTGCTACATCGCTTTGCGTAGGATTATCAAAATCTGCGCCCCAAAGATCATCGTCTTGCGGGATAAAGAATTGCAAAACGCCTTCACCGGGGAAGCCTTTGAGTGGAGGCAATTCAGCAAAGTCGAGCTGCGCCAGAAACTCCATGGGCACGCCGCCTTTTGAAACCGGCCAAGCTTGCCCTTTAGCAAGCGCAACTGGACCGCCCAGACGCGTACCATCCGCCTGCGCATTCGAACTGGCCTGCGGTGTCAGACGCAAAGCGGGTCGCACTTGCTCCTTCAGCCACTTTTCAAAGGCATGATGTTCGTCTTCAGAAATCGGCGGCCCGTCAGGATTTCTGGCTTCGAACTCTTCCTGCCAAACACGTGTGCGTTCCTCAAACTCAGCGCGTTGTTCCTTTGTGTAGGCGCTGCTGGGCCGGTTTTCCCACGCGCGGACAATGTCTGCTCCGAAAAACAAAAGCCCTGCGACAAGTCCAAGACCGAAAATGAGAAGGAGCTGGTTAAATGTCATAGCCCAAGCACATCCTCCATGGTGTAACGCCCCGGCTCTTGCCCGATCAGCCATGCGCCTCCGCGCACGGCGCCGCGCGCAAAGATGCGGCGGTTTTCTGCTGAATGCGCCAGAGTGATGCGCTCTTCTTCGCCTGCGAAGATTACCGAGTGCTCTCCCACCACGCTTCCACCGCGAAGGGTCGCAAAGCCTATCGCACCTTTGCCGCGCTTGCCGGTATAGCCATCACGCACGGCCTCGCGGTTGGTTTCCAGATCAATCCCGCGCCCTTTCGCCGCCGCTTTCCCGAGCAGTTTGGCTGTGCCCGATGGCGCATCGACTTTGTGGCGGTGGTGCATTTCAAGCACTTCTATATCCCAATCCGGGCCAAGCCGTGCGGCGGCCTCTTGCACCAGAGCGCTGATTAGGGTCACGCCCAAAGATGTGTTACCGGTTTGGATCAAAGGAATGGTCTTGGCCGCATCCTCCACCAGCGCAAAATGCGGTTCTTCCAATCCGGTGGTGCCGATAAGAATGGGCGTGCCCGCTTCGCTTGCTGCTTTCAGGTTGGCTTCCAAAGCGGCAGGCGCGCTGAAATCCACCAGCACATCGCACTGATCGGCAATCACTGATACGTCATCGCCCGCATCCACGCCCACCGCGCATTTGTGCCCGGCCTCTTTGATCGCGATGGCCAAAGCGCGGCCCATGCGTCCAGCGCTGCCGATTATTCCAAAATCTGCCATTGCGTCTCCGAAGCTGCGCGTGTTTCAGTGTATCCATGGCAGGAATTGAACGCATCGTCATCCTCACAGGGGCAGGGATATCCGCAGAAAGCGGCATCGACACCTTTCGAAGTGCAGGAGGGCTGTGGGAGCAGCACCGGGTCGAAGACGTCGCAACGCCCGAAGGGTTCGCGCGTGATCCTGACTTGGTGCTGAATTTTTATGATATGCGCCGGGCAGCTTTGACCGAAGTAGAGCCGAATACAGCGCACAAAGCGCTCGCGCGATTGGAGGCTGAGTTTTCCAAAGTCCCGGGGCGCGAGTTGCTGCTGGTCACGCAAAATGTCGATGACTTGCACGAACGCAGCGGGTCGCGGCAAGTCCTGCATATGCATGGCGAATTGAAAAGCGCTTTGTGTGCCTCTTGCGGAGTACGCACGCCATGGGATGCACCCATGATCGACCGTCCCAAATGCGCCGCCTGCGGCATGCCAAGCCTTCGCCCCGATGTCGTATGGTTTGGCGAAATGCCCTATCAGATGGAGCGCATTTACGAAGCGCTTGGCACATGCGACCTGTTCGTCAGCATCGGCACATCAGGCGCGGTCTATCCCGCCGCTGGCTTTGTGCAGGAAGCAGCAGCGGCGGGCGCAGCTACTCTGGAACTGAATTTGGAACCGAGCGAGGGAAGCCACTTCTTCGCCGAATCGCGCCATGGCCCGGCGGGGGAATTGGTGCCAGCGTGGGTCGATGCGGTGCTGGAAATCTGATCCTATCGCGGCGTTGGTAGATCGCCGTTTGGAGCAGAATAGCTAACATGGACTTTGGGGGAGACCATAGCACTGTGCCAAGAGACAACTAAGGTCGGATAGGGCTCAGCGTTAACTTTATGAGGCTGCAAGCTAAGTTCATCTCTTACACATTCCACGAACGCGTGTTTTCGCTCATTGTCGCCGGTGACCGACCATCCACCTGCATCGAATCCAAAATTCACGATTTTGTCACTTGGCAGTAGGCCTTCTTCGGCCTCGCAGCTTTCAATGTAGTACCATAGATAAGCATTGTGGAGGCGTGGCCACCACGCAGTTGCTAGGGCGAGAGCAAACAATCCAAGCAGCACACCCGCGATGACCCCAAAAAATAGTCTAGGAGCTTTTGCACGGCGATACGTCATTCAGCGATCGATACGCTGCAGTAAAACTTCAGAAAAGAGAATTATAGCTTCTTCGACAGTGGCTGCGGAAGCGCCGGCTCGCGCCCGCTACGCATTTGTTGATAGCGTCTCGTAATCCTAATCATCGCAATTTGCGCCTTAGGGTTGGGCATGCGTTCAAACCGTGCCGCCTTTCCTCTGCTGATCGTCTGCCATGTCGTTTTGGCGCTCTTGGCGCTTTTGATTGTGGTTTTCTTTCCTCAGCCTGACGAGGATGTTGTGCTGGTGCCAATCCACTCGGTTGGTCTTGCCGATGCTTTTTCCTGGACACACGACAATCGCGCGATTGTGAAAAGCACAGTCGCCTGGCCATCAGGCGCCACCATGCTGGTGGTGTCGTACCCAGACGATGGGCGCATTTCCGGCGTCTTTGAACGCGGCTTCATCCCCATCGCGGCTGCGCCAGCTTTGTGCGGACAGTCACCATCAATAGGCCTTTTACAAAATGCTTGATCTTACAGCAGTGCGCTCGTTGGGAGTGCGCTACCTTGCAGTAGCGTGCGTCGTTAGCGCCCTTATTGCCATGGTGTGGAGCCTTGGCAAAGGTGCAACGGCTTTCGCGGTCATATCCATCGGTATTGCTATTTTGCCGGCATATATTGGCTTTACAGGCAAGAGCGACATGGCATCTCGTCTTTTGATGGGTGGCACTCTCCCCCTTTTCGCGGCTTTGTTTGTAGCTCTTGCTAAGGGCAGCGGTTGGACCATCGATATGCATATGGTGTTCTTCGCATTCCTTGCGATGGTTGCCATTATGGCGGATTGGCGTGCGGTGGTGGTCTCAACTCTGGTGATTGCCGTCCACCATTTGGTGCTCAACTATGCAGCGCCGTTATATGTTTTTCCTGATGGTGCTGATTTGGCTCGGGTCCTGTTTCATGCGGGCGTCGTGATCGTGGAAGCAGTGACACTTGGCCTTTTGTGCATCCGGCTTGAGGCTCTGTTTGCCTCCAATTCGTCGGCGCGCGAGGAGCAAATGGCTGAACAGGCAAGGCGTGCAGAAATCCAAGATAAAGTCCAAAAGGAACAGAAGATTGTTCTGGAAGGGATTGAGAAACAACTGCGCGCGCTATCCGAAGGGGATTTGTTGACGCGGATAGAGAACAGATTTCCCGGCGAATACGATGATGCGCGCAAGACCTTGAACAACACTTGTGAGGATTTGCGTCAGATTGTTGGATCAATAGCGCAAAATTCTGAGCAGGTTGGTGAAGGAGCTCGGCAGATCAAAGAAGCATCGCAAACGCTCGCGCAAAATTCCGAACGACAAGCCAATGCGATTGAAACCGTTTCGTCAACCGCAGCAAGATTGCATGATGAATTTGAAGCGAATGCGACGCTTTGGCGAGAGACATTGGAAAACGCTGTCGAAGCCCGCCGCAAAGCCAATGAGGGCGGCGCTGTTATCGAAAACGCGGCATCGGCGATCAATAAAATTAAAGATTCCTCGTCTGAAATTGGCAAGATGGTATCGCTGATCGACTCCATAGCATTTCAGACCAATCTGCTTGCTCTGAACGCCGGAGTAGAAGCAGCGCGCGCGGGCGAATCTGGCAAGGGGTTTGCTGTTGTTGCCAATGAAGTGCGTGAATTGGCGCAGAGATCGGGCGATTCTGCTGCAAGCATCAAAGAGCTGATTGCGCGATCAAACGCCGATGTCAGCGAAGGCGTAGAGCGCGTCAATCAAATGGTCGGCTTGCTGGGCGAAGTCGTGTCGCGGATCGCAGATATTAGCGATCGCATTGATAACCTGGCTGGGGCTTCTGAGGCCTCGCTCGGCGGTGTGACGGAAATTCGTGAAGCGATCCTGGCTGTGGAATCGACCATGAACCACATTGCCGCTTTGTCAGAAGAAACCAGCGCATCTTCAGCGGAGTTGGCATCGCGATCGGCAGAAATGCGCAGGAGTATTGCGCATTTCGATCATCACGAATCAGCCCAAGATCGGCTTGATCATCAACACAGCGCTATGGCGGCTTAGCGCGCGCACCAGACATCTTTGTGCAGCGGTTATGCTGTTATTTCACTTCTTCTTCACCGGCGGCTGCGGCCTTGTGAACACCAGTTCTGTTTCGCTCGAAGCGTTTGCGTCCAAGCGATACCCTTCCGCATCAAAGCCGCGCAGATCATCGGCTTTCTCGATCCGGTTCTCCATGATCCAGCGCGCCATCAATCCGCGCGCGAATTTCACGTGATACATCAACCGTCGCGCTTCGCCGTCTTTCACATTGAGAAAGCTTGCTTCGATAACTTTGCCGGGCAAGGCATTGGTATCGACCGCTTTGAAATATTCATTCGAAGCCAAGTTCACGATTGTTTGATCGCTGTGGCCGGACAGATCGTCATTAAGCTGCTCGCCGATCCGGCTGCCCCAAAAATCATAAAGCGATTTGCCGCGCGGATTCGCCATTTTGGTGCCCATTTCGAGGCGATAGGGTTGGATCGCGTCCATCGGGCGCAGCACGCCATACAGACCTGACAGAATGCGCAGATGGTCTTGCGCGTAGGCCAGCGTGTCTTCGCTCAGCGATTTAGCCTCAAGCCCCCAATAGACATCGCCATCAAAAGTCAGGCCTGCTGGCTTTGCGGAATTACTGCGGCCATCCAGGTCAAAAGCTTTGAACCGCTCTGCGTTCAATTCGGCCAAATTGTCCGAGATATGCATCAGGCGTTTGAGGTCTGCTGCCGATTGTTCCTTGGCAACGCTGGCAATCGCGCGTGTGTCGGTATCGAGCCGGGGCCGTGTGACATCCAGCGCGGGCGTGGGCGCATCAAAGTTGAGCTTTTTGGCGGGAGAAAGGAGCGTAATCATTGGGGCACTATGTATTTGGTGCGCGCGCCGACACAAGCGTTAAGGCGAGAAATCCGCGTCTTTAAATCGATAGGTCTGATCGAGTTTCCTCATCGATGGCTTAACCGCAGCCTTTGCAGGCAGGGTCTTTTGATATCCGCATGGAGCGCATTCCCGGGTTCAGGCCGTCGAGCAGATGCAGTTGCCCAAATTGCGGATCGCCAAATGCGCTGACCCCTTGGAGCAAAATGCGCACGGCCTGCATGGCGGCAAAGCTGCCAGTCCAGCCAGCCATTGCGCCCAGCATTCCATCTTCGGCGCATGTGTCGCAATCCTCTGCATCAAACGCATCGCCCACAAAGCAGCGATAGCATGGCTGATCGGGAAGATGTCCGGCAAAAGCGCCGACCTGACCTTGGAAACGGCCCACAGCGGCAGACAGCAAGGGGGCACGCTCTGCGACGCAGGCATCGGAAACGGCGAGCCGGGTGGCGAAATTGTCGGTTCCATCGATCACCAGATCCGTGCCTGCGATAAGATCGCCGACATTGTCCGCACGTATCCGGCTGTCTGAGATTGTCACGTCCAGCGCATCGTCAAAGTTAGCAAGCCAGCGGCGTGCGCTGGTCGCTTTGCCATGGCCGACATCGCGGGTTGTGAAAATGGTTTGACGCTGAAGGTTGGAGGCATCGACCACATCATCATCGATCAAAGTGAAACGCCCGATCCCTGCGCCTGCCAGATATTGCAAGGCAGGCGAACCAATCCCGCCAAGCCCGATGAGCGTTACATGCCTGTTCGCAAGCGCCATTTGGCCAGCGCCGCCAATTTCGGGGATGACGATATGACGAGCAAAGCGATCAAGCCGGGCGGGCGATAATGGCGAGCCTACAGAGCCCTTTGCGCTTGGCTCATCGCCTGTGGACCTCTTTGGGGAGGAGTCTGTGAACAACCTGTCGACCATGACAGCTCTGTTGGCAGGCTGGGGAAGCCTTGTGAATAGGGTGTGGATGTTCTTATTGAGTTTGAGCAGGTTCTAAGAGCGGAAAGTGTAGCGCCCACCCCGCTGCGACTAACGCTGCTGCGCAACGAAGTCTCGCTCCCCTCCCGCCTGCGGGACGGGTTGGGGGTGGGCACCAGTTAGAGCTTAACTTTCCAGCTGCCTCAAAAGGCTGCGCACATCGCCATCCATATCTGCATCGCGTTCACGCAGATCTTCAATGAGGCGCACAGCATGGATCACTGTGGAGTGATCGCGGCCACCAAATTTGCGCCCGATTTCGGGATAGCTGCGCGGTGTGAGCACTTTGGATAGATACATCGCCACCTGACGCGGCCGCACCACAGCGCGCGCCCGACGCTTTGACGACATTTCGCTGCGATCAATCCGATAGAATTGGCAGACCGTGCGCTGGATCTCGTCAATCGTAATCCTGCGGCGATTGGCAGACAAAATGTCGGTGAGTTGTTCCTCAGCAAGATGCAGCGACACTTCCTGACCGGTCAGCTGTGCATACGCGATCAGCTTATTCAGTCCGCCTACCAGTTCACGAACATTGCGCGTGATGGTGCGTGCAAGGAAATCGACCACATCTTCGGGAACGCGCAAAGGAGCAAAGCGCGACAGTTTTGATTCCAGAATGTTCTTGCGCAATTCGATGTCGGCAGCTGCAATATCTGCGACTAGGCCCATTGAAAGCCGCGAAAGCAGGCGTGGTTCGACACCATCCAAAGCTTGTGGTGCACGGTCTGCTGCAAAGACAAGGCGTTTGCCTTCCGCCAACAATGCATCAATCGTGTAGAGAAGCTCTTCTTGTGCAGAGGCTTTGCCGATGATGAATTGGATATCATCCACCAAAAGCAGGTCGAAAGAACGCAGACGCGCTTTAAATTCGATCATCTGATTGGCTTTCAGTGCCTGCACAAATTCGACCATAAACCGTTCCGCAGAACAGTAGAAAATGCGCGCGCGTGGATGGGCTTGCAAAAATCCGTGGCCGATTGCGTGGAGAAGGTGCGTTTTGCCCTGTCCCGTTGCAGCTTTCAGATACAATGGCGAAAACTGAGGCTGTTCCGTCGCTGACATGCGTTCTGCCGCGTTTTTCGCCAGAACATTAGCCTCACCCGTTACAAAAGCCGCAAATGTCAGCGATGGGTCAAGGCCGACGCTCGACGTAAATCCAGCATCGCCAATCGTCCCTGCCGCAACAGCAATAGAGCTTGCGCCATCATTGGCGGGTCTACGGCCATCATCAAGACGCAGTTCGGGCAATTGGCGGCGGCCAGGATGAACTTGAATATTCACTTCGCGCACTTCGCTGCGAGCAATTTTCCATGCCAATTGCAAGCGATCGTGAAAACGGTCCTTCACCCAGTTTGCCGAAAACTCGGTTGGCAAAAACAGATCAAGCGTCCCCGTTTCCTTGTTAATGCCGCCAACTTGAATCGGTTTGATCCATTGGCTGTGCAATTGGTGGCCGAGATCTTTTCTCAGGCCCTGACTGATATCTGACCAGTCTGCGGCGAGGTTTACGGCTTCGGCATCTTCCATCAAATCATCGTCTGAATGGCGGCGCGTTGGTCGCGCCTTGTCAATTCTGTGCACCATTTGGTCTGTTGTCCCCAATACTCTATTATCCTCGGAGCCGCGATCCGAGGTTTATTATTTCGACCGTTCGATAGGCAAAGCTCCACCCCTCGCACAAAGCGCTGTTTTGCGAGCGTTCCCCCTATCGGCTAGACTGTAAAGATCCGGACTGTCCCGCCCCGGATGGATACGAGTTAAGGGCGGATTGGCCTGATAAGCAAGGATCAAATTTTAATATTATTGCAATAATTCGGTTGACTCGCCGCAACCCCGCAGGCGTCCGTTCAAATGTTTGAAATCGCGAGAATTTCAGTTTCGGTGAGCCGCGAATCGCCGGAAAAGCTGACTTCGCTAACCTGACGGCCTGTCATATTTCCTTCAAATAAAAAGGGCCCCGCCAATTAGGCGAAGCCCTTAGAAACTCCAAGGAAACCGCCTAGGCGCTTTCCCTCAGTAAAATTCGCGAATCAGAGGTTCGCAACGCGCTTTGTTAGCCGCGACATTTTACGTGCCACTGTGTTCTTGTGCAGCACACCGCGAGCGACACCGCGCGCCATTTCAGGCTGAGCGGCTTTCAAAGCTTCAGAAGCGGCTTTCTTGTCACCCGATTCGCAAGCCGATTCGACTCGCTTGATGAAGCTGCGAATGCGGCTCATGCGGGCGGTGTTCACTTCCGCGCGGCGATTGTTGCGGCGGATCCGTTTGCGGGCTTGCGGCGTATTGGCCATGAGTTTGTCTGTCTCGCGTTACTGTTATGGTCGTTTTGCGCGACCGAAAATGTCTGGGTTTCTCGAAATTCGTTCGCCGCCACAGACAGAATCCGGGCGTCGGAAAGCGCGGCACATATGCGCAAGGTCTCTTCAGGTCAAGGATTCGCTCACTTCTGGCACTTTGTGCAATACCAAGTGCTACGCCCTCCTTGCGCAATGCGGCGTATCGCGCCGCCATCTTCGCGCCTGCAATCCTCGCCCGTTCGACCATAGACATCGAACCGGGTCGCGAAATAGCCAAGTTCTCCATCAGGAGCCGCATAATCGCGCAAGGAAGAGCCGCCATCTTTGATGGAGGCGGTCAGAACCTCCTTTATTGCAGGCACCAGTCTGGCCAATTGCGGCTTTGTGACCTTACCGCCCTTTTTGAGCGGGTGAATGCCAGCGCGCCAAAGAGCTTCGCAGACATATATATTTCCAAGCCCAGCCACGACGCGTTGATCAAGCAGGCACAGCTTGATGGATTGTGTCTTTCCTTTGAGAGCAGCTTTAAGCTGTGCAGGGGTGAAATCGGGTCCCAACGGCTCTGGCCCGAGGCTTGCAAATTGGGGCCATTCCTCAAGCTGCGATGTCGGCATCATATCGACCGAACCGAAACGCCGCGGATCGCAAAGCGCAAAGCTGTGATCATTCGTGTTTATGATCATATGGTCATGTTTGTCGGGGGTCTCTGGATCGATTCGAAACCTCCCACTCATGCCCAAATGGAAAACAACGCTTTGATCCCGGTCGAGATGGATGAGCCCGTATTTGGCCCTTCGAGAAAGGTGCGTGACTGTTGATCCGGTCATCACTTGCACCAGATCCTCTGGAAAGGGACGGCGCAGGTTGGGCCGGTTCAATATGACTTGGGCAATGCGTTCCCCTTCAAGAAAACGAGCAAGTCCGCGCACGGTGGTTTCGACTTCAGGTAATTCTGGCATTTCCTTTCCACTAACACCCTTTGCGCTGGCGGCAATTCCCTCTAGTGCACATCGCATGACCAACAGCACTGACGAAACCGTTTCATTCGGTTACGAAAACGTATCTCCTAGAGAGAAAACCCGCCGCGTAGGCGAAGTCTTCTCCAGCGTCGCTTCCAAATACGACATTATGAATGATGCGATGTCGTTTGGCATGCATCGCGGGTGGAAGGATCGTTTCGTCAAAAGGGTAAAACCACAGCCGGGTGAACAAATCCTCGATATGGCTGGCGGCACGGGAGATATCGCGTTTCGCATGGCGGATCGCGGCGCTGATATCACTGTGGCTGATATCAATCAGGAAATGCTTGATGTTGGTGCAGAGCGCGCAATGGAGCGCAGCGAAAGCGAAGAGACAGGCAGCCTCGTCTTCTCGCGGCAAAATGCCGAAGAAGTCACATTCGCCTCCAACACATTTGATGCCTACACCATCGTATTTGGCATCCGGAATGTAACATACAAAGACAAGGCTTTAGCCGAAGCGTACCGTGTTCTGCGTCCAGGCGGGCGGTTTTACTGCATGGAATTTTCGGTCACCGATTGGTCAGGCTTTCGCGAGATTTATGACCTTTATTCCATGCATGTCATGCCGCGCATGGGGCAGGTGATTGCGGGTGACACTGAAAGCTATCGGTATCTCGCCGAATCGATCCGCAAATTTCCGCGTGCGCCAGAATTTGAAGCGATGATCAAACAGGCGGGTTTCGTGAACACCAAGGCTGAGATTATCTTGGGCGGGGCTGTGGCAATCCATTCAGGATGGAAAATCTAAGCCAGTGACTGCCCCCATCGTCCACTTCACTCGCCTTGCGCGTTGGGGCATTACGCTTGCCCGGCGGCGCGCGCTGGTGGGTATCGAAAATGATCCCAATGCGCCAACGCCGGTTAAGCGTCTTGTGAAACTGGCGCGCTGGGCGACGTTCACCGGCAAAAACGGAAAGCCTAATTACGCAGGCGCGTTTCGCGCCATTGGGCCTGCTGCGATTAAGCTTGGCCAATCGCTTGCCACAAGGCCTGATCTGGTGGGCGAAGAAGCGGCGAACAATCTGCTCAGTCTGCAAGACAGCCTGCCGCCTGTGCGGTTTGGAGATATCAAAGCTGCGATTGAAGCCAGCTTTGACCAACCGATTGAGAACCTCTTCAGTGAAATCGATCCCAATCCGGTTGGCGCTGCCAGCATCGCGCAAGTGCACAAAGGGGTCACGACAGATGGCCGCGAGGTCGCAATCAAAGTCTTGCGTCCTGGCATCAAAGAGAAATTCGCGCGTGATATCCAAACCTATGAA
>JBCAZT010000064.1:0-15920 GCA_038532855.1 Pseudomonadota bacterium
ATTCTTGTTCTGGTCATTGATCGCCTTCTGCTCACTAGTTTTCTAGGATCGTCTGCTTTCAAACGCAGAGTAATGGTGCTCGGTGCAGGAGAGCGGGCCGAACGTTTGCGTGTCTTGAGCGAACGTGAGGAAAGTGGGTTTGCTACTGTCTCATTCATCTCAATGAGTGAGGGGGAAACAGCCGTATCAGAAGCGATACCTCGCGGTGCCGTTCAGGATTTGGCGACCTTTGTCGAAAATCTTGGTGCCAGCGAAGTGGTGCTTGCTTTGCAAGAACGCCGCAATGCGCTGCCGCTTAATGATCTTCTTAGGCTTAAGACCAAAGGCGTTCATATCAACGACTTTTCCAGTTTTATGGAGCGAGAAACTGGGCGGGTTGATCTTGAAACGGTCAATCCAAGCTGGTTGATTTTTTCCGATGGATTTTCTTCCGGAAGAATGTTCTCGAGCGCCGCAAAACGCCTGTTCGACATTATCGCAAGCTGCCTGCTCCTCTTGCTGACGTTTCCGATCATCGCGGTGTTTGGGATTTTGGTTAAGCTCGACAGCAAAGGCCCAGCGTTCTTCGTGCAGGAACGCGTGGGATTGTACGGAGAGCCATTCAAGCTAGTCAAACTGCGCTCGATGCGCACTGACGCTGAAAAGGATGGCGCGAAATGGGCAGAGAAAAATGACCCTCGAGTTACGAAAATAGGCTCGTTTATCCGCAAGGTCCGTATTGACGAATTGCCTCAAACTTGGAGTGTCTTGCAAGGCTCTATGAGCTTTGTTGGCCCGCGCCCCGAAGTGCCGCAATTTGTCAACGACTTGGAAAAAGACATCCCGTTCTACAGCGAAAGGCATATGGTAAAGCCCGGCATCACAGGCTGGGCTCAGATCAACTACCCTTACGGTGCCTCGATCGAGGATAGCCGAAAGAAGCTTGAATACGATCTGTATTATGCAAAAAACTATACGCCGTTTCTCGATCTCGTGATCTTGTTGCAAACCGTGCGTGTTATTCTGTGGCCTGAAGGCGCCCGGTAATGACCGTATTGTTCGGCATACCCTTGGACTTTGCTGCGATTTGCGCCGTGATTGGCGCGGTGGCCAGCGGCATTGCCGCGCTTTGGATCGTTCGATTTGGTGATCGCAAGCGAATCGATTGGGCCGCCGCTTTGGCGGTCGCGGGGCTTACAGCAATTTGGTGTGTGCTGGGCGCATCTATTGGTTTTTCAGAGCCTGCGACAATGCTTGCAGAGACATGCCGCAACCTTACTATGATCGCTGTAATCTTTCGCTTATTTGCGGCAGATGGTCGTGACGAAAGCTTAAAGCCAACACGGCCCGTACTCATTTCGCTAGCATTGGTTCAGCTGTTCCAGCCTGTTCTGGTCATCATTGATCAGCGGATGAATGGCGGCGCTGAGATTTCCGCTTTGATATTCGAAGTTGCGACGCTGTTGAGCATGTTGGTTGCGATTGGCTCGCTTGTACTCCTGCACAATCTCTATGTTGGTGCAGCCGCAGGTTCGCGAAGGTTCTTGCGCTGGAGCGCTGTTGGTCTGGCGGGTATTTTTGCATTTGACTTAAACCTGTACACGCTTTCCTATCTCCTCGGCCAGCAGCCTCCTGTGCTAAGTTCTGCTCGAACCGCTGTAAGCGGTGTCATGGTTCTTTTGCTTGCCTTTGGTGCAAACGCTAAAGGCGCGAGCCGACACTTTAATCCATCGCGCGCCGTCACTTTCCAGACTTTGTCCCTGTTGATTATCGGCAGTTATCTGCTGGCCATGGTGTTAGTCACGCGCTCGCTTGCATTGCTTGGAGGAGATATTGCGCGTGCTAGCCAGATCGTGTTTGTGGTTCTGGCAGTTTTGTTCGCCATTGTGTGGCTTCCATCGCAAAAGCTGCGAGCTTGGCTGCGCGTTACTGCTACGAAACATCTATTCCAACACCGATATGATTATCGTGAAGAATGGCTGCGCTTTACCCACACAATGGGACGAACCGCCACGAATGGCCCGAGCTTTTACGAACGCTCTGTCAAAGCCATGGCGGATATCACCGAAAGCCCAGCTGGCCTTCTGCTCACACCCAATGATGAATCCGAGCTGGAGCTGACAGCAAGATGGAATTGGGCGACCATTGAAGTGCCAGCAAATGCTGGCGGATTTGCTCTTTCAGGGTTGTTGGAGCGCCACAGCCATATTGTCGATCTGGATGAGGTGCGCAGTGGAGTAGATCGCCATGGCGAGTTGGAGCACGTGCCGGAATGGCTAACACAAGCTGAGGATGCCTGGGCGCTGGTTCCGCTTATTCACTTCGATCGGCTAGTCGGTGCAATTTTGCTTGCCAGACCCCGTATTGAGCGGCGGCTCGACTGGGAAGATTTCGACCTGTTGCGCGTGGCGGGGCAACAATTGGCCAGTTATCTTGCTGAACAAGCAGGGCAGCAAGCCTTGATGGATGCGAGTCGGTTCGATGAATTCAATCGCCGCATGGCGTTCGTCATGCACGACATCAAAAACCTTGCTAGCCAGATGTCTTTGCTCGCCAGCAATGCTGAAAAGCACGCAGACAATCCTGCATTTCGCTCGGATATGCTGGTTACTCTTCGAAATTCTTCGGACAAATTGGGCGGGCTGCTTGCTCGTCTGGGACGATATGGATCTGGCCAGGCGAAAGAGCCTGCGCCTACGGACTTAACAAAGATCGCCAAGACGCTGCGTGGCCGTTTTGAAGGCGTCCATCCCGTGAAACTGACAGATGGTCCCAAGGTTCAGGTGCTTGCCGACGCTGAAGCGCTTGAACAAGCGCTTATCCATTTGGTGCAAAACGGTGCTGATGCAAGCGAGGGTGATTCACCCATCACTCTTGCTGTTCGGCCTGATGGCTTGAATGGCCTGCTCGATATCGTTGACACGGGAACAGGAATGACACCCGAGTTTGTACGATCAGGCCTTTTCAAGCCGTTCGTATCATCAAAACAAGGCGGCTTTGGTATTGGAGCGTTCGAAGCGCGAGAGATGATCAAAGCGATGGGCGGGCGCTTGTCTGTGGAATCGCGTGAAGGGCTGGGAACGCGATTTACCGTTTCTCTCCCTCTGGCTGATACCGCTGGGCTGATCGACAGTCCGCGAGACACGCTCGTCTCAAATCAGCATGCTAATCAAAATCACATTCAATCCGATGAGGTCACCTAATGGCGAACAAGAAACCCACACTGCTTGTGGTGGAGGATGATGAAGGCCTCCAGGCGCAGCTGAAATGGGCTTATGAGGATTTCGAGGTCGTCATTGCTGGCGACCGTGAGGGTGCGATTACCGCGCTAAGAAGCGAAGCCCCAGCTGTGATGACTTTGGACCTCGGCCTGCCGCCAGACCCAGATGGAACGACTGAAGGGTTTGCTGTGCTCGACGCTGTGATGGAGTTAAAACCGGACACAAAGGTAATCGTTGCAAGTGGTCACGGTGCCCGAGAAAGTGCGCTGCAAGCAATTGAGCGAGGCGCGTATGATTTCTATCAAAAGCCTGTCGATATAGACGCGCTCGGATTGATTGTTCGACGTGCTTACAACCTGCATCAGATCGAGGATGAAAACCGGCGGCTCGTCAATCATGCGGCAGAAGATAACACGGTTCTGGGCCGCCTAATTACGGGCGCGCCAGAAATGATGAAAGTTGCGCGCACGATTGAACGGGTTTCAAAAACAAGTGTTTCAGTCATGCTTTTGGGAGCCAGCGGAACCGGCAAGGAATTGCTTGCGCAGGGACTTCATGACGTTAGCGACCGCGCGGACGGACCATTTATCGCGATAAACTGCGCAGCAATCCCAGAAAACCTGCTTGAGAGTGAACTGTTTGGCCATGAAAAGGGCGCGTTTACCGGGGCGGTCAAAACCACCGAGGGCAAAATCGAGAGCGCCAATGGTGGAACGCTCTTTTTGGATGAGGTTGGTGATATTCCCTTGCCACTCCAGGTAAAGTTGCTTCGCTTTTTACAAGAGCGTACCATCGAACGGATTGGCGGACGAAAAACGATTGCTGTGGACACCAGGATCGTGTGTGCAACCCATCAGGATGTCGAAACGATGATCAGCGATGGCACATTCCGCGAAGACCTGTTTTACAGGCTTGCGGAAATCGTCGTTCGAATCCCAAGTCTGGCAGAGCGATATGGCGATGCGGTCCTGCTTGCAAAGGCGTTTCTCAAAAGGTTTGCGAAAGAAATGAACCCGACCGTTACCGGGTTCGCGCCAGATGCGTTAAGCGCAATCGATTCGCATGAATGGCCGGGCAATGTGCGCGAATTAGAAAACCGAGTGAAACGTGCCGTGATCATGGCGGATGGCAAACTGGTCCACGCAGCAGATCTCGATTTTGGTGAAGAAAATGAAGAAGACGCCGAGGTGCTAAACCTGAAAGCTGCACGTGAGCAAGCGGACAGAAAGGTAATCAGGCACGCTTTGGCGCGCAGTGAAGGAAATATTTCGAGCACTGCGAAATTGCTGGGTATTAGTCGGCCAACTTTGTATGACCTGCTAAAGCAATATGATCTTAGCGCGTAGACTCTCATCAGGAATTTGGAAGGCGACGGGCCTTGTACTGGCTAGCGCGTGCTTGTCTGCTTGCTCGTCAGATGGTTCCGGGCCAGTTCTTGTCGAAGGGATCGATCTAGCGCAAAGCAGCGAAGTGGCGTTGACCATTCGAACGGCTCGGCGCGAAATGCTTGATGGGAATCTGCTCGAAGCGGGCAGATTGCTTGATGAGGCGCTATCAGCTGATCCAGACAATCCGGCGATTTGGGTCACTATCGCAAGGCTTAGATTTCGCGGTGGTGAGCATTTGAGCGCCATAGAGGCGGCGGACCACGCACTTGAACTTGGCCCCCAGTTTGGTCCTGCACTTTTGATGCGTGGACAATTGGTGCGCGATTCAAATGGGCTGGCAGAAAGCCTTCCCTGGTTCGAGGCGGCCATCAATGCAGATCCTGAAAATGCCGAAGCGCTAGGCGAATACGCTGCGACTTTGGGTGATCTCGGCAGAAATGGCGATATGCTCGATGTGTTGGATGAGCTTTCGGCAGTGGAAAGCGACAACAAGCAGGCTCTGTTCCTAAGAGCAGTGTTGGCTGCTCGAGCGGAAAAGCCTGTTCTGGCTCGAAGCCTGATTGAGCGCAGCGGTTGGAGAACTGCCGAAATACCGGCAGCCATCTTGCTTGATGCACTTGTCGACTTGCAGCAGGGAAACAAAGACGCAGCAGTGGAGACGTTGGCACAGCTTGCTAAAATGCAGCCAGCTAATAGGCGCGTGCGTGATCTGTACGCTCGTGCACTTTGGGAAGCGGGCCGTAATGACAAGCTTATTGCTGAGATGACCCCTGTTGCCGAAGGATCAGACCCATCGGCCTATATCACCATGCTGGTTGGCAGAGCGCATGAGAGGTCTGGAGATCGCGGCACTGCTGCCGCTTTGATTTCCAAAGCGTATGAGCTTTCCGAAAACGATAGTTGGATTGCTCTTTCTCCAACGAGTCCCTTGGGCGGGGTGCTACCTGGCCAGACACAAGACATCCGTAACTCTGTGGGGTCAGGCGCCGGTTCTGTTGCAAGCGGCTTAAAGCAGCGTTTTCCGCAATCAGCAGATGTTTTGGCTTTGTCCGGCGATGCAGCTTGGGCGAGCGGAAATGCTGCAGTGGCCATTACCGATTACACAAAGAGCGCTCGTGTTCGAAGACCTTGGCCTTTGACGCGCAAGCTTTTTGCAGCTTCTCAAATGGGAGGCCAAGGCCAGGCCGCGGATGCTCTTGTCTCGCGCTACGCACTGAGCGATCCGCGCAATGCTGATGCAATAATTTCCGTCATGGACCAGGCAAAATCAGACGGCCAATGGGAGCGTGTTGCGCCATTAGCTGATTACGCAATTGCCTTAGGAGCTGGGCAGGACGCAAAGGTTCTACAGGCAAGGGTCGAGGCTGCTGAGGGTTTGGGTAATACGAACAAAGCAAGCCAGTTTCGGACTTTGCTGGATGCTGTGCACCCTCCCAAACTTGTTCGCGAATAATCTAGGACCTCTCGACAGAACAGAGTAAGCTGGGCAGGTGAAGGCGCGATGCGGCGTACACTTACCCTTTTTGCTGATCCGATGATTGCTGTTTTGATTATCGCCACTTTGCTGGCGATATTGGCTCCGGCAATCGGCGAAGCGCAGGCTTCGATGCAGCTTGTATCCAATTGCGCGATTTTTGCTCTGTTTTTGGTGAACGGCATGCGAATTGCTCGCGGCGAAATTGCCAAAGGGCTGGCCAATTGGCGTTTTTTTGGTCCGCTCTTTTTGTTCGTTTTCGCTTTTATGCCGGTTTCTGGTTTGGCGGTTTCCTTTGCTGCCCAAGACATATTGCCGCCTATGGTTGCACTTGGCTTTGTGTTTCTTGGGGCGCTGCCATCCACTATTCAGTCTGCTACGTCCTATACCACTCTTGCGGGCGGCAATGTCGCCCTTTCTGTTGTCGGGGCAGCTTTAATCAACATAGCGAGTGTGTTTTTGACAGCGCCGCTCTTCGCGATGCTAGCAGGCACCGACGCCGTTAGTGTCGGTATGGACACTATTGTTCGGATTGGAATTATCCTGATCCTGCCATTCCTGATTGGTCAGGCTGTTCAAGGATGGACGCGCGATTGGGTTCTTGAGCGCAAGGCCAGGATTGTTTGGCTTGATCGTATCGTCATTGGGATTGCGGTTTATGTGGCGTTTTCAGGAGCCGTTGAACAAGGTTTGATCTCTATGTTTAGCGGAGCCGATTGGACCTTGTTGATTGGGCTTTGTTTCGGATTTCTGGGTGTAGGTTCGGCATGCGCTTGGGCATGCGCCACTATGCTCAGATTTCTGCGCGAGGATCGCATCGCCTTTCTGTTTGCGGGGCCGCAAAAAAGTGTCGCGATTGGCGCGCCGCTGGCCGCCATTTTATTCGCGCCTGAAGTGGCGGGCTTTGTGATCGCGCCGCTGCTTATCTACCATTTGATGCAGTTGGTTATCGCTGCGCCCTTGGCTAGCTGGGTGGCGAACCATCAGGCTTAGCATTTTCGGCCCGATTGTGACGGACAGACCACCAAAGTGATAACCCAATCAGAGCCGCACCGATCAGACCAGTGATCGTTTCAGGAATGTGATAACGGGCAGTCACCAGCATAATCACGCCGAGCACAATGATTGCCCAAAACGCGCCATGCTCCAGATAGCGATACTGGGCGAGAGTGCCTGTTTTTACCAAATGCACCGTCATTGACCTCACAAACATCGCGCCAACTGATAGGCCAAGCGCAATCACGATCATATTGTTGGACAGAGCAAAGGCACCGACCACGCCATCAAAGCTAAAGCTTGCATCGAGCACCTCGAGGTAGAGAAACCCGCCAAGGCCTGAGCGAACAATTTCGCCCGCTGCTTTCTTACGGGCCTCGCGCTGTTCGATGATCTCTCCCAAGGCGTTCACGCCGATGAAGGTGAGAAGGCCCAGCACGCCCGCTGTTAGGAAAGTGAGCGCATCTTCGGGCGTTAGTAGTGTTGAAACGCCGTAGACGAGTGCGAGGACGAGGCCGATTTCAACCGCAGGAACGCTCGAAAATTTGCTGATCAACCGTTCGATTGCACCGATCCAATGGACATCCTTATCTTCTTCAAAAAAGAAGGTAAGACCGACCATGGCGAGGAAAGCACCGCCAAATCCGGCAATGCCAATATGCGCGCCCGATACGAGGCGTTCATATTCTTCCGGATCATTCAGCGATAAATCAATAGCGTCCCATGGTCCGATATTGGCTGCGATGGACACAATGGCGATGGGAAACACAATCCGCATTCCAAACACTGCGATCAAGATGCCGATTGTCAGGAAGCGCTGCTGCCAGACGGGGTCCATTTCGCGAAGAACAGTCGCATTCACAACCGCATTATCAAAGCTTAGAGACACTTCGAGAATGGATAGGACAATCACAATCCAAAGCAGTGACAGTGTGCCTGTCAGAGTGCCCGTGCTTTCCCAGCCATACCAAGCCGCAAGTCCAAAACAGACCGCGGTAAAGCCAAGCGAAAAAGTGTAGTAACGCAGCAGCGTTTGCATCGGATCAGGACCTTAATGGGGTGAAGTGGCTTCAGCTTTTGGGCTGATAGGTTTGGTCTTCGCCTGGGAACGTGCGCGCACGCACTTCTTCGGCATAGCTGGCAACAGTTTTGTCGATGACGCCTGCAATATCTTCGTATCGCTTCACAAAGCGCGGTACACGCTCGAACATGCCTAGCATGTCTTCGGTCACGAGAACCTGACCATCGCATCGGGCAGATGCGCCGATGCCAATGGTGGGGCAAGAGACGGCCTTTGTGGCGGTTATAGCAATCGGCTCGACCACACCCTCAATAACGATTGCAAACGCGCCTGCTTTATCAAGTGCAATAGCATCGCCCACGATCTTGTCTGCTTCGCTGTCGGATCGCCCTCTTGCTGCGTAACCGCCTAGCACGTTCACTGCTTGAGGGGTAAGGCCGACATGGCCCATCACTGGAATGCCTCGCGTGTTAAGGAATTCGACTGTTTCCGCCATCGCTTCGCCGCCTTCCAATTTAACGGCGGCTGCGCCTGTTTCTTTCAAGAGGAAAGCCGCGCTTTCGAAGGCTTGCTCAGGCGAGCTCTCATAAGAGCCAAATGGCATATCTACGACAACGACCGAATGGTAAGATCCGCGGACAACAGCGGCTCCGTGATTGGCCATCATTTCCAAGCTTACCGGAATGGTTGAATCGACACCATAAATCACTTGGCCAAGGGAATCTCCCACCAAAAGAAGATCGCAATGCGCATCCAAAAGCTGCGCCTGACGGGCTGTGTATGCGGTGAGCATCACCAGCGGTTCTTCGGTCACGCCGTCTTTCTTGCGCGCTCGCACACGCGGCACAGTCAATCGCTTGCGCGGCTTTGGCGTAGGGGTGGCGCGGCTTGTGCTTGTATCAAGCTGGAATGTTGTCGACATGCCGCTGCGTTTAGCGCTCACGCGTGGCAAACGCAAAGGCGTGCGCGCATTGACACTTGGCGTGGGCGCAATTTTCTTGCAGGAAGGGTCAATAAGAGATTGCACGTAGTGAGCGTGCGATAAGAGGGATATCATACCACATGGCGGCAACAGGTTCGGGCCACGAAAATTGGTCTTCGCGCACTGCTTTTATTTTGGCGGCGGTTGGATCGGCTGTTGGCCTTGGCAATATGTGGCGGTTTCCGGCTGAAGCGGGCGAAAATGGCGGCGGCGCATTTGTGCTGTTCTACATCTTTTGCGTCCTTTTGATCGGCTTGCCGGTTCTGTTGGCTGAAGTTTTGATCGGCCGGCATGGTCAGGCCAACGCACCAGAAAGCGTGCGCAGGGTTGCGCGCGATTCCAATGCGAGTGAGGGGTGGAGTATCCTTGCCTCACTCGGTGTTTTTGCTGCGTTTTTGATCCTCAGCTTCTACTGCGTTGTGGGCGGCTGGGTGGTCTATTACATCGGCATCTTCGCCAATGATCTGGTCCAAACAGGATTGACGGGCGGAGCGTTTGCGGGGCGGCCTGCGGAGGATATTGAAGGTCTCCTTCCCGGATTGTTTGGCGATGGCGGATTGATGATTGGCCTCAATCTGGGTTTTCTTGCAGCGACAATGTTCTTTGTATCGCGCGGTATTTCGAGCGGTATTGAATGGGTCGCGGTGTATCTGATGCCGCTGTTTTTCATTCTGTTTTTAGGGATTACGATTTACGGGGCCTTCACCGGGAATTTCGGGGATGCGGTCAGCTACCTGTTCACTTTCGATTTTGAGAAATTGACAGGAGAAGTGATGCTGGCGGCTGTGGGGCAGGCGTTTTTCTCACTCTCTTTGGGTGTGGCAGGCATGATGACTTATGGCGCCTATGCCAATCGCGACACCAATTTGGGTAAGACATCTGGCATCATTGCTGGCGCTGATACGGGCGTTGCGATCCTTGCGGGTCTGGCAATCTTTCCGATTGTGTTTGCGGCAGGGCTTTCGGCGAGCGCGGGGCCAGGGCTAATGTTTGCGTCACTGCCCGTAGCCTTTCAGGCGATGCCGTTTGGATCGATTATCGGGCTTTTGTTTTTCGTGATGATTTTCTTTGCCGCTCTCACCAGCTCTGTTTCACTTCTTGAAGCGCCGACGGCATATGTGTTTGAGAAGTTCAAGATGCCGCGCGTTATGGCGACCCTCATTGTCGGAGCTGGGGCTGCGGTGCTTGGTGTTCTGTCTTCGCTGTCATTCAACGAGATGGCGGAGTTTTATCCGCTCAGCTTCATCCCGCTGTTTGCAGAGACCAACTTCTTTGACACGCTTGATGGGGTGACGGCTAAATTGTTCATGCCGATTGGTGCGATCTTGACCTGTATTTTTGTCGGTTGGATCGCGGATGCCCGGTTGATTGATGACGAGAACGGGTTGGACGGCGCTTTGCATCAGATTTGGCGTGCGCTTGTGCGTTTCGTATGCCCGGTGGTGTTGGCCGTTATTATGGCATTTGGCCTTTTCACCTAAAGCTGAAAGCGATTGCCCTCGCAAACGAGGGATTGCAATCGTTCTCGCAATATGGAACATAATGGGAACAAATGAGGCTTTGATGAGTCTCACACACTGTTCCTATGACCGATTTAAACCCTTCCTCCGGTGCGCAGGCACCGCATACGCCTCCTGTTTCTTTCCGGTCCAAAACCGGGAATATCCCGGCGTGTCTTTCCTCTGAGGATATCGCCACGCTTTCCAAACAGCGAGAGGCGCGTTGGAAGCCGGGGTTATCCGACCAACCTTTGCACAGTGAGATTTTTGCCGATGCTTGCAATGCGAGCGGCGCGGGGGCGGCGCTCGCTTTGGCGGGTGACTTTCTGCGATCTGTTTGGACTGAGAAAGATGCGCTTGCTGAAAAAGATGATCGCCGACAAATCCTGTGGGTTCAGGAAAGACGGGCGATACAGCGCGGCGGCAGGCCTTATCTCCATGGCTTGCCTTCTGAATGGCGAGATCGGCTGATCCATGTCGAGGCTGAGAGCGCGCAGGATGTTTTGTTTGCGCTGGAAGAGGGGCTGAAATGCCGGGATCTGGCCTGCATTATTGGAGAGATTGTAGGCAATCCGCGAGAGCTTGATTTCACCGCATCGCGCCGGCTTAGCCTGACAGCAGAAAAGCATGGCGTGCCTTTGTGGCTGGTGCGGCTTGAGGCTGAAGCGGATTTATCTTCTGCCAGAATGCGATGGCGTGTCCAAAGCGCCTCATCTCAACATCCCTGTTGGAACGATGCGGCTCCGGGAAATCCGCGCTGGACAGCAGAATTGTTTCGCGCCCGCGGCCATGCGCCGGGGGAATGGACTTTTGCATATGACTACAAAACCCTCAGCATCCACAAACCTGATGCGCAACGTACAGCGCAAGGCGTCTTCCAAGGCGGGCTCGGAAAAGCGCTTGCCAGACAGCACCGTTCTTCGCGCAGATACAGCGCGACCTCAGACGCGGCGGATACTGGCCATTTGGTTCGCGCGACTGTCGGTCGATCGATGGCGGCTAGCGCAAGGATGTGAAGATGGGGAGGGCGCAGATGCGCTTCCTACAGCACTTATCAGTGAAACAGCGCATGGCCCGCGTATTGAAGCGGTCAATTCAGCAGGTCATGCAGCAGGTGCGCGCCCTTCCATGATGCTGGCAGATGCGCGCGCTTTGTGTCCCGCTATTCAGACTGCCCCGTCTGATCCGGCAGGCGATCTTGCATTGCTGGAAAAACTTGCCCTTTGGGCGCAGCGCTGGGGGCCATGGAGCACGCTTGACCCACCTGATGGCGTGCTGGTTGATATTACGGCAGCTGCGCATCTTTTTGGTGGAGAAGAACGCCTGTTGAATGATGTCGCGGAGGTTTTTGCCAGGCGAGAACTCGCAAGCCGCGCGGCCATTGCTCCAACAGCAGGGGCAGCTTGGGCGCTTGCGCATTACGGTGGGCCGCCGAGCATTATTGGGCCAGATACACCTATGATGCGGGCTTTGAGCGATCTGCCAGTGGCCTCTCTCAGGCTGGATTCTGATGTTATCACAATTCTGCGCCGCTTGGGGCTGAAACGGCTTGGCGATTTGCACAACATCACCATTGGCGCGGCTGATCGCAGTGAAGCCGCTGCTCGCGATGCGCTTCATCGCCGGTTCCGCAATCGCAAATCACCGGCATCCAATCCGCTAATCCGGCTCGATCAATTGCTGGGCCGTGTCCCAGAGCCATTGCTTCCCATCGTTCCGCAAGTCGCACCCATGGTTCAGCGCCGTCTGGTTGAACCCATTCGCCACCGCAGCCTGCTTGATAAAGTGCTGGAAGATCTAGCCAGGGATATGCAGCGTGAATTGGAAGGGCGCGGTGAAGGAGCAAGACGGCTTGAGCTGGGCCTCTGGCGCGTTGATGGTGAAGTGATTGTGCGTGTGCTGGAACTGGCTGCTGCCACGCGTTTACCTGATCACATCATTCGTCTGTTCGCGAATAAGCTTGAGGATATTGATGCTGGTTTCGGGATTGAAACTGTCCGCTTGCGTGCAAGCTGGTGCGAACCTTTGGCGATGTCGCAAGGTGATGTGGAAGCCTCGGCGCAGCGACATGGAACATCTCTGGCAGCTTGTATTGATCGCTTGACGGTACGCTTAGGGCCCGATGCGGTTCGTCGTCCTGTCCCTTTTAACAGCCATTTGCCCGAACGCGCACAAACCTGGCAGACACCCCTTGAACCTGTGCGACCTTATACAAACACCGCTTTGCGAACTGAGCAGAGACCGCTGAAAATACTCGATAGACCAGAGAGAATCTCGGTCCTCTACGCATCGCCCGATGGATACCCTCAAAGGTTTCGATGGCGCGGGAATGTTCGCGATGTGGTGCGCGTGGCAGGGCCAGAACGCATTGCGCCTGAATGGTGGCGCGAAAAATCTATGGTGCGGTTGCGCGATTATTACAGGATTGAAGATAGCGAGGGCCAAAGATACTGGATCTATCGCCATGGGACTAGCGATGATGGTCGTGGGGGAGTGCCGATATGGTATTTGCAAGGTCTTGCTATGTGACCAGCATTAACAAAGGGCCACCGCTTAAGTTTCGTTTACCATTTTATGCCATGTAGCGCTCATGAACATGCACTCGATACCCCGTTCCACCGAACGCCACCCGCTTAGTCTTATGATTAAGAGCCGGGTGCAATCGCGCGTTGTTTATGTTGATTTGGTCGACATTTCCGAAGGCGGTTGCAAAGTACGCGGCTCTGCTGGCTTCACGAAAATTGGCGATCGGATTCTGCTCAAAGTTGGGGAAGTCAACGCACCACTTGGCAAAGTTGCTTGGGTGGAGGGCAAATATGCAGGCGTGTCATTCGAAGGCACTTTGCACCCAGGTGTGCTCGATCATCTGCGCGAGACGCGCGGCGGACGGCTCCTGTCTGACCCTGAAGATAAGAACCGCAAAGTCTAAGATTGCTGACCTCACGCAAAAAAGCCGCCAGATCACAAAGATCTGACGGCTTTTGTCGTGGTGAACCCAAACTAGGTTTAGCTGGGGTTGTAAGGCAGTGAGCTGTGGTGAAGAACGATTTTGAGATCGCCGTTTTCGTCCTTTTCGTAAGCGAACGAATATTCAACTTTGGTCACACCACCATCTGTGTCGGTGAACATGTAATTGCCCATTGCAACGGCCATGTCGCCGCTTTCTGAGATCACGGTGCCGTTATTGTCCCACTCAACTTTGGTGTATGGCTTAATCGCGAAGCCACCATCTTCTGTGCCTTCTGTGCCAACGAAGTAACTCAAAGCTTCTGCGGTTGTTTCACGGAACTGATCTTGTGCCGCAAGAGTAGGCTTGAACAGTATTGTAGCATCATCGCCGTAAGCATAGTGCGTTGCGATGTGTTCACCAGCGCGGCCACTGTAATCACCTTCCGCGGTGAAAACTTCACCAATGGCAACAATGCCTTCACCCCAAGCTTGTTGGGCAGCAGCCACTTCTTCAGCAGTGATGGGGCTTGTGGTTTCAGCGTCGTTTGAAGCGGCTTCTGTTCCGCTGCACGCAGCCAAAGCCAGTGCGCTGGCGCCAAGAATCGAAGCAGTTACAGTCTTATTCACGCGTATTCTCCTCAGGACGCCTGATTGCGCCTTTTCGTTTTTACTGATGCGTAAATACGAGCGACTTGAGAGGCGTTGTAGTCACTGCCCGGCATAGGCTGAGTGGCGTATGTCGCCTCACGATGGGAGCATTGCACTCTTTGCATTTGGCAATTCCAGCTATGGAACATATAAAGAACAAAAGGGTGTTCAATGGTTCAAATGTCGCTTCGTGAAAGATTGGAAATTCTCGCCGATGCTGCGAAATACGATGCCTCTTGCGCATCATCGGGGACGGCGAAGAAAAACTCGCTTGGCGGGAAGGGTATTGGCTCCACCGAAGGGATGGGCATTTGTCATGCCTATGCGCCTGATGGGCGATGCATTTCGCTTTTGAAAATCCTTTTGACCAATCACTGCATTTTCGATTGTCACTATTGCATCAACCGCAAAAGCTCGAATGTCAGGCGTGCGCGCTTTACGCCTCAAGAAGTCGCTGACCTCACGCTCAATTTCTACAAGCGCAATTATATCGAAGGGCTGTTCCTCTCATCGGGCATTATCAAAAGCTCCAATCACACGATGGAGCAATTGGTTGAATGCGCGCGGATCCTGCGGGAGGAACATGATTTTTGCGGCTACATCCATCTCAAAACCATCCCAGAGGCCGATCCTGAACTGATCCATCAAGCAGGGCTTTATGCTGACAGAGTTTCGATCAATGTCGAATTGCCAACACGCAAAGGTTTGACCCGGCTCGCTCCCGATAAAGACGAAGCCCAGATTGAAGGGGCGATGGGCAAAACCAAATCCCGAATTATCCAGGCGAAGGATGAAAGAAGACGCTTTCGCCACGCGCCTCGTTTCGCGCCAGCGGGCCAATCGACACAGATGATTGTGGGCGCAGATGATGCCAACGATGCTGACATCGTCGGAAGAGCGAGCGGGCTTTATAAAGGGTTTGGCCTGAGGCGCGTCTATTACAGCGCGTTTTCTCCGATCCCGGATGCGTCTGCTGTGCTGCCATTAAAGCGGCCGCCTTTGATGCGCGAACACCGGTTGTATCAATCCGATTGGCTGATGCGGTTCTATGGCTATGCGCCGGGCGAGGTTGCTCAGGCGACGGATAAGAATGGCAATCTGCCGCTGGATATTGATCCCAAGCTTGCATGGGCGTTGAAATTTCGGGGCCAGTTTCCGGTGGATGTAAACCGCGCATCGAAAGAACAATTGCTGCGTGTGCCTGGGTTGGGGACGGTTGCGGTGCAGCGCATATTGCGCGCGCGCAGGCACCGGACATTGCGATTGGATGATGTGGCAAAGCTCACTCAGTCGATTGCGAAAGTACGCCCCTTTCTGGTGGCGCTTGATTGGCGGCCGACCACGCTGACGGATCGCGCGGATTTGCGTGCCCTTCTTGCTCCAAAGCAAGAACAGTTGGAGCTGTTTTGATGGGGGGTGTTTCGCGCAGAGAGCGCAAAGATAGCAGAGGCGCAGAGGTGTTGTGCGTGCCGCAGGCACATTCATTTCCTGTTACGCTGCCGCTCAGAAAATTGGCCCAGAAAGAATGCGGCTTCGCCGCTGGCACATCCTCTTTGCGTCTCATTTCTTCTCTGCGATCTCTGCGCGAAATACTTCCCATCCTCTACCTCTCGCTCACTCAGGAGGGGGGTGTATGACGGCCCAAAGCTCGATCATGCAAAACGTCTCTCTCGGCGCGCATTATGTTGTCCATATGCCTCAACCGGATGATTTCGCGTTCTGGCGTGAGCGCGCACGTGGGCTTATTCAATGCGATGTGCCAC
>JBCAZT010000065.1:0-15839 GCA_038532855.1 Pseudomonadota bacterium
CTTCGTCACTACGACGACAACCAAATCCTCCTTAAATCACAACCTCAAATCTGTGCCATAGGCGCTGAAGGCAGACAAGTGGTGCGGGTGGCGAGACTCGAACTCGCACGATCTATAGGATCAGGGGATTTTAAGTCCCCGGCGTCTACCATTCCGCCACACCCGCACATCACCGAACCGATGGCAACAACAAACGCTCATCGCCTTGGCACTGGCGATGCTCGATAGCCATCGCAACCGTTGGCGGCAATGCCTGTGTTGCTGCATTCAGCCTTATCCGAGGACAGCGTATCCTCTGGCAATACGCCGACAGGACATCATGCTGCCACTAAACGACCGATTTAGCGCAGGAGGCAATCCGGCTTGCGTCCCCGCATTCGGTGCGAGGACGGCGGATAGACACGGTGGGTTATTCGCTGTTTAACGGCCACCCCTAATGCAGGGCTGTTCGACGTTTAGGTCAGTCGTTTAAGCGCTTGCGGATTTCTTTGCCGGCTTTGAAGTAAGGCACCCGCTTGGCCGGCACTTCTACCGCATCACCTGTGCGTGGGTTGCGCCCGGTCCGCGCTTCGCGATCGCGTGTAGAAAACGCACCAAATCCGCGCAGTTCCACTCGGCCCCCTTCAGCGAGACGCCCTGCAATCTCATCAAAGAAGATATCGACCACCTGCTCGATTTCTTCCGCACGCAATTCTGGATTGTCCTTATGCAGCTCTTGAAGCAGCTCGGATCTGATCATCACAGTCTCCCAACGGCGCGCAAAACCACCTTGTCACGCCAGCATTGAATGCGGATAGAATGGCACCGCAAAACCTAGCGCCCCGACCCGGTAGACGCCCCCTGAAGACATTTTGTTGCCAGACGATTGTAAATTCCGCAAGCGGTGTGCGCAGAAATCCAGCATTTTTGGATCAAAAAAACCGACAATTCTGCGATTTTGGAGGGATCGTGGGCGATGGCACCCGCTGATCGGTCAATGGGTCTCGATCAGATCAGCAGGCTCGAGACCCAGCCGATTCATCCGCGCACGAATTTCTGGCCATTCTTCGCGCAGAAACTGATCACGCTCACTTGCACGCAAACGCTCGGCTGCGCCTTTGACCACATACATGCCAACCCCGCGCTGAACCTCAACAAGGCCATCATTTTGGAATTGCTGATACGCTTTGGCGACGGTCAGCGGATTGGCCCCTTGCTCAGCCGCAAGCGCCCGCACCGATGGCAACATAGCGCCTTCGGCGTAATTACCCTCTATGATAGAAGCCGCAATCTGATCGCGCAGTTTGAGATAGACGGGTCTGGATTGGCTCATAGGATCCTCGCTAGGTGCCTCAGTGACATAATACAGCCATTCGCGTCAAGTTCCCGGAAAGTTACATCGTGTAGCGGATTGGGCCGGTTCGAATGGGCAAGGTGCAAGCATGCGACACAAATTGCGAAGTGTGGTTGCGAGCGTAACTAAGTCTTCACACTTAGGATTTCGGCGTTAGGGTGTGCGGATCAAAAACAGGCGATCCGCCCAGCGGGGCCTAGGGATCATTCGGGGAACGCATTCATAATGGATATTTCGACCTGGGGTTACGGCGAATGGGCCGCCATTGCCGCAAGCATTGTATTGTTCACATTTCTTGTTGCAGGCGCTTGGGCAATCACTCGGCCGCAAGAAGAGGTTCTTGGGCACCCCAAAGGCCTATACATGCTGTTCTTCGCTGAGATGTGGGAGCGCTTCTCCTTCTACGGGATGCGCGCTTTGCTGGTGCTCTATCTTACCAAACACTGGCTTTATTCAGATGGCAGCGCGAATCTAATTTACGGCGCCTACGGAACCCTTGTTTACATTACGCCCGTGCTTGGCGGTTGGTTGGCAGACCGATATCTTGGACAGCGTAAAGCGGTCCTCTTTGGCGCTATTCTTCTGACATTGGGACATATTTTCATGGCTTTTGAAGGCGATGGATCGGGTTATCAAAATGACCCCACACTCAATGTCTTCTGGCTGGCGTTGTCTTTGATTATCGTCGGATCGGGCTTTCTAAAGGCCAATATCTCTGTCCTAGTCGGACAATTGTATCCACGCACCGATATCCGCCGCGATGGCGCTTACACGATCTTCTATATGGGCGTGAATCTGGGTGCAGCGACAGGCGTACTTATTGCGGCCTATCTAGGCGAAACGTACAGTTGGGCATTAGGCTTTGGCCTTGCAGGCATCGGTATGCTTCTGGGCCTTGTCGTCTTTATTCTTGGGAAGTCCCTGCTCAAAGGAAATGGCGAATCACCAACTCCAGAGAAACTCAAGGAAAAAGTCGCAGGCATTAATTTCGAATGGCTCCTCTATGGCGTGGGTTTTGTAGGCGTTGCCGTTATATGGGTGCTGATCCAATATCAGAGCGTCGTTGGAGGCTTGCTCGCAGTTTCTGGTATTGCGCTTATAGGTTACGTCCTGTTCGAAGCCTTCAAGCTAGACAAAGAAGCACGTGACCGCGTGTTTGCGATGATTTTCTTCATCTTGCTGATGCCCGTGTTCTGGGGTCTCTTTGAGCAGGCAGGGGGTTCGGTCAACCTCTTCACTGATCGTCATGTTGACCGAGGAAGCATCCCAACCACTTTCTTCCAATCGGTCAATCCGATTTTCATTATACTTTTGGCTCCGCTTTTCGCGATAGCATGGCAATATATGGCGAGCCGCAACATTGAGCCATCAACGCCTGCAAAAATGGGTCTTGGAATTGTTCAGATGGGCCTTGCCTTCATTGTAATGGTGTGGGGAGCAGAGAATTTTAGCACCACCAACAGCGCTGGCGATATCATGATGCCTGTCCTGTTCTTGTTCATTTTCTATCTGCTGTCCACGACGGGTGAATTGTGTTTGTCTCCGGTCGGGCTTTCCGCGATGAACCGCCTTTCGGTCCGTCATATGGCAAGTCTAATGATGGCCGCCTTCTTCTTTGGCACTGCGGGGGGTCAGTTTGTGGCAGGCTTCATGGGGACTCTTATGGGCGAAGGCGAGGGCGGCAATATGACGAGGGAAGGCGCTCTCGAAGTCTATTGGACTATGGGATTGGTCGCTGCTGGTATCGGCATTGCTGTCATCGTCGTGTCACCGCTCGTCAAAAAACTCATGCATCTCGACACGCTCAAAGACGATGACGCGCTCGAAGGTGCTGCCGAAGCTGGCCTTGAAGCGCAAGAGGCGGGTATCCGGCCGGCAACACGTCCAGCAGAATAAGCCACACTGGACAGGCAATTCGTCAGGCTTGCTGGACAGCGGGCCAATTAGCAGCCAAGACAGCCCCTTCTTCGGACAAGAGGGGGCTCGTCATGGCGGCAACAGCGCGAAACCAGATTTTCAAGCAAAAAGGCTGGAGGTCGCAGATCGCTGTCAGTCTTGGCGCGCTTGCCTTATCGGCCTGCGCCGCAACAGGTTCGGTCAACGCTTCGGCTGATAGCGCCAGCGACACGAATACAGATTTCGCCGCGCTTAAAGAAAGCGACACGCCCTACCCTTCGACCTATATCCGCTATCCTGGATCGCCCACCGCGCTTATGGGAGCGACGGTGTTTGATGGCACAGGAGCAAAGCTGGACAACGCCACAGTGCTTTTCAGCGATGGTAAAGTCATCGAAGTGCGTGAAGGCAATACAGCTCCCGATGGCTATTTGATCATTGATGGCGCCGGGAAATATGTGACGCCGGGCATTATCGATATTCACAGCCACTTGGGCGATTACCCCTCACCCGATGTCGATGCACATGCCGATGGCAATGAAGCGACCAGCCCTGCAACACCCAATGTCTGGGCAGAACATTCGGTCTGGCCGCAAGACCCTGGCTTTTCCCGCGCGCTCGCCAATGGCGGGATCACGTCGCTGATGATTTTACCCGGCTCTGCCAACCTGTTTGGCGGACGCACTGTTACTTTAAAAAACATACCGAGCCGCACGGTGCAGGGGATGAAATTCCCCGGAGCGCCTTATGGTCTTAAAATGGCCTGCGGTGAAAACCCTAAACGGGTTTACGGGCGTCGCGGGCGCGCACCTTCGACACGCATGGGCAATTTCGCTGTTAATCGCCAAACGTGGTTTGACGCCATCGAATATGCAAACAAAGACAATCCAGGGCGCGATTTGGCCAAAGAGACTTTGGTTGGCGTCTTGAAAGGCGATATCATGGTCCACAACCATTGTTATCGCGCTGATGAAATGGCGCTGGTGATGGATATGGCCAAAGAAATTGGCTACAAAGTTACCGCGTTTCACCATGCGGTTGAAAGCTACAAAATCGGTGATTTGCTGCGCGAAAATGGCGTGTGCAGCGCGATTTGGGCCGATTGGTTTGGCTTTAAGATGGAAGCCTATGACGCGATCCCCGAAAACGGTGCATTGCTCCATCAATCGGGCGCTTGCGTCGTCATCCATTCTGACGATCAAAACGATATCCAACGCCTTAATCAAGAAGCTTCCAAAGCGCGCAAGGCTGGCCTGCGCATGGGCATCGATATCTCTGAAGGCACCGCAATCCAGTGGATCACGTTGAACGCGGCCAAAGCCATGGGGATTGATGATGTCACAGGATCGCTTGAACCGGGCAAAATGGCCGATGTGGTGCTGTGGAATGGCGATCCATTGAGCGTCTATTCGCGGCCTGAAAAGGTCTGGATTGATGGCGCTTTGATGTTCGATGCGATGGATCCCAAACGCCGACCGGTAAGCGATTTTGAACTCGGCCAACCAGGCGAGGGAGATGTGAAATGATCAAGCAGCTTCTTTCCACCGCCGCTTTTGCCGTAGCTTTGATTGCCAGCCCTTTGACTGCGCAAGATATAGTCATCTCCAACGCGAAACTTGCGGTGGGCGATGGCAGCGAGCCAATCGAGGATGCGATTGTTGTTATCCGAAAAGGCGAAGTTGTTTACGCTGGTCCAGCGCAAGGAACGACATTTGAATTCACACAAATGGTCAATGCCGAAGGCGCATATGTCACGCCCGGCCTGTTCGCGACAGTTACATCCATCGGGATTTGGGATGTCGGCGCGGTAAGCCAATCGAACGACACTCGCGCAGGCGGTTCGCCTTTCAGCGCCGCGCTCGACACAGCGCCTATCGTCAATCCCAATTCGCAGCATTTTAGCATCCACCGCGCGGCAGGGATCACGCGGGCAGCAGTAAGCACGGTGCCGTCCGGGTCCATCTTCTCAGGACAGGGCGCGATTATTGATTTGGGCAACGATGGCAATGCCGTGATGAAAGCCAAGGCCTTCCAGATGGTCAATCTGGGCGAAGGCGGAGCGCGGATTGCAGGCGGCAGTAGAGCGTCTGCCTTTACTTTGTTCAACGCGTCTTTGCGCGAAGCTCAAGCATTGTCTGGCACTCGCGGCACTCCGCAGACGAGCGAGATCACAAAAGGTGACGATGTCATGCTGTCGCGCTTTGATGCAGAAGCCCTTGTCCCCGTTGTGCGCGGACAGCAGCAGCTTTATATCGCGGTGGAGCGAGCATCCGATATTCGCAGCGCTTTGGCGCTTAAATCTGACTTCCCACGGCTCGATATGGTGTTGGTGGGAGCAAGCGAAGGTTGGCTTGTTGCAAATGAAATCGCCGCCGCAGGCGTACCGGTGATTGCCGATAGCCTGGATGACCTGCCTGAGAGCTTTGCCGAACTGGCCGCCACTCAAAGCAATATTGGCCGAATGGCAGCAGCAGGGGTGAAAGTAGCGATCAACGCTGCATCAATGGAAAATCCACGCCGCTTATCACAGTCAGCTGGCAATCTGGTTGCATTAACGCGAGTTCCGCGCGCAAGTGGATTGTCCTGGGGGCAGGCCTTTGCCGCGATAAGCTCGGTTCCCGCCGATATCAGCGGAATGGGCGGACGCGTTGGTGTGCTCAGCCGGGGTGCGATTGGCGATGTGGTGATCTGGGATGGCGATCCGCTGGAAGTGGGCAGTGTTCCCACCAAAGTCTTTATCGCCGGGGTTGAACAGCCGCTCGACAATCATCAAAGCCGTCTAAAAGAGCGCTATCGCGATCTTGATGAAACCCAATTGCCAAAGGCGTATGACTGGTGAGACTTTTTAACATTGCTGCTGCCCTGGCGCTTATCAGCGCGCCTGCATGGGGCCAAAATGCTGAAGCCAACGAAGAGGCACCCGTGCGCGATGGAGCATGGCATTCCCAACAGCAGCTCTATCTGCTCGGACTGGAGCCTCAGGATGGCTGGTACTTCATCGATGGCGGGATTAGGTGGAAATATCTCACCTATACCGGCCCTGAGACCAAGCCTTCTGTCGCGGATACCGTTACGGTGCATTACGAGGGCAAGCTGATTGATGGGACAGTGTTCGACAGCTCCTATGCCCGCGGTGAACCCGCCACATTCCCACTATCACGCCTCATCAAAGGCTGGCAACTCGCGATCCCGCAAATCGGCGTTGGTGAAGCGATCGAAGTCGCCATTCCAGCCGATCTTGCATATGGCCCCGTGGGCAGCGGACCGATACCCGGCGGCGCGACTTTGGTGTTTAAGATCGAATTGCTTGGGATAGAGAAATAAGCCAAGATCAGCTGAGTTCTTGGGAGGGACTTAGCTATGGACCAGCAGCTTTATCCATTGATCGCGGCCAATTTTGGATTTGTCGCGACGCATTTCTTGATGTCACATCCCTTGCGCGCGGTGATGGTAAGGGCATTGGGCGATATGGGCCAGCAGATCGCATATTCGATCGTCAGCCTCGGTTTCTTTATCTGGATCTATTTCGCTTTCACCGCAGCGCCTTCGGCTGATTTGCCCGGTACAGGAACAGGCGGATGGATCGTGGCGACTTTGCTCACTTTGCCCGCGATGATTCTGTTTGCAGGTTCATTTGGCGGCAATCCTGCGCTTGGCCTTCCTGGTTCCGATGATATGGCGCGCGCGGCGCCCAAAGGCGTGTTTGCGATAACGCGGCACCCTATGATGTGGGGCTTTGCGCTTTGGGCGCTGTCGCACATGGTTCTGTTCTGGAGCTTGCGGACCATGATCACCGCGGCGTCTATGGGCTTTTTGGCGCTTGTGGGTGCCCACATGCAGGACCGTAAGAAGCAAGTGCTGATGGGCGATGCGTGGGAGGTTTGGGAAAGCAACACCAGCTTTTGGCCGCGCTTGTCGGGCTTTGCGAAGGCAGGGGCTGTGCCATGGGGTCTCGGCCTTGCGCTGTTTGCGGGGCTAAGCTGGGCACATATCCCGATTGGCGGAATTGCAGCGGGTATTTGGCGCTGGCTAGCGTTCTAGCTTTCTGTAGCTCTCTCAGTCTCAGCCGGCACAGGAAGCAGGGGCGCTTCAACGCCGATTCCCTTGCTTTCCAACCACAAAGCCTGCGCCTCTTGCGCTTCTCGGACAAAGGAGAGGTCGTGGCCTGCGCCTTCATACACTTCAAAAGTGCCGTTCTTGGCCGTTCCGCTCAGTATTTTGCCTTGTTCAAACGGGACGACATTGTCCGCTGTTCCATGTTGCATCAGCACTGGAAGCTCCAACCCTGCCAGTTTCGCTGCATTCTCAAATTTATCTCGCAGCAGCAACCGCACTGGGAATATCGGAAGAGCTTCACTCGCCACATTGGTTAGCGATGTGAAGGGCGAAACAAGGATGAGCGCGCCCGGCCCAAATTCCAATGCCATTTGGCTCGCCGTGCCTGATCCGATCGAGGTCCCGCCAATGATTGTCTCCTGCGGAGCGATACCTTGCTCGGCCAAAAACCGCATGGCTGTGCGGCCATCATCATAAAAGCCTTGTTCAGAAGGATCGCCTGCATTCCCGCCATAACCGCGATAGCTGGCAAGCAGCACTCCAAAGCCTTTCTCTGCCAAAACGGACGTTTCAATGGTCGATCCCTCTAATGAGCTCGCATTGCCATGGAACCAAACCACAACAGGCTTGCCCACTTCGGGTGCGCGCCAATGGACCGTCAGATCGAGCCCATCAGGTGTTAAGAGATCGATGGCTTCAAAACCCGGCGCGGGATCATGCCGCTCTTGCGGTGCAGGATAGATAAACTTGCTTTGGAACACGAACAGGATCGCCAAAGTCGCAAGATACGCCACAGCAATCCCAACCAGAATACGAAACGCCAGAACCCCCACAGATTAATACCCTCGAAACACAGGATCACGCTTTTCCAGCAGCGCTGCAATCCCCTCGGCATGATCTGCGGTCGTATGCATCATAGCCTGCGTGTTGGCTGCCAATTCCAGAGCGCTGTCATAGCTCAGCTCACGCCCTTGCCGGAGCAGCATTTTCGCCTGACGCAAGGAATGTGGCGGCATCTTTGCGACTTTGTCGGCTAAGGCGCGCGCCTCCTCCAACAAGTCGTCTGGCGCAACTATTCGGCTCACCAATCCCCAATCGAGCGCAGTGGGCGCATCGATCACGTCGCCCGTAAAGAACAATTCCGCAGCGCGCGCATCGCCAATCACTCGCGGTAAAATCCAAGTCCCGCCATCTCCGGGAATGATACCAAGCTTCAAAAACGTCACGCCAAATTTGGCTTTCTCGCTCGCAATGCGCATATCGGCGAGGCACGCGACATCGCAGCCAAGGCCAATCGCTGGGCCATTGACAGCCGCAATAACCGGAACGCGCAGCCCATAAAGCGCTCGCAGCATTTGATGGATGTTATCGCGATAGCCATCCGAAATAGCAGGAGTAGCGCCGCCAAAGGTGCCGGTCTTATCGCGCATGGCCTTCACATCGCCTCCAGCAGAAAATGCACGGCCTGCCCCTGTCAGGATGACGCATCGCACATCCCTATCGCGATTGATCGCATCGCAAATGCTGCGAAATTCTTCTCCATCACCGGGCGCACCCAGCGGGTTCATGGTTTCAGCCCGGTCAATCGTCATCGTCGTGACGGGGCCATTGTGCGAAAGAGAAATCAAAGACATGGAAGGCATGTTAGGCGAAACATCGGAGCAAGGCGAACAGGTTTTAATGGAAAGCAGTCTGACGCAAAGTGCACAGCGTTCGTCGAGGGAAGCGGTGCGGATTGTTGTGCGGCTGCTCATGTTTGACCGCGCCACAATGAGGGCTCGCAATTAAGGCTATGGCCACCTGTCTTGTTTATGGAGCAAGATGGCCCCGAAGATTCGACCGCCAAAGCACCCAAAAGGACCAATTGCTTGCTTGATTTCCGCACATTGATGGCTGTGAGTTTGGCGTTGACCGCGTCTGCTCCGCTGGCTGCGGAGACGGGGACTAACGGTCCATTTCCGCAAACAGCAGCGTTGATTGCAACAGAGCCTGCGGTCGCGGCAACACAGGCGATAAATTCGATTGAGACCGCCCAACCTAACTTTGACGCGACCTTCCCGCAGGTGATTGCCACAAGCTGGTCGCTCACCCCGGGCGATAGCCAGCAAACGGCATCTGCAGCCGCAGAAGAGCGGCAACAAGATTTGGAAGAGGGCGCTCCGACTGAACAGGAAAATAGCGCCAGCGATGATAGCGAGATCATCGTCGAAGGATCATACGGTCCACCCGACAGCGACCCTGCTGAAGCGCTCAACTTCGAAAGCTACCGAATCACCCAAGCGGTTGATGATGCTTTAGTGGAACCCGTCGCTTATGCTTATCGCGATGGCCTACCCACGCCTCTGCGCGATGGACTAGGCAATGTAGTGCGAAATCTGGGCGAGCCGGTCAATGCGCTCAATTTTCTGCTACAGGGCAAATTTGGCAAAGCCCTAGGTTCGCTGACGCGGCTTTTGATCAATTCAACGCTCGGCCTTGGCGGGGTCTTTGATATTGCGGAGAAACCGGGCATTGGCCTCCCATACAGACGCAATGGTTTTGCCAACACCTTGGGCTTTTATGGAGTGGAGCCTGGCGCCTACCTCTACCTACCCATATCAGGCGCGACGACCGTGCGCGATCTTATAGGGAGCGGGGTTGATCAATTGGTGCTCCCATTTGCAGTGGGCAAACCGTTTGATCAGCTCGAATACAGCGTGCCTTTTTACATCGTCAGCAATCTGGACGCGCGCCTTGAAGTGGACGAGGAATTGGCGCGGATCGATCAGACTGTGGATCCCTATGCGGCACGGCGCGATTCCTATTTGGCACGCCGCGAGCGGGAAATCGCGCTCTTAAAAGGCGAAGAACCGCCTCAACCGCCGCTGATTTTGCTTGAGGTCGAAGGCGTAATTGAGCCGGGCGATGATTATCCGGAAGGATATAATGAGGCAGAGGGCGCCCAAGAAGAAGATGGGCAGGGCCCGGAGCCAAGCGCACCGCCTACGGCGCTCAACTTTGAGCGTGGCGCTGTGAGTGTGACACAGATTCGGTGATTTATTCGCCGCTTGAGTCGTCGCCTTCAGGTGCTGCAGCTTCGAGCTTCTCATTCCCGATAAATCCAAACGGCAGTTGATTGAGCATTGCTGCACTAAAGATACACTCGATGGTATCGACTGAGTTCTCATCGAGAAGGTCTAACTCAGACTGCCATTCTCGGGCGAGAGTATATGCCTCGTTCGTGTACACAAGAGCACCCGTCGCAGCAGAGCCACAAAAGGTCTCGATAGATGCGATGACTTTCTCAGGAGCCAACTCAGAGTTGGTCAATACTGGAGGGTGACCGTATTGAGGCCTTGAAGCGAACCACTCTTTCGCTTCTTGAGAAAGCTTAGGCTTTTGCAACTGGACCAGTTGATTAAGGTATCGCGCTTGCAGCTCGGATCCTGGACCATGGTCGGCAAAAGCGATCTGAAATTCACTATCAACTTCAACCGAAGCAAGGCATTGTAGCTGCTCATCATCCGCGGTGCTGATTTGTAGAACTAGAGCCTTAATTCCCAGCTGGATCGCATCATCATGCGCATCCATAAAGCTATCAATCCCGCAAGAACGCACCGCCATTTCGGCTTGTATGCGCTCTTCCTCGAATGCACTCTCCTCTGGCTGAGCTTCAACCAGTATCAATGAAAGCAAAAGGGGAAGCAACTACCCCGCCACTTCCTCAATACTGCCCGTGTCAACACCAGCCGAATTGTGCTTCAGCGCTTTCAGCACCGTGTCCACGATCTGCGGGGCATTCAATCCTGCCTCATCATATTGCCTGTCGGGCGAATCTTGGTCTTGGAAGGTATCGGGCAGGCGCATTGTGCGCACTTTGAGGCCATTGTCGGTCAGGCCTGCATCACTCGCAAAGGTCAACACGTGCGCGCCTAGGCCGCCAATTGCGGCTTCTTCGACGGTCACGACCACTTCATGTTCGCGCATCAGGCGTTCGATCAGGCCTTCATCCAAAGGCTTGGCAAAGCGCAAATCGGCGACTGTCGTGGAAAGTCCTTTGGCCTCCAACTGGTCAGCCGCTTTCTTCGCTTCTTCCAAACGCGCACCCAAAGATAGGATCGCGACTTTAGAACCTTCGCGCACCACCCGGCCTTTACCGATCTCTAGCTTTTCAGGAACTTCAGGAAGTGGGACGCCTGTGCCACTCCCGCGCGGATAGCGGAAGGCAATCGGGCCTTCGTCATATTCGGCTGCCGTATAAGTCATATGGACCAGCTCAGCCTCATCGGCTGCCGCCATCACCACCATATTGGGCAAAGCTGCCAAATAGGTGATATCAAAGCTGCCTGCGTGGGTGCATCCATCCGCGCCCACAAGGCCAGCGCGATCAATCGCGAACCGTACTGGCAAATTCTGGATGGCAACGTCATGCACAACTTGGTCATAGGCGCGCTGCAAGAATGTCGAATAAATTGCGGCAAAAGGCCGCATTCCCTGCGCGGCAAGCCCAGCGGCAAACGTCACACCGTGCTGTTCGGCAATCCCAACATCAAAGCTACGATCCGGGTGTGCTTTGGCAAAGCGATCAACGCCTGTGCCAGATGGCATCGCCGCAGTAATCGCGCAGATGCGATTGTCCTTATTGGCAAGCTCAACCAAGGTATCGCCAAACACATTCTGATAGGCAGGCGGCCCGGCAGAGCCTTTCTGCTTCTCACCCGTTACTACGTTGAATTTGGGCACGCCGTGATATTTATCGGCGCTTTCTTCGGCAGGTTTATATCCCTTACCCTTGGTCGTTACGACGTGGATCAGGACGGGCCCTTCTGACGTGTCGCGCACATTTTCAAGCACAGGGATTAGGTGATCGAGATTGTGCCCATCAATCGGCCCGACATAATAAAAGCCCAGCTCTTCAAACAGTGTCCCACCGGTCACCATGCCGCGCGTATATTCTTCGGCCTTACCAATCGCGCCATGCAAGCGGCGGCTCATTTTCTGAACCGCTTTGGATGCGAGCGAGCGCAGGCCAAGATACTCAGATGACGATACCATGCGCGCCAAATAGGCCGACAGCCCGCCAACAGGCGGCGCGATCGACATATCATTATCGTTCAAGATCACGACAAGGCGATTGCCCGCTTGGGCGGCGTTGTTCATTGCCTCATACGCCATGCCAGCGCTCATCGCGCCATCGCCAATCACCGCAATACCGCGGCCAGGCTTGTTGTTCATCTTGTTCGCCATGGCAAAGCCAAGGGCAGCTGAAATCGAGGTTGAGGAATGCGCTGCGCCAAACGGATCATATTCGCTTTCAGCGCGCTTGGTAAAACCAGACAATCCGCCGCCTTGGCGAAGAGTGCGAATCCGGTCCCGCCTGCCGGTCAAGATTTTGTGCGGATAGCATTGGTGGCCCACATCCCAGATCAGCCGATCATCAGGCGTGTTGAACACGTAATGGATCGCCACAGTTAGCTCCACCACACCAAGGCCAGAGCCCAAATGCCCGCCCGAAACACTGACCGCATCGATCATTTCGGCGCGCAATTCATCAGACAATTGCCGCAATTGATCCGGCTTAAGCTGGCGAAGCTCGTCCGGCGTTGGCACGGTGTCGAGCAATGGAGTATCAGGCGTTTGAGTCATGGGACAGCCTCTTATACGGCGAAAGTCTGCCTGTCGATGAACGGTTAATTGGAAAGCCTAGCCTATTTTCGGGCGCAATGACAATTTTTCCTGACACTCGCGATGTTTGGGCGCCTTGACGCTTGGTCATGTATTGTCAATCGGCCTCACTCACGCGCAGGCTTGGCAGATGCCTCTCACTTCAAGCACGGGCCGTTCAGCTTTAAATCGCTGGGCAGCGGCAAGCGCGCGCAATGTGCGGCTGATCTCATCATTGTCAATATGGGCTGCATCGCCGCATTCATCGCACACAAGAAAGATGCAATCATGCTCACAACCGGGGTGCGTATTGGCGAGAAAAGCGTTTGAGCTTTCAACTCGCAGCGCCAGATTGTTGGCAACAAAGACATCAAGAATCCGGTACACGCTGTTGGGCGCGACACGTTTGCCGCGCGTTTTAGAAAGGCTGTCGGCAATATCATAAGCCGATGCGGGGCGTTCATGGCTCACAAGTTCCGTAAAAACAGCCTCGCGCATGCTGGTCCACTTTTCGCCTTGCGCGGCTAGCACGCGGCCTGCTTCGGCGATCAGATCGTCACCGCTGAGGTGCGTGTGGGAATGGCTTTGGGCTGAGGCGGATGTGTTCATCCCGGCAATATAGCCACACAATCGGCACTTGTCAGCGCCGTGTATGTGGCCAACGCTTACGCGCTGTCGCGAAGGAAATTTGCCCGGTAATCGCGAGGGAACATTGCTTTGAGATTGCGTACTTTGGGCTTGTCCCAGCGCAAAATGTATCCGTGACGCGGGTTCTTCGCCATGAAATCCTGATGATAGGTTTCAGCGGCGTAGAATTTGCGGTGCTGTTCTATGCGAGTGACGATGGGCCTTTTCCAAACACCCGATTTGCCCATTTGCGCAAGATAGGCCTTCGCCACAGCGCGTTGCTCTGCATTAAGCGGCACCAAAGCAGACCGGTAATGCGCGCCGACATCAGGGCCTTGGCGGTTTTTCAGCGTTGGATCAGCCACCACTGAGAAGAATATCCGTAGCAGTTCATCGTACCGGACCACGTAAGGATCATACGTGATCTTCACCGCTTCGGCGTGATTAGTGGTGCCCGTTATAATTTTGGAATATTTCGCATTGCCCGCAGCGCCGCCGTGATAGCCAGAGACAGCCGACTTTACGCCTTTCACATGGCTAAAGACGCCTTCGACACCCCAAAAGCATCCGCCAGCAAAGATCGCAGTTTTTAGACCAGCGCCTTCTTTTGCGACCCTTTTCGGGGCGGGGGCATTGAACGGTTCTTCAGCAGCCAAAGCTGGCGAGGCGCAGCCAGAAACTGCAAGCGACAAGGCCGCAAGGGCCATCGCGGATGTGCGCATTTATGTCTCCGTCGGGACGTCGACGATCTGAAACTCTTGGGAAGGCTGTGCCGTTTGCAATGGCTCTGCCGCCGATGCGGGCGGTGCCACTTCATCAATCCAAGCGTCCGCATTCAATCCCGTGACAATCAAAGTCCCAGCGATAAAGCCAAGGCCAAGAAGTCGGTAAAGATCAGGAGCGAAAAGTTGCATGGGATTATCGGGGCTCAGCTTTCAAAGTGGTCGTTCGTCTCTATGTCCAAATATGCTTAACAGGCCGTTGCACGCATTCAGCTTTCGCAAAAATGAATGCAGCGATCGTGAGACATTTCGTTACAATGTCTAAGAAAGTTACGCAGCTTTGCGTAAAAAGTTGCGCTGCAATGCCTAGGCACTGTGCCCAATGATACTGGTCAGAACTTGAGCTGTTGCTGGTGCCGTATTGCGCGCATGCAGTGGCCCAGGATGATTAATGGCGGAAGTGGCGCATTCCCGCAAGAACCATGGCAAGACCCGTCTCGTCTGCGGCTTTGATCACTTCATCATCGCGGATCGAACCGCCCGGTTGGATCACAGCAGTTGCGCCTGCTTCAGCCGCAGCCAACAATCCATCCGCGAAGGGGAAGAAGGCATCACTTGCAACTGCGCTGCCTTTTGTGCGCGGTTCTGGCCATTCATAAGTTTCGGCAGCTTCCGCCGCTTTGATCGCAGCAATCCGCGCCGAATCGCGGCGATTCATCTGGCCAGCACCGATCCCGGCTGTTGCGCCGTCTTTTGCATAGACAATGGCGTTCGATTTCACGTGGCGTGCGACTGTCCAAGCAAACAAGCAGTCTTTCAATTCTTGATCTGTCGGCGTGCGTTTTGTCACGACTTTGAGATCATCTAAAGAAACCGCGCCATTGTCGCGGCCCTGAATCAGCATGCCGCCTGCGATCGTCTTCATTGCAAAGCCGCCGCGCCGCGGATCAGGCAAAGTGCCGCATTCGAGCAGGCGCAGGTTTTTCTTTTTGGCAAAGACAGCGCGGGCTTCATCGCTGACCTTTGGTGCGATAACAACTTCTGTGAAGATTTCCGCGATGGCTTCTGCCGTGGCTCCATCAAGCTCGGTGTTCACCGCGACAATCCCGCCAAAGGCTGAAACGCTGTCGCATTGAAGCGCGCCCGTCCACGCATCGAGCAATGATTTGCCCTGTGCCACGCCGCATGGATTGGCGTGTTTGACAATGACGACTGCCGGATCTTGGCCCTCAAATTCGGCCGCCAATTCCAGCGCCGCATCAGCATCGTTCAAATTGTTGTAGCTCAGTGATTTGCCTTGCAATTGCTCGGCTTGCGGCACGCCATTGGTGCCCGTCACTTGAGGCACATAGATGGCCGCAGATTGATGGGGATTTTCGCCATAACGCAGCTCATCAGAGCGTTTGAAAGCGAGCGGCATTGTTTCTGTAAAAGGCGTCGCGCCCAAAGCTTCTGGCCCGAGCGGATGGGTGAATGCATCACCAAAGGCAAACCAATTGGCAATCGCAGCATCATAGGCGGCTGTGCGTGCATAGGCTTTGCCAGCCATACGAATGCGGAAC
>JBCAZT010000066.1:0-15782 GCA_038532855.1 Pseudomonadota bacterium
GATTGATGTCCAAAAAACCAATATCGCAAGCGCCATGATAGGGCGTAGGTTCAATCAGAGAGCGTCTTGATCTGGAAAGCGCATCTGTCCACATAAGACGTTATGGAAACAACCGCGCCTATACCATCGCCTGAAGCGTCGATCCTTGGCACGGTCGATGATGCTGAAGAGCTGACCAAACTTGATCCCAATTATGTAACGGCCTTGCGGCTTACAGCCATGCTGACCTTGGTTCCTTTGATGATCGGGGCGCTGGTTATAGAGGCGACTTTTGGCGAGGATTTCGGATTGCCAACGGGTGTGATCGCTGGCCCTGTATTGCTGCTGGGCCTATTTTGGATCATCCGCGTTCCCGCCCGCCGATATGCGGCGCGCGGGTATCAGATCAGCGCAGACAGGCTGCGTGTCGTGCGCGGTATTTTGTGGCGTTCCGATACCATCGTGCCCTTTGGCCGCGTCCAGCATATTGACGTTGATCAGGGCCCAATTGAACGCTTTTTCGACATCGCGACACTCACTGTTCACACCGCGGGCAATCACAATGCATCGGTGCATTTGCCCGGGCTCAACCATGATCTCGCCAAAGACATGCGCGAAGAAATGCGCGCACATATCAAACAGGAAAGTATGTGAGCGCCAGCGTTCCCATAATCCCTGCAAAAGCGGCGCAGCTTGATGAGGGGCAAGAGCCGCAGCGCACGGCCCCCTTAAGTGTGGTGGTGGGCGGGTTGTCTGCTGTGCGAAGCGCAATCTTTCCCGCCGTCGCTGCCGCTTTTGGTAGCGGGATTGGCGGTTATGGTCTGATTATCGGGCTGGGTCTTGGCCTGTTCATTGTCGCAGCAGGCGGGGTGATGAGCTATCTGCGTTGGCGCAAGCTCACTTACACAATTGGTGATGCAGATATCCGAGTGGAAAGCGGCATATTAAGCCGCGCGGCGCGATCCGTTCCGTATGAACGCATTCAGGATGTGAGCCTAGAGCAACCTTTGCTCCCGCGTCTTTTTGGTCTGGCATCGGTAAAGTTCGAAACGGGCGCGGGCGGTGCGGACGATCTCGCTTTGGCGTATTTAAAGCTGGAAGATGGAGAAGCTTTGCGCGAGCTTGTCCGAGAACGCCGTGACGCGCCCAATGCGCAATCGCTTGGCAGCGCGAAAACTGTCCCAGATGAGCACGAAGAGGAAACCGAGACGCTTTTCACAATGGGGCAGGGGCGTCTGTTTACTTTCGGACTGTTCGAATTTTCGCTCGCCGCTTTCGCCGTGGTTTTCGGCCTTTTGCAATATGCCGATAGCTTTGTGGATTTTGATTTTTGGGACCCTGAGTTCTGGATCGATTGGTTCAAAATCAATGATGGCGGTGTGACCGATCAATTGGCGCAGGCGAGCTTTGGCGTTCAAGCGTTAAGCGCGATTGCAGGATTGGCCGGCGTGTTCGTGATCGGTTCGGCCACGGGGCTGTTTCGCACTTTCAGCCGCGAATGGGGGTATTTGTTGGAGCGCACGCCGCGCGGCTTTCGCCGTCGCCGCGGTCTATTCACGAAAACCGACGTGGTGATGCCCATCCACCGTGTGCAAGGTGTGACCATCGGTACGCGCTGGCTGCGGTATCGGTTTGGCTGGCACAGTCTTAAATTCGTAAGCCTTGCCCAAGATGCAGGCTCTGCCAGCCATGTTGTCGCGCCTTTTGCAAAGCTGGATGAGATTGAGCCGATCGTTGAAACGGCGGGCTTTCATATGCCTAGTGAGGATGCCGAATGGCACCGTGCGACAAAAGCTTACCGTACCGATGATATTATCAGCGATGCGCTGTTCTTCCTCGTTGCCGCAATAATCGCAGGCATCTGCACGTATATCTATGCACCCGAATGGATGGGATTGGCGATCAGCATTCCGCTGGCCATTGCCGCCTTGTCCGCAGTGGTCACCGCAATCGGATGGAGGTTTAAGCGGCACACTCTCGATGACACGCAGATTATGGTGGTGAGCGGCGTGCTTGCACCCAAAAGCCAATATGCTCGCCGAGTGAAATTGCATTCTGCCGAAGTCTCGCAAGGCCCGATAGCCCGTTGGCGCGGCTATGCGACGCTTCATTTGGGGCTGGCGGGCGGCGAATTGTCGATCCCCGGCATCCCTGTAGAACGTGCGCGCAAAGTAAGGCGCGATGTGCTGGCAACGATTGCGCAAACCGATTTTTCACAATTGGAGCATTCGTAACTGGCTTGCCAAGGCGGCTTTGCGCATTAGAGGCAAAGACATGAGCACTTTCCTCTCCGATAACGCAGCTCCCGTTCATCCAGCAGTGTGGGATGCGATGCGCGCAGCTGACAGCGCGGATAATCCTTATGATGGCGATGCGTTGTCAGCGCAGTTGGATGAACGCTTTACCGATCTGTTCGGAAGGGAATGCGCCGCGCTTTGGACCGCTACTGGAACCGCCGCGAATTGTCTGGCTCTTGGCACGATGGTGCAGCCGCACGGCGCGGTTGTGTGCCATGAAGAGGCGCATATTGAGGTGGATGAAGGCGGTGCGCCGGGGTTCTATCTCCACGGAGCAAAACTGATGCTGTCTGGCGGTGAGGGCGCAATGCTTTCGCCCCAAAATATCGCAGCGGTGATCGATCCGATACGCGATGATGTGCACCAAGTGCAGCCGCATGCGATTTCAATCACGCAGGCCAGTGAATATGGGCGGACCTACACGCCAGACCAATTGGCAGCATTGGGAGCATTCGCAAAGGAACGCGGGCTTGGCCTTCATATGGATGGCGCACGCTTCGCCAATTCGGCGGCATTCTTAGGCGGCGATGCTGCGGTGGCTGCTGGCCCTATTGATAGCCTTGCTTTTGGGTTCATCAAAAACGGCGCGATGAGCGCTGAGGCGGTGGTGCTGTTCGATCCTGAAAAGGCGGCACAAGTGCGCTATCGCCGCAAGCGCGCCGGCCATCTTCAATGCAAAGGCCGCTATCTCGCCGCGCAGATTCTGGCGATGTTGGAAGGCGATGTGTGGCTGACCAATGCGGCCCACGCCAATGCAGCGGCGGCTGAGATTGCGAGCGCTTGCGGCGACCGCTTGATGCACAAAGTCGAAGCGAACGAGTTGTTTGTGCGCCTTACTCCCGCTGAGCGGGAGGCACTGCGCATGCAAGATTTCGCATTCTACGATTGGGGCGATGATGCCGCACGCTTTGTCACTGCGTGGAACACCCGCCAAGAGGATGCGAGCGCGCTTGCCAAGGCGATTTCAGGGTTATGAGCGCGCCCTCAGCGACGCTCCTGACCCCGCGCGTTATCATTCCATTCCTGCTTACAGGCACCATTTGGGGCTCAACTTGGCTTGTGATCACTGGCCAGATTGACGGCGTGCCTGCTGCATGGTCGGTGTTTTACCGCTTTGCGCTTGCGACGCCTGCCTTGTTTCTTGTCGCCTTTCTGATGAAACGGCGGCTGAAGCTTTCCGGGCCTGAGCATAGGCTCGCTGCATTGGTGGGTGTCTTCCAATTCAGCGGCAATTTCCTGTTCGTCTACAATGCCGAGCTTTATGTAACTTCGGGCATTGTCGCGATGATGTTCGGGCTTTTGATGGTTCCTAATGCGCTGTTCGGGCGGATATTTCTGGGTGAGCGAGTGCAAGGTGGTTTTGTAATTGGCAGCGCAGTGGCGATTGTGGGGGTCTCGCTTTTGCTGGTGCATGAATGGACTTCAAATCCCGAAGCTGGTGTGCTCGGCGGCAACCCAGGGCTGGGCATTTTTCTTGCCATGCTCGGTATTTTGGCGGCTTCTGTTGCCAATGTGGTGCAGGCCAATCCTACGGGGCGAAATGTGCCAATGGTCAGCCTGCTTGCTTGGGCCATGCTCTATGGCACTATTTTTGATCTAGGCTTTGCATTCCTGACAGCAGGCCCGCCGCCTTTGCCTAGTTCGGGAAGCTATTGGGTGGGAATTGTCTATCTGGCGCTCATTGGATCGGTGGTGACGTTCCCGCTGCATTACAATCTCGTGCGTGAGATTGGGGCGGGAAAGACCGCGTATAACTCGATCCTCACCATTACTGTCGCAATGGCTTTGTCGACCGCGTTTGAGGGCTATCAATGGACGTGGCTAACCGCGGGCGGAATGGTTTTGGCGGTTATTGGGATGGTGCTGGCGTTACGAGCGAAGCAGCGCTGAATTTTTTGTTTCGCGCAGGGCGCGCAGGGCGCGCAGAGGAAGCAGGGACGCAGAGAGTTTGCGGCTCGGCGAAGCCGAAATCCGAAAACCTGCGAGAATCTCCAAGGAGTGTTAAAGGCCTGCGGCGCTCGCCCAACACCTCAGCGTCTCTGATTACTCTGCGGTCTCTGCGCGAAATCTCAATCGCGGCAAAAACACACAGCTCAAATCAGGCTTGATAGCCCCTCAACAAAAGTTGGATATTGCGGCCTCCAACCCAACACACGCTTCGCCTTGGAGTTCGCAACGCGGCGGTTCTCAGCATAAAATCCGCGCGCCATCTCTGATAGGTTTGCCTCTTCCAATGTCTCAAGCGGCGGTGGTTCTAACCCGAGCAACTGGCACGCATACTCTGTCACAGCATTGCCGCTTGCAGGCAGATCATCGCCCAGATTGTAGGCTCCGGGCGGCGCGTTTTGGGTGAGCGCGGCGACAACTCCGCTCGCAATATCGTCAACATGCACACGGCTGAAAACCTGGCCCGGCAGATCAATGCGCCGCGCTTTGCCTTCTTTCACCCTGTCAAGCGCGCTGCGCCCCGGCCCGTAAATGCCCGGCAGACGGAACGCGCGCGTGCCCAGCTTCAGCCAAGCCCTGTCCGCCTCAGCGCGAGCATTGCGGCGGCCAGCGCCTGTTTCAGCGACTGTAGGTGTGGCTTCATCCACCCAAGCGCCCTGCTGATCGCCATAGACGCCAGTTGAAGAGAGATAGAACAGTGCGTGCGCCTTTAGATCATCGCCGTAGGTATCGAGCACCGGATCGCTGCCTGTCTCGCGCGATGGCGGGACCGAGGAGAGGATGTGGGTGGCCTTTGCCATCGCGCCCAAAACGGCATCGCGATCATCGAAATCCACATTGCCTGCGCTGCCGGTCGCATCGACGCTCCAGCCCAAAGCTTGGACCGATGCTTTGATCCGTTTTGCCGTATAGCCGAGCCCGAAAATCAACAAATGCGCCATAGCAGGCCTAGTGCCGCTGGACGCGCGCGCAAATCAACCTAAATCTGTGCGCTATGGATATTGCACACGACTCGATCACATCGAATGACGCCCCTCCCATCCCAGCACAGCCGCCGATAATCCGGCGCGAGGATTATACACCCTTCGGCTGGAATGTTCCGACCACAAAGCTGCATTTTGAGCTCGGGCTTGAGACAACGCGGATCACAGCGACTCTGGAAATCGCGCGCAATCCAGTTGCTGAGACGACCAAAGAGCTATGTCTTAATGGCGATGGCTTGAAAGCAGACAGCGTCGCCGTGGATGGCGCGGCTTTTGATGATTGGCGCATGGATGGCCCTGATCTCATCCTCACGCTTCCCGGTGATGCGCATACAGTCGAAATCACCACGACAATCGCGCCTGATAAGAACACCGCTTTGATGGGTCTGTATGCCTCAAACGGTATGCTTTGCACCCAATGCGAGGCGGAGGGGTTTCGGCGGATCACGTTCTTCCCAGATCGGCCCGATGTGCTTTCAACCTACAGCGTGCGGATGGAAGGTGCGAAAGATCAATTCCCGATCCTTTTGTGCAATGGTAATCTGACGGGCGAAGGTGATCTGGACGATGGCCGCCATTTTGCCGAATGGCACGACCCATGGCCCAAACCTGCTTATCTTTTCGCGCTGGTGGCGGGCGATCTGGTGGCGCATTCCGGGCCCTTCACCACGCAATCAGGCCGCGAGGTGGAATGCAATATCTGGGTGCGTGCGGAAGACATCGACCGCACTGATCACGCGCTACAATCTCTCCATAAATCGATGAAATGGGATGAAGACACGTTCGGGCGCGAATATGATCTTGATCTTTATAACATCGTCGCAGTCAGCGACTTCAATATGGGGGCGATGGAGAATAAGGGCCTCAACGTCTTCAACACAAAATACGTTCTGGCTGACAGCGACACTGCGACCGATGCCGATTTTGATGCTGTCGAAGGCGTTATTGCGCATGAATATTTTCACAATTGGTCCGGCAACCGTATCACCTGCCGCGACTGGTTCCAGCTGTCTTTGAAAGAGGGCTTTACCGTTCTGCGCGATCAGCTGTTCAGCCAAGACATGCAGGGCGAAGCGGTTAAACGGATAGAGGATGTGCGCGTGCTTCGTGCGGCGCAATTTCCTGAAGATGCAGGGCCGCTGGCGCATCCGATCCGGCCAGACAGCTATCGCGAGATATCCAACTTCTACACCGCCACCGTTTATAACAAAGGCGCAGAGGTTATCCGCATGATGCGCTCCATGGTGGGCGAGGCGCGCTTTCGCAAAAGCACCGATCTTTATTTTGATCGCCATGATGGCGAGGCGGCCACATGCGAAGACTTCATCAAAGCGATTGAGGAAGGCGCTGAGCTAGACCTTGCGCAATTCCGCAATTGGTACAGGCAGGCCGGCACGCCAACTGTGACGGTGTCTCAATCGGTTGAAGGCGATACGCTTAAGCTTCACCTATCGCAGACAGTTCCTGCAACCCCTGGCCAGCCCGATAAACAACCCATGCCCATGCCCTTGAGGGTTGCCGTGCACTCCCGCGCTTCGGGCGCAATGGGCGCTGAGCAGCTGATTGTCCTCAATGAAGCTGAGCAGACATTTGAACTGCCACTTACAGGCGCTGATCCGGTCGTCTCAATCAATCGCGGTTACACGGCTCCGATTATTATCACTCGAGAACTAGCGCGTGATGATCTGGTGTTCTTGGCTGGCCATGATGATGATCCCTTTGCGCGCTATGAAGCTTTGCAGGAATTGGCTGTGGCGCATCTGATTGAGGCTGCTGAAGGCGCTAAAAATGCCGAAGGCGAGGCGGCAATCGTCGAGGCATTGCGCGCCATACTCACCGATGAGGGTTTGGACGATTCCATGCGCGGCGAACTGATGATGTTGCCATCAGAGACATATCTGTTTGAAGCCATGGCAACAGACGTGCGCAAAGCTGATCCGGGCGCGATCCACACTGCGCGTGAGGGTCTTAAAAAAGCGATTGGCGTGAATTGCCGCAGTGAGCTTGGCGCACTTTATGATCGGACGGCTGCGGTTACCTTTGATGATCCGCAAGGGCGCGGGGGCCGCAAAGCCAAAACGCTTGCCTTGGGGCTGCTTGCCGCGGGAGATCCCAAAACCGCGACAGGGCTGGCTGCGCAGCAATACGATAGTTCTGACAATATGACCGATCGCCAAGGAGCGATGACAGTTCTCGCCAGCCTAGATGCGCCAGAGCGTGAAGAGCGGCTTGCGAGTTTTTATCAGCGATATGCTGGAAATGATCTCGTCATCGATAAATGGTTTATGCTGCAGGCATTCTCCCTTCATCCCAAAGTGCTCGATCACGTAAAGGCATTGGCCGAGCATCCTGATTTCACCATGAGCAATCCCAATCGTGTGCGCTCGCTCTACATGGCGTTTGCGGGCAATCCATCTGCGTTTCATGCCAATGATGGGTCGGGTTATAAGCTGATCGCAGACGTCATCCTCGCGCTTGATCCAATCAATCCGCAAACGGCGGCGCGGTTTGTCTCACCGCTTGGCAAATGGCGCCGGATTGAGCCGGGCCGTGCTGCCTTGATGAAAGCCGAGCTTGAGCGGATTGCGGCGGCGGACAACCTCTCGAGGGATACCTTCGAGCAGGTCTCACGATCGCTTGAAGGCTGATTTAGCCGTGGCCGATTTCGATATTGAGCGCAGCGAAGTGCTGGGCGATGTCCCGCATGGATTCTTTGGGTCTGGCGGCGGGGTGCACCAGTTTGGCTATGGCGGGCCGGGTGATCCCGCGCATATCGCTGACCTAAGAGCAAAGGCTGCCGAGGCCATTGTGCCAGGCTCACAAATCGTCATGCCGCATCAGGTCCATTCGCCCGATGTTATCACTGTGACAGAGCCTTGGCCTGACACACAAGAAGGCCGACCCGTGGCCGATGCGCTGGTGACTGCGAACACTGGCCTCGCGATTGGCATCGTAACAGCCGATTGCGCGCCCGTGCTTTTCGCTGACGAAGAATCAGGCGTGGTTGGCGCAGCCCATGCGGGATGGCGCGGCGCGCATGGCGGAGTTCTGGCTCAAACGGTTTCAGCGATGGAAAAGCTGGGGGCACAAAACAATCGGATAGCAGCAGCCATTGGGCCAACGATTGCGCAGCCTAGCTATGAGGTGGATGCGCCCTTTCGTGAAAACTTCACCGAGGCCGATGACGTTTATTTCAAACCCGCGCCGCAGCGCGAGGGTACACCGCGTTGGCACTTTGATCTGCCCGGTTATATCGCGAAAATCCTTGCAGAATTGGGTCTTGAGAAAATTCATGACACCGCACGGGATACTTTTCCACACCCTGTGCGTTACCACTCGTACAGACGAGCATCTTTTGCCGCCGAGCCAGGATATGGGCGCCAAATCAGCCTGATTGCGTTGGGTTGATGAAGGAGCGCCAACTTGCGCGAAAGCGAACAGGGGGTGTTCAAAACAATGTTGGACTTTTTTGCAGACTTAGCTATCCGCGCATCGCAAAATTCCTGAGTTTGGGTTTTACCGAGCTTTGCGAATGCAAGGGATACAATCACAACACGCATTGAGCGTGAAGCAAACAGATAACTTTCCGCGTGCTGGCAGATCGCTGGTGCGCCAAAATGATTAGGGTGTTGATACGATGGCTGTTGATACAGTGGCTGATGCGACTGCAAACCCAGAAGAAGGCGTCCGTCGCCGCGACTGGATTCACATTGCAGCTGTGAGCACGGCTGGGGTTGGTGCTGCGTCTGTGGTCTTTCCGCTGGCAGCGCAAATGGCTCCCACCGCAGATGTTCGTGCAGCATCGACGACTTTGGTTGACGTGTCGGCTGTAGAGCCAGGCCAAGCAATCAAAGACGTTTTCCGCGGCCAGCCTTTATTCGTGAAACGCCTGACACCAGAAGAAATCGCAGAAGCGAAAGCGGACGACGCAGCAGATATGCGCGACCCGCAAACACTCGCTGATCGACTGGGCGAAGGCAACGAAGATATCCTAATCACCTTGGGTGTGTGCACGCACCTTGGGTGCGTTCCTTTGGGCGCTGGTGAAGGAGAGAATAAGGGCGAATATAACGGGTATTTTTGCCCGTGCCACGGTTCCCACTACGATGTGGCTGGTCGCATCCGTAAGGGTCCCGCGCCGACCAATCTGGCTGTACCAGAATATACCTTCCAATCCGAGGCGGTAATCCAAGTCGGATAACGCCGCGTATTTAACACAAGCTATTCTGCGACGAACTTAACTTTGAGAGCATGACATGAGTTTCGCCTGGGCAAAAGAATACCAACCTAAGACGGCTTTCACGCAGTGGATGGACGAAAAACTTCCCGTCCCGCGCATGGTCTATAATGCGGTGGGCGCTGGTTATCCGGTGCCTCGCAATCTCAACTATATGTGGAATTTCGGTGTCCTCGCCGGTTTCTTCCTCGCGGTTCAGATTGTCACCGGTGTTATTCTTGCGATGCACTATGCGTCCAATACCTCCGTTGCTTTCGGGCAAGTTGAGCACATTATGCGCAATGTGAACTGGGGTTGGGCGCTGCGCTATGCGCATGCCAATGGCGCCAGCTTCTTCTTCATTGTGATCTATCTGCACATTTTCCGCGGTCTCTATTATTCTTCATACAAGGCCCCGCGTGAGATGATCTGGCTGCTCGGCGTGGTCATCTTCCTTCTGATGATGGCAACTGCATTTATGGGCTACGTGCTTCCTTGGGGGCAGATGAGCTTCTGGGGTGCGAAAGTGATTACCGGCCTGTTCGGTGCGATCCCGCTTATCGGTGAGCCACTGCAAGTCTGGTTGGTGGGTGGATATGCGCCAAACGATTCAACGCTGAACCGCTTCTTCTCGCTGCACTTCCTGCTCCCATTTGTCATTGCCGGTGTGGTTATCCTTCACATCTGGGCGCTTCATATCCCGGGTTCTTCCAACCCAACCGGCGTTGAAGTGAAAAAAGAAAGCGACACTGTTCCATTCCACCCCTTCTACACTGCGAAGGATGGCTGGTTCTTGGGGCTCGTGCTTATCATCTTCTCACTCTTCGTGTTCTATGCGCCAAACGCGCTGGGCCACCCTGATAACTACATCGAGGCAAACCCGCTTTCGACGCCTGCTAACATCGTTCCTGAATGGTACTTCCTGCCATTCTATGCGATCTTGCGCGCATTCACTGGCGATCTGACAATCCCGTTCACTGGCATTGTTTTGATCGAGGCGAAACTGCTCGGCGTTATCGCAATGTTCGGTTCGATCCTTGTCTGGTTCATCTTGCCATGGCTTGACAAAAGCCCGGTCCGTTCCGGTTCGTACCGTCCGATGTTCAAGAAGTTCTTCTGGGTGCTTGTCGTTACCATGATCGTTCTCACGATCTGCGGTGGTGCGCCTGCGGCTGAACCTTGGGTTCTTTTGAGCCAGATCGCGACGTTTTACTACTTCATGCACTTCCTCGTGATCCTGCCGATTGTCAGCCAGATCGAAATTCCTAAGCCACTGCCATTCTCAATCACGGAATCGGTGCTGGGTTCGGATGATGACAAACCCGTTGCGCCGCCTGTTGCTCCGGCTGGAAAGCCTGCCGGCGATCTGCCCGACGGTGAATTGCAGCCGGCTGAGTAAGCGCAGCGAGAACAGCTACGTCCCTTTGACCCGATAGATAGAAAGAGTTCGGTCATGACTATCCGCCTTGGAGGCATCATTTTCGGTCTGGTCCTGTGCGCCATTTTGGTGCTGTGGTCGATGGTGCCCGGCATCATCAATTACGCGACCCCGGAAGATCCTGACTATTACGCGTTTCAGGAAGAAAACATCACGCCCGCTGGCGGTTTCTCTTTCGATGGCCCGATGGGCAAATGGGATTATGCGCAATTGCAGCGTGGCTATCAGGTCTACAAAGAGGTTTGCTCGGCCTGTCACAGCCTGAAATACGTCGCGTTCCGTAACCTTCAGGAGCTTGGCTACACCGAAGCTGAAGTGCGCGCAGAAGCAGCGACCTGGAATGTTCCGGGCATCAACCCGGAAACAGGCGAAGCAGAATCGCGCCCGGGTGAACCGACCGACCAATTCCCATCCCCCTATCCAAACGAAGTGGCAGCGCGCATCGCGAACAACAACGCGCTTCCACCAGATCTCTCGCTCATCACAAAAGCGCGCAAAGATGGCGTCAATTATGTCTATTCTTTGATGCAGGGTTACAACGAGGTTGATCCAGAAGATCAGGCGAAGTCACCGGAGTTTGAAACGCCATCGGGCCTGTATTTCAATGAATACTTTTACAACGTAAACATTGCGATGCCTCCGCAGCTTTATCCAAACTTGATCACGTATGCGGACGGCACTGAGGCAACCGAAGAACAGATGGCGCAAGACATCACAGCGTTCCTCACTTGGACTGCTGAGCCTTCACTTGTCGCTCGCAAGCAAACGGGCCTTTTCGTGATCGGCTTCCTGATATTTGCGACGGCTCTGGCGTTCATGTCGTACAAGCAGATCTGGGCTGGCAAAAAGCCAAAGAAGAAAAAAGCGTAAGAGAGGCAAACGTCTCTTTACCCGCAACCCGGCGCCCCATCATCTCTTGCAGATGGTGGGGCGCTCTGCTTTGTGCATCCCAAGACTTTGATGATTGCCCATCTAAAGGACCATTATGAGCGCGCCCACCCTCTCGCCCGATGATCTCAAAGCGCTTATCCGGACAGTGCCCGATTTTCCGAAACCCGGCATTCAGTTCCGCGATATCACCACGCTGATCGGGCACGATGAAGGATTGCGCGCGACGATTGCGCATTTGGCAGATCACGCACAGGCAGCGGGCGCGCAAAAGATTGCAGGGATGGAAGCGCGCGGATTTATCTTTGGCGCAGCAGTGGCTGCCCAAATGGGTGTGGGCTTTGTGCCCATTCGCAAGCCGGGAAAGCTGCCGATCAAGACCATTGGCGTCGATTATGAGCTGGAATACGGCACCGACCGGCTCGAAATGGACCCTGATGCGGTTGCGAATGGTCAAAAGATCGTGATCGTCGACGATCTCATCGCCACAGGCGGCACGGCTCTGGCAGCTGCGCAATTGTTGCGCGATGCGGGCGCGATCATTGACGACGCTGTCTTTGTGATTGACCTGCCCGATTTGTGCGGTGCTGCAAAGCTGCGTGGTGATGGCGTAACCGTTACCGCGCTGATGGCTTTCGAAGGCGAGTGATTGCGCATGCAGCCTTGATTTTGCACATGAAAAGGCAGATTGCGGCCTAGATGGAATCTCAAGCACTCGTCATCGCCACCGTTGGCGCGCTTGGCATTGGGGCGCAGTGGATCGCTTGGCGCACAGGCTATCCCGCTATTGTATTGATGTTGGCTGCGGGTTTTCTGGCAGGTCCCGTAACCGGGCTCCTCGATCCAGAATTGGCATTTGGCGACGTTCTTGAACCCATGATCAGCGTGGGCGTTGCGCTCATATTGTTCGAAGGTGGTTTGAGCCTTGATTTGAGAGAATTGCGCCATTCGGGCAGCGCGGTGTGGCGATTGGCGACGATTGGGGTCCTGATCGGCTGGGCATTGGGCGCGGCGGCTGGATATTATATCGCAGGGCTTGTTTGGCCGGTTGCGGTTTTGTTTGGCGGCATTCTGATTGTAACCGGGCCAACAGTGGTGATCCCGCTGCTGAGGCAATCCAATATCCAAACCCGGCCCAATTCGATCCTCAAATGGGAAGGCATCGTCAACGACCCCACTGGCGCGCTTTGTGCAGTCATCGCCTATGAATTTTTCCGCAGGCGGCAGGATTTTCCTAACGCTTCAATCATCGAGGTCGTGCCGCCTCTGATCATTGCCGCCATTCTGGCTGGGCTTGTCGGTTATGCCGCCGCGCGGCTTGTGGTGTTTCTGTTCCCTCGCGGTGCCATTCCGGAATATCTCAAAGTCCCAGTCCTGTTCACCCTGGTGATTGCCGTATTCGTTGCAACCAACGCGATTGAACATGAAGCGGGCCTTGTCGCTGTAACCGTTATGGGCGTGACACTGGCCAATCGCGATGTCGCCAGCATTCGCAGCATCCACCCGTTTAAAGAGAATGTCGCCGTCCTTCTGGTGTCGGGCATTTTCATCCTGCTCGCATCATCGCTTAAGCTTGAAGAGCTCGCCTTTTTGGACCCGCGTGAAGAAGTCGGCCAACGTTTGATTGCTTTTCTGCTGGCCCTGCTGTTCGTGGTTCGCCCCGCAACCGTCCTCATTTCCCTGCTGGGCTCGAACGTGCCTTGGAATGAGCGGTTGTTCGTCGCTTGGATTGCACCGCGCGGTATCGTTCTGGTGGCAATTTCAGGCCTGTTTGCGCTGCGCCTTGGTGATCTGGGAATTGAGGGCGGCCAGCTGCTAACCGCACTTAGCTTTGCTGTCGTTGTCATCACGGTTGTGGCGCATGGTTTTACGATCGAGCCTGTTGCGCGGTGGCTCGATGTAAAAGGCACATCGCGCCCCGGCCTGTTGATTGTCGGTTCAACTCCTTGGACCATTGCTCTTGCCAAAGAGATGCAGGCTTTGAAAACGCCTGTGATGGTGGTCGATTCCTCGTGGCAAAGTTTGGGTGCTGCCCGGCGGGAAGGATTGCCGTTCTATCACGGCGAAATTTTGAACGAGGCGACCGAGCATAATCTCGATCTCGCACCCTTTCAGGTGCTTGTCGCTGCCACGGATAACGAGGCGTATAACGCGCTAGTCTGCAATGAATTCGCGCACGAGATTGGCCGCGACACGGTCTATCAACTGGGTGAAAGCGCTGATGGCGATGACCGCCATTCCCTTCCTCAAAGCATCAGAGGGCGCGCTTTGTTTGAAAGCGGATTTGGGGTCAACGATGTCAATGAACGCCAGTTGCAAGGTTGGGTGTTTCGTAAGACAAAGCTGTCAGAAGAATTTGATTTTGAACAAGCGCAAGAAAAGCTGCCCGAAGCCGCCAATATGCTGCTTTTGATAAGAGCCAGCGGTACTTTGCGCTTTTTCACGCATGCCGCCCGGCCCGAACCGCGCGCAGGCGACACGATCATCTCGTTCTCGCCGCCCCAAATGAAAACGCCGGATAACAAAGCTTCGGAAAAGACCGGCAAGCGGGATGCTACCGGTCCGCAAACCGCATAAGACTATTGAACGAGAGGATATCGCTGCACCCATGTTCAAACCTGCTTTCACCCTCATCGCGCTCACCGCTGCATTGGCGCTTGGGGCGTGCAAGCAGCGGCCCGAAGGCGGATCACCCGGACCTGAGAGTGATGACGCTGTGAAAGCCGAGGAAACCGGCGCGGTTTCCATTCTAAGGCCCGAAGTCGCCCCGCCCGATTCACAAGCGGAGACATTGACCACTTTGGAGGCCACAATCGGCTTTCCTGATGGCGGGGACGAGTTGGATGCTGATGCGGTGGCTGAATTGGAAAAAGTGCTCGCCTCGCCTCAGCTGAAACTGTCTGGCCCCATCACTCTTCGTGCGCATAGCGATTCAGCAGGCACGGATACGGCCAATGAAGACGCTGCGGAAACCCGCGGTCTCGCCGTCGCTGCTTGGCTGATCGGGCAGGGGGTGGATGAAGATCGGATCGATGTGATCGTTTTCGGCGAGCAAAACCCTGCCGAGCCTAACGCATTGCCTGATGGTTCTCCCAATGAAGCTGGCCGCAAAGCCAATCGCCGCGTTGAGATTGAGGTTCAGGTTATCGCTGATACGCCGGCTGCAAAGGCTGAAGGGAACGAAGCCGCCTCCGATGATGCCTCAGTCGATAGCGGCGACTAGTTCCAGCACTTTTTCAGCATATTCAGGACGGCAAATCAGCAGATCGGGCAGATAGACATCTTCTTGATTGTACCGGATCGGTGATCCATCGATACGGCTGCAGTGAAGGCCAAAGGCCTGCGCCACGGCGACGGGCGCGCAGCTATCCCATTCGTATTGACCACCTGAATGAAGGTAAATCTCCGCCTCACCACGTACAACAGCCATTGCTTTGGCTCCAGCGGATCCCATTCCGACAAGTTCGCCGCCCATGGCCTCGCACACAGCCGTCGCCTCTTTAGCTGGGCGTGTGCGGCTGACGAGGAAGCGGGGCTTGGCTGCGCCTGCGGGCAGATCGCTTACCTGATCGGTGCGCAAGACAGTGCCGCCATCAAGGCCCGGCAATGCGACAGCGCCTGTATGCGCGGCGCCATCAATTGAAAGGCCGACATGCACCGCCCAGTCCGCGCGCTGCTCGCCATATTCGCGTGTGCCATCGACGGGATCGACAATCCAAACGCGGCTTTTGGAAAGGCGCTCAGCGTTGTCTTTTTCCTCTTCGGACAAAAGACCATCTTCCGGCCGCGCTGCGCGCAAAGCATGGCAGAGAAATTCATTCGCCGTCGCATCGCCCGCTTTGCCCAAGGCTTTCCCTTCGAACATGCCGCTGGTCCGCACTTCCAAAAGAATGCGCCCTGCTACGTCTGCAAGGTGAGCTGCAAGTTCAGCGTCAGTCATAGTCATTGGGTCGCTCATTGCGTTGTCCGTCATTTCAAGGGCATGATCTGCTTGATGATGTATTCTGCGGCCTCGACCGGGGTCATATCCACTG
>JBCAZT010000067.1:0-15699 GCA_038532855.1 Pseudomonadota bacterium
TATGCTGGTGGTGTCGGCACACAAGTTTGGCGGTCCGATTGGTATCGGCGCTCTGCTTGTGAAAGAGTTTGCAATGCTTCGCGCAGACGGTGGGCATGAGAGAGGGTATCGTCAGGGGACTGAAAATATGCCTGCTGCGCTCGGCATGGCGGCTGCATTGGAATGTGAGCCATCGGAATGGAATCGCAATGATATGGCCGCCGATACGTTGCAATTGGAAGACTTAGTCGAAGCTTGTGGAGGGCAGCGTGTGGGGTCTGGACCTTTGGGCTGCAAGATTCTGGCATTCTCGCACCCTACAATATCCGCCCAAGCCCTCCTGATCCGGCTCGACGCGATGGGCTTCGCTGTCTCCGCTGGCAGCGCATGCTCATCAGGCACGCTTAAGAAAAGCCGGGTGCTCGATGCGTTTGGCGTACCCGATGATGTCGCCGGGCGCACCATCAGGGTCAGCATCGGATGGTCAACGACGGCGGATGAGTTGGAGCAATTTGCCGAGGCTTGGAGAACTCTTTGCTGATTGCCACCGTCATCCCGGACTTGATCCGGGATAACCCTCGCGGGCTGGCGTGTGTTTGCTGGGATTATCCTGAAACAAGTTCAGGATGACGAAGCTGGTGGGAATGTGCATAGGGTCAAGGCATGATCTACCTTGATTACCAAGCCACAACCCCGCTTGCACCCGAAGCGCGGGATGCCATGTTGCCTTGGCTTGAAGGGTCGGGGGGTACAGGCTTTGGCAATCCGCATTCCCCGCATCGGATGGGGCGGCAGGCAGCGGCGGCTATTGAAGCGGCGCGGGAAAAAGTCGCGGCCCTTTTCCCAGTGGGCGGGAAAGTGATCTTCACAAGCGGCGCGACCGAGGCGCTCAACTTAGCCATTCGCGGTCTCGCATCGCGCAATATAGTGGCGCATTCCGCGATAGAGCACTCCGCTGTCAGCGACACGGCCGTTGCTGTCGGGCACAGGCATATTCTTGATGTCGATGCTCAGGGCATTTGTGATCCCGCGCAAAACATGCCGGGGAGCGTTGGCCTTGTCGCCATTATGCAGGCGAATAACGAGATCGGCACAATCCAGCCGCTTGCCCAATGGGCCGAACGGGCGCGCGATATGGGCGCGGTGCTGTTGGTCGATGGCGTTCAAGCTTATGGCAAAATGGCGCTGTGCCAAGATGCCGATATGATTGCGATTTCAGCCCACAAATTCCACGGTCCGAAAGGCGTAGGCGCTTTGTGGGTGCGCGATGGTCTGGACCTTTCCGAAGTGCAAACTGGTGGAGGGCAGGAGCACGGGCTTCGTTCTGGAACTCTGTCGCCTGCTTTGATTGCAGGGATGGGGGCAGCAGCGCAACTCGCAGAGAGGCAAATGCAAGCCGACACTGCCCACGTCGAGGCGCTTTGGACCCTTGCGCGCGAGCTTTTCAGCGAATGGACGCTCAATGGCTCGGATCAGAAGCGCTACAAAGGCAATCTCAATATCCGCAAGCAAGGCGTTGATGTTGCTCGGCTGATGTCAGATTGCCGCGATATCATGTTCTCCGCTGGCTCTGCGTGCGCAAGCGGATCGGGACGGCCTAGCCATGTTTTGAAGGCGATTGGCCTTTCAGATGCTGAGGCGAAATCGTCGATTCGGCTGGGCTTTGGCCGCTACACCACGATGGAAGAGATTGAGAGCGCCGCCAAATCTATCAACCAAGCGGTAAAGGAGCAGGAAAAGTGGGGCTAATCGTCACCTTTGTAGATCCCAAAGGCACACCGGTTAAAGCCGAAGGCGAAGTGGGCGACAATTTGCTCCGCGTTGGCCAAGCAGCGGGCCTCCCACTTGAGGGGACATGCGAGGGGCAGATGGCGTGCTCCACCTGTCATGTGATTGTCGCAGCTCATTGGTTTGAGAAACTTACCGAGGCGAGTGAGGAAGAAGAGGACATGCTCGATTTTGCATCAGGCGCACGGCGGACCAGCAGGCTTGCGTGCCAAATTGAGCTAACCGAGGCACTCGACGGGCTGACCGTGCAAGTGCCCGGCGAAGCCCGCGATGCTAGGGGTATGGGGTAAGGGGGGCTAAGCCTCTGCCTCGCTGCCTCTGCGCAGATCATTCTTCCAGAACCGCAAGCGATAGCCGAACCGGTGCAGAACCCAACGCAAAGCTAGAAGAAGCAGGGCTACCGGCATTAACGCTGTGATTGTGTATATAATTCCCGCGATACTGACACCCAACGTTGAACCAATTGACCGCAAAGCCGTCATAACTGGGCGGACGAAGCCTACCTGTGTGTCGCCGAATGCGGGCTCATATTCGATCCGCACATCGCTGTAACGAATTCGATTTCGGAATTGTTCTAAGCGCGAACGCGTCGCATCCAACTCCTCATTGACTTCAGCAATTGCAGCTTCAGCTTCGATCAACTCCTGAACACTACCGCGGTTTCCTTGCAGTATGCCAGTAAGCTTATCGCGCAGGGCAAGGCGGGAATTGAGCCTTGCCTCGGAATCAATTATTTGTTCGGAAAGATCTTCACCGTCTCGTACGGAAGAGATCAATGCGCCGCCCATCTCTTTGGCCGGTGCGGAGAGTTGTTCGGTAAGGGAGCCCGCTTTGCTAGCGGCAATTTGCATCCGTAATTCACCATATGCATCGTAGCTATCAGCGCGCGCTTGGGAGGTTCGAAGCACTCGGCATTCGTTACCCATTTTATCGCACATAGCGATATGCGCTTTCTGCAAATTTACGATTTCATCTGATCCGATGCGAAAACCGTATCCGTATGAATAGGCGATTTGGCTTTGCTGGGCGGTTGGGTTCGCACGCGAATTGGTTTCGCGCTCGATCTCAGCAACTTCTGGACTGACCGTGTCAGTAGACGTGTTGGCGACACTTAACCTCGCAGGAGAGGTCGTCCCACTGACCATATCAAGAAGCCCTGGCTGGCTCGCTTCCATAAATCCAAACTTATTTTCAGGCGCATTCGATGAGTCTGGTTCAATTGAACAATAATATCTCGGGACGCAGCTTCGGGTTCGCCTGTGCTACACCCGTTGAGCGTTAAGGCGACTAGCCCAACCACAATTGAAAGTTTCTTCATGTGTTCATCGCTCCATCCAGAAGGAATAAGTTTGCAGTTGTATTGCCAACGACACAAGCCGCCTTGTTCTCGCCCTAATGCTGCCATATTTACGCCACAATTGGAGCAAGCGCAAGTCCCTCTGCCTCATTCACACACTGCTGCAGCACGCTTGGTTATTGATAACGCAACTATTCGCCGTCATGGGTCGCGTTAATGACTGCCTCCGCTGAAACCCCTATGCCGCCCGCCACTGGCCCCCTTTCCGGCCCGCGTAATCGTGTGCGGGCCTGGGTTGAATCCAAGCCTTTTGAACACTTCATCATCGCGGTCATTGTGATCAACGCTATCGGTCTTGGGTTTGAAACATCGCCCTCGATTATGGCAAAAGCGGGCGGGGTGATTTCGCAATTGGACCGTCTGGCGCTCGGCATCTTTATTGTGGAGCTGGCGCTTAAGCTTTTCGCTTATGGCTGGCGGTTTTTCAAAAACGGCTGGAATGTCTTTGACCTTGCCATAGTCAGCGCTGCTTTGGTGCCTGCGGGCGATCAATTCTCTGTCTTGCGCGCGCTGCGTATCCTGCGTGCATTGCGGCTCGTGTCGGTCGTGCCCAGCATGCGCAAAGTGATTGTTGGCCTGTTTAGCGCCATTCCCAGCATTGGCACGGTCATCGTTATGCTGCTTTTGCTGTTCTATATCAGTGCAGTGATGGCGACAAAGCTATTTGGCGAAGCGTTTCCCGATTGGTTCGGAGATCTGGGATTATCGCTCTATTCGCTGTTCCAAATCATGACTTTGGAAAGCTGGTCCATGGGCATCGTGCGCCCTGTCATGGAGGTCTACCCTTATGCATGGGCGTTCTTCGTGCCCTTTATCTTGCTCACCAGCTTCATTGTTCTCAACCTTTTCATCGGTGTGATCGTCAACGCTATGGCCGAGGCAACCGGCGAAGACGCACACAATGAACGCGAAGAGATTATCACTGAATTGAAAGCTTTGCGTGAGGATATAGCAGCCTTAAGGGGAGAGCGTGAGAGGTAGACAGGGCCCGCCATTGCGGGGGGCGTTGGTTTGCGGCCGACTTTTTAAGAGTTAGATGCAGCCAGCCCGCTACGTCATAAGATGCCAGAAGACGCCAAAATCAACGCAGAAACCGGTGCGCAAATGCAAAGGCGAACTTTCCAAATATTTCAAACCTAGGGTTACAAAGGTTACACAGTGTAACCCGGTTTCAAGCAGTTTTTGTGTTATTTATCAGATCCATAAGTGTCGCCAGAGAAGGTTACACTTCTCCAACATGAAACGCGTTTCACTCGGGTGTGGGGATTCAGTTTTGAAAGAGCCGACAGCGAGTTTGGCAAGCAAAAGCGGTGTAGGAAAGTGGTTCAAACAAACCAAAACCAGCCATTCCGCTTTAGTTTAGTGTCACGCCAATGAGGAACGTCGATTTCTGGGGGTGAAAGCGGACATTGCTAGTTAGCGTTTTAACTCTTCGTTGCTCGCAAAGCGCGAAGGTCCGCTCCATGATTTAGCAAAGCGTCAATCGCTTCATGCACTCGCTTCAACCGGGTCTTATCTGTCTTTGCAGACAAGACATGCTGCGCCAGCATGCGTCTCTTACCCGGAGTAATGCTGTTCCAAGCGCTTTTTGCCTTCGCATCGCTATCAAGCGCGTTGAGTAAGACTTCAGGTACATCGACATGATCTTTATCAGCAATCTTGAAACGCATCTCGACTATGTCATCAATCCCAGCTTCCGCGTGCTTAAGAACCGTAGGAGCAACGATCACATAATGGCGTCCGTCCCCGGTTGGCATAAACGCGTTAGCGATGGGAACATCGGCAATTTCCCCTTCGACACGAAGGCGTGGATAGCGCTCTAACGGTAGGTCTGACCGCAAGTCGTCAGGTAACATCAGGACATTGTACCAAATGACGCGTTTTATTCCGACGCCAAACCGCTCAATCGGAGCTTCAAACTTGTATGGGTAGAGTTCTGACAATTATGCGGCCTTAGCGATTGGTTCCCCGATATAGTTTTCGCGCTTCTCCAGAAAGCGTTTCAAACCTTCAAGGTCTTTGCCGTGCATTTCTCGGGTCCACCGTGTGATCCCGATCAGCCGCTGAATCAAGTGGAACGGCGGGGTAACGTCATTGCGAAATGAGAGCAGCACGCGCGTCGTGTCTTCACTCATTTCGATGAGATAGAATGACAAGCTTGGCACGTGGGGTGGGCCTTTGCTTTCGAGGGTGAAGGAGACCTCACGAATTGGTGAAAGGCTCGTCACACTTTGGTGCCCAAAGCGATTACCTTTTTTGTCGAAGAACACGGTCTGCGCGCCAATCTCGCCGTCGTCTCCGGCGAGTTTGCACTCTGATCCAGTTTCGCTTGGCCAAGCAGACCACTGCATAAGGTCTCGCTGATATCGGATCGCATCGTAGACTGATGCAGAGTTAGCATCGATATCGATTGTTTCGACGTATTCAACGACACGCGGTGTAAAGAAGAGTGCGATGAAGAGACCAACGAGGGCGCCGAGAAAAAGACTGAGAATGAGCATACCATCTCCTTTGATTGAGAATCATACTATTTGATTATCAAATCACTTGTCAACGCACATTATCTGCGGCAATGTAGACATATGGGAGCTAGCGATAATGAAATGAGGCCAGAAGCACCGTTCGATGATTTTGGTTTGGTGGCAGCTTGCCGCAGGCTTCACGCTGCAATCGATCAGCTTGACGAGACAGCGGCAAGGGCAATTGATGTCAGCAGAAACGACCTGCGCTGCATCAATCTTTTGGAGACCGGTCCCACAGCTCCTAGTGACCTTGCACTAGCGCTTGGCCTGACGCGCGGAAGCGTAACAACTCTGTTAGACAGGTTGGAAGCTCGAGGGTTTGTCGAACGCATTGCTCATCCAACAGATCGGCGAGCACTTCTCGTCAAGCTTCGTCCGAAGGTGTTCAAGGAAATGGCAGGTATCTACCGACCCTTTGGCGCCTCCCTTGTCGAATTGGCCAACCACTATGGTGAAGACGTAGCAACCCTGCTTGGACAGCAATTGGCTGACATTGCTGAACGATGCGAGCAAGCTTCATCCGCCGCGATCGACTAATTGCCGGGTAAATTCGTCATGCACGGTTAGACTGAAATTGGGTCGTAAGCAGCCAGTCAGTTTTCGTGAGGCTGCGGCAAGAAATCGGTCATTTGGCGGTCAGGGCGAGTGTCCCTTGTCTAGGCTCAAGCCTCGAGTTGTCAGGATTCAACAGTCACCGCTCTGCAATGGAGGGGATCTATCGCTTTAACTCGCGATTAGGCCGTGTGCTCTACGATTTGGGATACTGAGCAAATGTTTCTTACAAAGGGACAAATCGATGCGAAACAAAGCGATTACGAAAAAGGCTCTTGGTCTTGCAGCAGCGATTGGCGTCGTGCTGTCAGCTCCAAGCGCGTCGGGGCGGACGCTGGAGACGGTTCACCTTCAACCTGGTCAGTTCAAAATCTACACTCTCCCAGCAAGCGAGCCGATGATGGTTGGCTTTAGCGTCGAGGAGGCGACTGAGGTCGCTATGAATTGCCAAGGTTGGCGCGCTGATCCAGAAACGCTGAAATTCCCGCATTGCGGCGGCGTTTTTGAAAGCGACGGTCGCAGCGTCACCGAAAATGGGATGTATGTGACAGGCCTCTATGGCGCGGGCGTTCGTTTCATGCCTAAGAATGGCAAAATCACTGTCGCATTGAAGAACATTTCCAGAGTGCCTCTCGATTTATCGTTATACGCCCGCCCTATCGATTGATCGGATCGCCAATCAGAAGGGACAGCGTTTTACATTTGCTCAACCCTGTGGAAACCGCTCTCCCCGCAAACTGCGCTGCTTGCTAAGCGGGAGGGATGGCTGACCCGACGACGACTGACGATTCCCCTAAGGACGAATTTGACCTTATCACTGATGCGCCGTTTGATGCGGCGTTGGAGGAGCGCTATCTTGTCTATGCTCTCTCCACCATCACCGCGCGTTCTCTGCCGGATTTGCGCGATGGGTTGAAGCCTGTTCATCGCCGCTTGCTTTGGACCATGCGCCAACTTGGTCTCACGCCCACCAGCACGTTCAAGAAATCCGCCCGCGTTGTGGGTGAGGTTATCGGTAAATACCACCCGCATGGCGACACCGCCGCTTATGATGCGATGGTGCGATTGGCGCAGGATTTCTCGCTCAGATATCCTCTCGTCGAAGGGCAGGGCAATTTCGGCAATGTCGATGGCGATAATGCGGCTGCCTATCGCTACACCGAATGCCGTCTCACCAAAACCGCGATGCAGCTTATGGAGGGGCTGGATCAGGGCACGGTTGATTTCATCCCGACCTATAATGGTGAGGAACAAGAGCCTGATATTATGCCGGGCCTGTTTCCCAATCTGCTCGCCAATGGGGCAAGCGGGATTGCGGTGGGGATGGCGACGAATATCCCGTCGCACAATGTTGCCGAAGTGCTGGATGCGGCGGAACTCGTCTTGTTCAACAAAGATGTCACGCATGATGAATTGATGGGCGTTTTCAAAGGTCCTGATTTCGCCACAGGCGGTCAGGTCGTCGACAGCGCTGAGGTCATTTCAGAGGCCTATGCCACAGGACGCGGTTCGTTCCGTTTGCGCGGGCGTTTTAACGCACCGGAGGCTGACAGTGCGGAGGATGTTTCAGCAGGCATTGAGCGGCTTGGCGGGGGGCAATGGCAGCTTGTTATCTCCGAAATCCCGTATCAGGTAGCCAAGGGCAAGCTGATCGAGCAGATCGCTCAGGCGATTGCCGATAAGAAGCTGCCGATCCTTGAAGATGTGCGCGATGAATCGGACGAGAGCATCCGCATCGTGCTGGTCCCGCGCAGCCGCAATGTTGACCCTGAGCTCCTGAAAGAGAGCATTTTCAAGCTCACCGATATGGAAACGCGGTTCGGGCTGAATTTGAATGTGCTCGATGCCAGCCGCACGCCGATGGTGATGGGGCTGAAAGAGCTCTTACAAAACTGGATCGCAGCGCAGATCGACATTTTGCAGCGCCGCACCCAGCACCGCTTGGATCAGATCGCGCGGCGGTTGGAGCTGGTTGAAGGCTATATCATCGCCTTCCTCAATCTTGACCGTGTGATCGAGATTATCCGGTACGAAGATCATCCCAAGCAAGTGATGATTGCCGAATTTGAGCTGACCGACCGCCAGGCTGAGGCCATTCTCGACACACGGTTGCGCTCGCTTCGTAAGCTGGAAGAGATGAAGCTGCGCGATGAGAAGACGGCTTTGTTGGAAGAGCAGGAGGCTTTGCAAAAGCTGTTGGATAGCCCGCAGCGCCAGCGCACGCGCTTGAAGAAAGATATGGCGGCTTTGCGCAAGGAATATTCAGAAGAGACCGAGCTTGGCCGCCGTCGCACTCTGATCGAAGAAGCCGCCCCTGCGGTTGAATTTTCGATGGATGCGATGATCGAGAAAGAGCCGATTACGGTTATCCTCTCCCAAAAGGGATGGATTAGGGCAGCAAAAGGCCATGTCGATCTGGCGCAAGAATTCAAATATAAAGAAGGCGATGCGCTGTTTGATATCGTTCATGCGCAAACGACCGATAAACTGCTGATCGCGGCCGCCAATGGCAGGTTCTACACTTTGGGATGCGACAAACTGCCCGGCGCGCGCGGTTTTGGTGAGCCGGTTCGCACGATGATCGATCTGGAAGCGGATACGAGCATTGCGAAAATGCTGGTTCATAAAGAAGGTGGGCGTTTGCTGCTCGCATCCTCCAACGGCAAAGGCTTTATTGCTGAGACAGGCGAGCTGATTGCGGAGACGAAGAAGGGCAAGCAGGTTGTGAACCTCAAAGGCACAGCCAAGCTGCAAGTCATCCGTGAAATTGCTAAGGAACACGATCACGTCGCGGCAGTGGGTGAAAACCGCAAGCTTATTGTCTTTAACCTGGAAGAAATGGCCGTGCTGGCGCGCGGTCAGGGCGTTATGTTGCAACGATATCGTGATGGCGGATTGTCTGACGCGACGACCTTTACCCTTGAAGAAGGGCTGAGCTGGCAGATGGGCGGATCAGGCGATCGCACCCGCACGGAGAACGATATCTGGCAATGGAAAGTCGCGCGCGGTGCAGCGGGCAGATTGCCGCCGCAGGGGTTCCCGAAGAACAATAGGTTTGGGTGATTTCCTTTGGTTATCCCCTCCCGCTTGCGGGAGGGGCAGTGAGGCTTGGTGACAAAGGAACCTAGCCGCAGCGGGGTGGGCTGCTGCGTTTAGCCTTCTAATTCCTCGCTCAAAATCGTCTCAACCCGCGCTTCATTTGGAAAGCCTTCAGACACCCAGCGGCGTTCCACGGTCTGCAAAATGCGCGCGACCTCTGGCCCTTTGCCAACGCCACGAGAGACAATTGCGCCGCCTTTCAGAGGGAAGGTCGGCGGCTCCCAATCGATTAAGGTGCGCGCATCTGCGCCCAGCAGCAACAGGCGGTCAATCGCAAAGGCGGGGCTGAGGTGATAGCCAAGCGAAAAGGGTCTGTCGGCATCATCAGGCTGTCGGCTGACGGCAGAAACAAGCCGCGCCCGTTGCGTTTTGGAAAGCCTCAACCGCCCAGAGACATCCTCTGCAATATCGGGAGAGGTGGGGAGCAATGCCGCCAGTCGCCTGATGGGATGGGATGCGATTGCCTGCGCTTTTTCCGCATCCACCAAGCTCCCCAAAGCGGCTACAAATGGCTTGCATGCCTCAGGCAAGATCACGCTAAGCACGCCGCGTTCATGCATGCGTTTAATAGTGGAAGGACAATTGGGCAGGTCAAGCAGCCTCAGCAATTCGCCCGAAACGCGCTCTCTACTCAGGCCTTTCATCGTGTCGGCCATTTGCGCGCATGCCTCTTCAGCCTCGTCATCCAAAGCCGATCCGAAGCGGGCTTGAAAGCGATAATAGCGAAGTATGCGCAAATGATCCTCGGCAATGCGTTCGCTTGCTGACCCGATAAAGCGGACACGCTTTGCGGAAAGATCTCTAAGCCCACCAAAATAATCAGAGATTTCGCGGGTTTCTGGGTGCGCATAAAGCGCGTTGATGGTGAAATCGCGGCGCGCTGCATCATCGCGCCAATCGCTGGCAAACGCGATAGTGGCGCGCCGCCCATCTGTCGCAACATCGCGGCGCAATGTCGTGATTTCTATGGGGCCATCGTCAAAGACTGCCGTGACAGTGCCATGCTCAATCCCGGTGGGCACTGTGCGAATGCCCGCTTGTTCGCACAATTTCATAACTGCGTCAGGCCAATGCGTGGTCGCACAATCAATGTCATTCACGTCCAGACCCAGCAACGTATCGCGCACCGCCCCGCCAACCCAGCGCATATTGTCGCTACCCAAAGCTTGGGCCAGCTGCTGGGCGGCTTTGCGTTTGGTCCATGGCGCCTGAGGCAGGATGGGAGAGATTGGTTTGGGCATTGCCGTGCCCCTTTAAGGCTGCAGCTTTTCCACTGCAATGCGCCTTGCAAGGTTCGCGCAGATTGCCGCTGTCACGCCCCAAATGCGAAAGCCATCATAATGCATATCAAGATAGCTGCGGTTCTGCCCTTTCCACATTGTGGTGTGCTGCGTCCAATTGGCCGAACTGAGAAGAGTGGCAAGCGGCACTTCGAACCAGTCTTCAACTTCATTGGCGTTGGGTTTGATTGTGAGATCAGGAGGCAACACGCTTAGCACCGGAGTGACGGCAAAGCCTGTGCCGGTTTGATAAAGGTCACTAGTCCCAATCACGCGGGGGATATTGCGCGCAATGGCAAGCTCTTCTTCGGCTTCACGCAAAGCGGCCTCAATCGCGGTTTCTCCCGGATCAATTTTGCCGCCGGGAAACGCAACTTGGCCCGGATGATCGCGCATATTGGCGGGGCGCTGGGTGAGAAGAACCGTGGGGACTTCCCGCTCTACCACACCGATTAAGACGGCCGCCGGTGTTGCACGACCATCTGACAAATCGGCATCTGTCAAAAGGTCAGAAATGTCCTTGCGATGGCCTTCGTCATAAAGCTTCGAAAGCTGATCAAACAGCGCCGACATCTGGTCTTTATCCTGATGCTATCAGAGAGAATATCGCGCCCTGGCTCGTGACCAGCCAATCATCGCCGCTGGTCTCAATCGCGATTTCAGCAAGCTGCGCGTAAGTGGACCTGTTCAATCGTGCCTCGCATCCGCGCCTTACATGGAGGTAGATAGCCGGTGTTTCCGGATCGCCCGCCGCACGAAGCGCGTGATCGGGGCCTGCGAGAACAAGCTCATCGGTGTTGAGCCGCAAAGCGATCTCGCCCGCTTTGGCGACGCAATCGACCGCGATAAAGGCTGCGTCATCCACTTCGATACTGAGTTTCTCCACCGGGGTTTGCAGCCAATGCTGGCCGGCTTCATCGCGGATCAAGAGCGATGAGAATGCGCGCACCATAGCGGGGCGATGGATGATCCCGCCTTCATGATACCACGTGCCATCCGCGGCAATACGCATATCGCTTTCGCCAATATGCTTTGGCGACCACGTTTCTACAGGCGGGATTTTGCGGTTCGCCACTTCCTCAGCGATTTGAGCAAGGGTGAGTTCTTCCAGATAGGGGGGCGGATCGTATGGCATAGCTCACTCCCCCCATGGCCCCAGCAGCCCTTCGGCTGGCATGGCTGCGAGAGCGGGGCCGCGCGCAAGCAGGCGTTCTGGCTCATATGGGCCGGGGCAGCGCCAGCCCGCTGTCATCGCGGCAGAAAACCCCCACCGGCCATAATAGTCGACATCGCCTATCAGCATTTGCGCAAGCGGGGATTGCCCATTTTGAGAAAGCTGCTTTTCTGCATCCAGCATCGCCGCCATCAACCCAAGACCAAATCCTTCGCCTTGTCTTTCGGGAAGCACGGCAACAGGTCCGACCATAATCAACGGGACCGCGCGGCTTTTTTCATTCCGGCTTTCAGTTTTTTCACGCAAGGCGATCGGCCAACACTGGATTGTGCCAACCAGCATCTCATCTTCGTCCAATGCAGCAAAGCTGAGACTTTCGAGATAATCCATCCCAGAGCGGATACGATACGCGGTGCGCGCATGGCGATCTGGGCCAAACGCGCGGTCGAGCAAAGCCTCGATCATATCAGGATCGACACCGGAAAGCGGGATGAGAGAGGCGGTTTGAGTGGTCATGATTTTTCTTTGGTGCCGAGCCACCCGCTCCCTACGTCCTTTCCCCCCGGATCCTAAACCGGTGCGCTAATCCGGGTGGAAGGGCGGAAGGAGGGGGCTTCGGCGCGGGCGTTGAAAGAAGACGCCGTTACAGGCTCAATTTCAGCAAGCGTCCTTCATCGCCATCTTCGGCAACCCAAATCGCGCCATCGGGGCCTTGTTCGATAGAGCGCAGCCTTCCACCGATTTCCATCCGCTCTTCTTCGCTGGCCGTTTCGCCATCGATTGAAACACGCACCAGAGCCTTGGACGTAAGCCCTGCGATCAACGCGCTGCCTTTCCACGCTTCAAACATATCGCCCGAGTAGATGATCATATCGCCCGGTGCGATAACTGGGGTCCAGTGAATGGCTGGCTTGGTAAAGCCATCATCCTCGGTGTGATCGGGAATATCGACGCCGTTATAATTGTCACCATTTGAACGGGTGGGCCAGCCGTAATTGGCAGCGCGCTTAACAAGGTTCAGCTCATCCCCGCCTGCAGGACCGTGCTCTATCTCCCACAAACGCCCCTCTGCATCGAAATCCATGCCAAGGATATTGCGATGACCATACGACCAGATCTCCGCCGTCACTCCGCCTTTATCAGCGAAGGGATTGTCAGTTGCAGGTGACCCATCAAGGTAGAGGCGCACCATTGTGCCGATTGTGTTGGTGTTATCCTGCGCAGGAGTTTGCTTTTGACGATCGCCGCTTGCCACAAACAAATATTGCTCATCAGGAGAGACTTCGATGCGGTGTGAATAATGACCGCGCCCTGTCATTTTGGGAGCTTGGCGCCAGATCACCTCTAGTCCCTCAACCGCACAGGCATCAGTTGCAGAGCAATTAAGCGTGCCCTTGCCAACCACAGCGCCGCGTAAATCACCTTCGCCCGCTTCCGCCCAGCTTAGATAAATGGTGCGCCCGGTGAGTTCTTGGTCCGCTTCAGATGGCAGAAAGGCGATGTCGCCAAACCCGCCCTGGCCGCCATAGGCGACCTCTGGTGCGCCATCGACAACGCCCACCTCTTCGGTGGATGTGTCCATTACCTTTAAGACACCGGCTTTTTCTGTGATGAACAAAACGCCGGTGCCGGGCGCAAATTCAATCGCCCAAGGTTCTGCAAAAACGCCCATAGCGTCGACGGAATAATCAGCGCTGGTGCCCGCATTGCTATCACTATCCCCGGATTGTGCATTGCCGCAGCTTGCGAGCGCGAATGCGGGCAGGGACAGTGCAAGGGCGAATTTGGAAGAGAAAGTCATGTCTGGATCAACTCCGCAAAGTTCAGATGGTGCAGCGACCTTGGTAACCCAGCCCTTGATCATCGGGGTGGATGAAGCGGGCAGGGGGCCGTTGGCAGGCCCGGTTGTGGCCGCAGCAGTGGCCGTTAACGCTGATCTACCCGCAGGGTGCGCGGATTCCAAGGTGCTTTCGCCAAAACGCCGCGCTGCGCTTGATCTGGCAATTCGTGACAGCTGCCCTTGGGCGGTTGCTGTCGTTGATCCGACTGAAATTGACGCAGTGAACATTTTTCAAGCCACCATGCTGGCCATGACACGGTGCGTGCGCGATTTGGCCGCGCAATTGGGCGATCCGCAATGCGAAGTTTTGATCGATGGCAATCAAACTCCCGCTGGCAGATGCGAAGAATGGCGCTGGGATGCGCGCGCTATTGTGGGCGGGGATGGCATTGAACCGGGCATCAGCGCCGCATCGATCATAGCGAAAGAATGGCGCGACCGGATGATGATTGAGGCGGCAGAGCGTTACCCCGACTATGGCTGGGAGCGGAATAAGGGGTATGGAACCAAAGAGCATATGGAAGCGCTTAGGCTTCACGGGCCAACCCCGCTTCATCGGCAAAGCTTTGCGCCCGTTTCGCAACTTACTTTGATCTAAACCCTTTCAAGACTACACGCGCTCCTCATGCTTGAAGCGATTCTTTTAAGTCTGGCCGGTCTTGTCGGCCTTGCCATTGGCGGTGAGCTGCTGGTGCGCGGTGCTGTGGGCATTGCGCAAAAGCTTGGCGTCTCGACGCTGTTTACAGGATTGGTGATTGTAGGCTTTGCAACCAGCATGCCCGAAATGGTCGCCAGTGTTCAGGCGAGCCTTGCGGGCTCTCCTCAGCTTGCATGGGGCAATGTTGTTGGCTCAAACCTTGCCAATACGCTGCTGATCCTTGGCGCGACAGCTTTGGTTATGCCGATTGCTTTATCAGGCGCTGGGCGTCGCGATGCTGTGGTTGCGCTTGGCGTTACCGGCCTGCTTTGGGCGCTTGCGCTTAGCCAGATGGGCGCGCGCTGGATTGGCTTTGCGCTTCTGGCGTGTATCCTTGCCTATATCGTATGGCGTTATCGCAATCCGGGCGCGGATACTGGCGATGATGACATGGAAGAAGCACCATCCGCCCTTTGGCTTGCGATTGTGCTGTTTGTGATTGGCCTTGGAATATTGGTGGCAGGCGGTGACGCGCTTGTTACAGGCGCGATTGATCTTGCGACCATTTTCAATGTGCCTGAAACAGTCATCGGTCTGACGGTCGTCGCGGTAGGCACCAGCCTGCCGGAACTCGCTGCCTCTATCGCAGCGGCATTGCGCGGCAAATCGGGGCTCGCGATTGGCAATGTCGTGGGATCTAACATCTACAACATCCTGCTTATAGGCGGCGTGACGATGAGCATTGCGCCACTTCCTTTGCCCGCAGAACTGGCCGGTATGCAGATGGCACTGTTGACGGGAAGCGCTGCTTTGCTGCTGCTGATTTTGTGGAAAGCAAAGCGCATCGGACGAATCATTGGTAGCCTGCTTTTGACCGCTTTTGCGGCGAACACATTGCTGGTTTTTTCTTAGACACTTCAGAGAGTATCCTGACTTAACTTAGTATTAGTGCGCTCAGCTTAGCTTTGCTCTCATAGTATTTATGAAGGGTTTAAGTTATGACACTGGAGAGACCGGTTTTTGGGCGCAAGAAACCGAAAAACAGCTCCGTGGATCGCGGGAAAACAAACACCCTGAGCTCTGGCTCGAGAATTCCTGACAATGAGCGCATATTCGATGCGCAAACCTTTGAAGAATATCCTTTCTTGGAAGGTCTCGGTTTTTCACCTGATGATCCATCAAATCAAAAGCCAACGCCTCATACCACTCGCGCATCAATAGATGCCGCATATGCTGAACAGATTTCTTTTCTAGAAGGGGTGAATTCGCAACTGCCTCCGGGAACGCATGTGGCACCGTATGCAATGATACCATCTGAGGTGTGGGACGGCCCTTTCGGAGCTTACTTGGTTGGCGCTTGCGACTTCATGCCAGCGCATCCTTTGAACACTATGCTCTTACCAGCTGATCAGCGCAGCAGCTTTGTTCTGGACTTGATTGAGCGCCCGCAGGGTTACCCTTCCGGCCTTGT
>JBCAZT010000068.1:0-14974 GCA_038532855.1 Pseudomonadota bacterium
ATCCCTGTGGGACAAGACGAGAAAGCGCCAATTCTGCGTCCCGCGTCCTTGAATATGCCAAGCATGTCCTTCGTCCTTAATACTTGAATTGACGCTTTCTCGTCTTGCCGTGACCGCACCCAATTTGTCCACGCGGCCTAGTAAGAAAACGTCTCCCTTCCTTTTCAAAGGGTGGGAGAAAGGTGCTGGTTCCAGCCAACCCAACGCACCTGTCTAAGCAGGCCTGGATCAGCATTCGCCCTATCTGACCGATTTCATCCCTTCGATTTAGCAAAAGCGGTCATTCTGCTTACGACCCAGTTGCTGCCAGTTTCGGATGTATGCATCAGACCGGCCTAGCGTCGTCTTTTGCCGGAAAGCGGAAGTGCGATGCGCCCTCTAGGTAAAATGGGCAGTCAGAAGAAAATGCAGGGCCTGATCTGCGAACAAAGCCCGTCTTATTTCACGTGCTAAACCCGACTAGGCAGTTTGGCTAGGATGTGACGCACCTATGAGCTTTCTAGTAATCTCAACCATTTCCGACGGGCCATATGGAAGCCAAATTGGCTGTTCGATGAATGCCGAATACCGAAGTTTGTGCTTCTCATGAAGCGGGGATAGCGTATCTATAAGTGCCGCCACATCTTCGGAGAACGTTACTCCATGAGCTACGCACTTACCCTTGAGGTTCGTCAGATTGTGCCGGAGTTTGAACGCCCTTAAGTCCTTTTCATCACTTCCAGTCTTATACAGAGCAAGCTTTAGGAACATTTCAACCGAGTGGCAGATGAGGTGCACGATTGGCGCATTCTGCATCATGTTCGGCTCATCCTGCCCACTTTGACGAATGCCAAATATCGCAAATTCTGCACATTGCAAAAAAGCATCTGCGTGGAGGCGATACGCCATCGGTTCAGGCCCATCGTAATTCCCGTCAGTTGAACGCAGGTAATCTTGCGACATCACTTGTTTCACCTCGCGCGATCAAATTCTCTGATAACTTATGACTCACACCGAATGGTAGCAATAGGGATAGAGCAGACATCGAAAATCGATTACATCCGCGTCCTCTTCCACTCCCACTTCCTGACATTGGCCCTTATCCGATTAGCCGCTTAAAGCGGACCTCTTGTGCCTCGCGCTTGTGCATTGCAGCGTTAATCCCTAGGCGCATGGCCACTCTCTCCACGCCGGTTTGAATTACCAGCCGCGCAGCGCAATCAGGAAAGCTCCATTATGGCCCAAGCCGCCTCTTTTACAGAGACGTTCAAACGCGATTGGTTTGCGCAGCCGCGCGCCGATATCCTCGCGGGTATCGTGGTGGCCTTGGCGCTTATTCCCGAGGCGATTGGCTTTGCTCTTATCGCAGGGGTTGACCCGAGCGTTGGCCTTTATGCCAGCGTTGCTATTGCGATGGTCATTGCGCTTACCGGCGGGCGGCCGGGAATGATTTCTGCTGCAACCGCGGCGGTGGCGGTTTTGGTCAAGCCTTTGGTCGATCAATACAGCGTTGATTATCTGTTTGCGGCCACCATTCTGATGGGCATTTTCCAGGGGATCGCGGCTGTCCTGCGGCTTGATCTGCTGATGCAATTTGTCTCTCGCAGCGTCATTACAGGGTTCGTCAACGCACTCGCGATCCTGATTTTCCTCGCGCAAATCCCCCAATTAAACCCGTATAATGATGGGGTTGGGGTGGAAACCTTTGTCATGGTCGCAGTAGGGCTTGCGATCATTTACGGTTTTCCGCGCATCTCCAAAGTCGTTCCGAGCCCGCTGGTCGCCATTGTTTTGCTGACAGCGGCTGCGGTGTATTGGAACCTGCCTGTGAATAACGTCGCAGGCGAGGGTAAGCTGCCCGATGGCCTGCCCACATTTGCGCTGCCCAATGTGCCGTTGACGCTCGAAACTCTACGGATCATCGCGCCCTATTCGCTCGCAATGGCAGCGGTGGGCCTGCTCGAAAGTCTGCTCACTGCGCAAATCGTTGACGATATGACGCACACCGATAGTGACAAACGCCGCGAAAGTGCGGGCCAAGGCGTTTCCAATGTCGTAGCCGCATGTTTTGGCGGGATGGGCGGTTGCGCGATGATCGGGCAATCGGTCATCAATGTCGCATCAGGCGGGCGAGGGCGCCTCTCCACCTTTACCGCAGGTGCGTTTCTGTTGTTCTTGCTCACCGTATTGGGCGGCTATGTCGGCCAAGTGCCTATGCCAGCCTTGGTCGCGGTGATGATTATGGTGAGCATCGGGACCTTTAGCTGGAATTCGATCCCCAATCTACGCATCCACCCTTGGACAAGCTCTTTGGTGATGATCACCACAGTCGTGGTTGTGGTCTGGACGCACAATTTGGCGCTGGGCGTTGTTGTCGGCGTGTTTATGTCGGGCATCTTCTTTGCCAACAAAGTGCGCACCCTTTTCACGGTAGAACGCGTGCGGCGTCCGCATTCAGCGGTGTATCATGTGACGGGCGAATTGTTCTTTGCCAGCGCTGACAAATTCCAAAGCATGCTTGGCCCTGAAAGCTTAGAGGAAGACCCCGCTGATGACGTGATCATCGACGTTGCCAAAGCGCATTTCTGGGATATCTCTGCCATCGGAGCTTTGGAAAAAGCGGTTGATCGGATGCGCCGCAATGGCCGCCATGTCCGGGTTGTGGGCATGAACAGGGCGAGCGCGGACTTGGTCGATAAATATGCACTGGAAGACCGGACTGGGCTGGAACAGGGGCTAGCGCCGCATTAGCGTTTTGCGCCTTTGTTTCGCGCAAAGGTCGCAGAGGAAGCAGAAGCGCTGAGATTATGCGCCTGCCGAAGGCATTCTAATCAATCTCAATCGGGTAAGAAAAATCCTATAACACAAGTAGATAGCGGCTTCGCCGCAAGCGCTCCCTCTCTGCGCCTCAGCTTCCTCCGCAATCTCTGCGCGAAACAAAGAATAGAGTTTAGGTTTCGCGCAGAGCGCGCAAAGACGCAGAAAGTTGGTTTGGTTGGTAGTCGTTTACGAGCCTTCTTATGCCGTCTTTCATCGTGGCCTGCGAGAAATTGAGAAGCAGGCTTACGGGCTGTTTGAGAAGTCTCAGATAGGTGAGCAATTGCTTGGCGTGTGCTTTGCTCAGATGCTCGACTGACTTGATTTCGAGCACAAGTCTACCTTCCACCAGAATGTCGACCCGAAAAGCCGGATCGAATTTCTGGCTGTCAAAGACAACTGAAACCGGGTGTTGTCGCACGGCGCAAAGACCGCGAGCCTCAAGCCGTCCTGCGAGGATTGCTTCATACACATTTTCAAAAAGGCCCGGGCCAAGCTCGCGGTGGATTCCAATGCTTTCTTCGATTACGATCGATGAGAGCTCGTTGATATCCACCAGCACAGTGCCCTCTCTTCGTTTCTGCTCAAATGCGATATCCGCTCAAAACAGCTATCACACTTGCCGCGCCTGCGGCCATGTGCGACCTGATTAAAAAAGGGAGAGAACACACATGGCAAACCGCGTTGAACTGATTTTCGATTTCGTCAGCCCCAATGCCTATTTCATCTGGTGGCCCTTGCGCGAGCTTGTGAAACGCACGGGGGCAGAGCTTGATGTGACGCCCGTTTTCCTTGGCGGAATGCACAAGCTTACCGGCAATGCCCCGCCAATGATCCGCGATGCTGATGTGAAAGGCAAAGTCGAATATTCGATGGTGGAAATCCGCCGCTTCATCGAAAAGCACCAGCTTACCAAATACAAAATGCACCCGGCATTCCCGTTCAATTCCATTACTTTGCAACGCATGCTTTATGCTGCTGACGAGGATGGGCGCGGGGTTCAATTTGTTGAAGGCATGCTGCCTGCGCTTTGGGAAGACAACGTCGATTTCAGCGACAAAGCAGCATTGGGAGCCGCCATTGCTGCGGCCGGGTTTGATGCCGAAGACCTTTTTGCGCGCATTCAAACCGATGAGGTTAAACAGGGCCTCATCGCAAACACCTCGCACGCTGTGGAACGCGGCGCGTTTGGCATCCCGACTATGTTTGTGGGACCCAAAGACGGCGATACAGAAATGTTCTTTGGCAAAGAACGCCTCGGCCAGATCGAAGAGGAACTGGCGAAGGGATAGCAATTTTGCGTATCCTATTATCTGAAACAATTGTGCCCCTATAGGTTTGTTGTAGTTGTCTTTTTAAAGCTGCCCATTAGGTTTCGGTGCTGAATCGAAACAGGGGTAGGACTATGGTCCGGCAAATATTGGTTGCAGGCGCTCTTTGGGCATGCGCGCTGCATTCTGCCAACGCGCAGGATGAAACGGGAAATCTGGACGCGCAAAATAATGCGAACAATCCCGAAAACGGGCAAGCTGAACAACCCGCTGCCTCTCCAGAAACGGCAATCCCATCAGTACAGGCCGAGCCAGACCTAAAACTGATCGCGGACACCCAGTTTGACGATCTGGTCATGCCTGACGCCACGCTGCCCACTATCGTTCCGACAGAGCATTTTGCCAATCGCAGCGCATTCAGACGGTTCCAATTGTCGCCAGATGGCGAAAACCTGATGATGATCGTTATTGTCGATGGCAAATCGATGATCGTGCTTGTCGATCCTGAAACCAAACAGCTCAATCAACGCTTTGCCGTGGATGAGGATCAGGACATTGAATGGGTCCGGTGGGCGGGCAATCAAAAGCTTCTAATTTCGGTTTCCTACCCTTTCAGTTTTTACGGTATCCCCGTCCGCGGAGATCGGTTGGTCGTCTATGATCTGGCAGCCAATCAGGGTTTCCCATTGGAGGTAAGCCGCGGTGTCATCTGGGGTGGGGATTTGGTCCATCTCGATGAATCGGGAGAATATGCGCTTATCTCGGTTCAGCAAAACAATCGTTCAAATCCATCGGTTTATCGCTATCCCTTGATCTCTGATGGGAAGCGGGAAAAGATCGTCAATCAAAAAACAGGCGTGTGGAGCTGGTATGCCGATGATGATGGCGTGGTGCGCCTTGGCATGGGCTACAGACGCAAGCGTTTGCGGGTGTATTACCGTGAGGATGCCGGTGCAAAGTTTAAGCTCGTTGGAAAGCTGAAGGCCGATGATGATCGCGCGCGCTATTGGAGTGTGGTCAAGATCATATCCGGCTCTGATCGAGGATATGTGCTCGAAGAAGGCGAAAATGGCCGGGTCGGCGTTCGCCTATTTGACTATTCAACGGGCGAGCCAGTTGAGACCTTCTATGAAAACCCAGATTGGGATGTCGAGGAGCTCTGGCTTAAGAAAGATGGCACGCCGCTTGCCGCATTCTACACCGATGACCGTGAACGGATTGTCTGGTTCGATGACGAGCAGGAAAAGCTCTACAACAGGCTGCGCAAAGCGGTGCAGATGGAAGATGTGCACATCATCTCGCGCTCCGATGAAAACAAGCGCATGATGGTGTGGGCAGGGTCAGAGGCGGATCCCGGCGCATTGTATGTGTTTACGCCCGAGGAGCGAAAGCTCGACGTCTTTGCAAACTATCGGCCTGATTTGGATTTCCAGCAGCTCACAAAACCTCAACCGATACGATACACCGCCCGTGATGGGCTTAAGATCTCCGCCTATCTTACTTTGCCAAGAGGGCGTTCTGCAAAGAACCTGCCGCTGATAATTTTGCCCCATGGCGGCCCGTATGGCGTACGCGATATGCTGCAATACAATGATGAAGTGCAATTGCTCGCCAATCGCGGTTACGCGGTGCTGCAACCCAATTTCCGCGGAAGCGGGGGCTATGGCGAAGACTTCTTCGAAAAAGGCACGGGCCAGATTGGCCGCCTAATGCAGGATGATCTGGATGATGCGATGGATTGGGCTGTCGAGCAGGGGATTGCCGATCCCAAGCGGGTTTGCTTGGTTGGGGGGTCATATGGCGGTTATGCTTCGCTTTGGGGCGTTCTGCGCAATCCAGAACGATATCGCTGCGCGGCAAGCTGGGCAGGGGTCACAGATCTCGATGCCATTCTCAAATATGACCGCAAATTTCTTGGCCGAAAAGCGGGCAAAGCTTGGCGTCAACGCGTGGAGGGCGCTGAGGAATTTGATGTCGACACGGTGTCCCCTTTGGCGCGCGCGGCCCAATTATCGCGCCCCGTACTCTTGGCGCACGGTACAAAGGACAGCGTCGTTCCATTTTCCCAGTTCAAGAAATTTGAGAAAGCCAGCCGCGAAGCACCTTCTCCGCCGATCACTCTTATCATAGATGATGAAGGGCATGGCTTCTCTTCTCCAGAAAACGAACAGCAATGGTATGATGCGCTGGTAAAGTTTCTTGAGACATACAATCCGCCGGATGTCATTGAATCTCCGAAGAAGATTGCGCCAAATGCAACTCAAAGCTAGTCCCGCGTGATAGAGGGTCACCTTTTTCTGGGATACACTTGGCATTAAGAGCGTTTGTGGTCTTGTGACGGGCATCAATTTCGTTACGCTGGGATAGACATGAAAGAGCTGTTTGAACACGCTGCCACGACCGAGGGCGTCACTGTACGCGTTGCGGTCAATTTCCTGCCGGAGCAGTCGCATCCGGAGGCCGGAAAGTGGTTTTGGGTGTATCACATCCGTATCGAAAACGCCGGGCATGAAAGCCTCCAATTGCGCACGCGCCATTGGCGGATCACTGATGCGCGCGGCATGGTCAACCATGTCGATGGCGAAGGTGTGGTGGGCGAACAGCCCTTGCTTGAACCTGGGCAAAGCCACGATTACGTGTCGGGTTGCCCGCTAACGACAGCGCATGGCTCGATGGAAGGGTTCTACACATTCCTTCGCTCTGATGGTTCACCTGTCGAAGTGCGCATTCCGTTCTTCCCACTTGCTGCTCCTGAAACAGCGGATCGCGAATAGCGGCTTCTTCTAAGGCTTGCGGCCTGTTGATCCTGCGCCTAACTGCGCAAGGGCTATGAAACGCACCCATCTGCCTTTGAACGCTTTGCGCGTCTATGACGCGGCCGCGCGCCATTTGTCATTTACGCGTGCTGCGGATGAGCTTGCCGTGACGCCGGCCGCTGTCGGCCAGCAGATCCGCGCTTTGGAAGATCATCTGGGCGTTGTGCTGTTCCGCCGCACATCCAAAGGTCTGGAGCTGACCCCCGAAGGCGAAGCGGGCCTTGATCCTTTGCGCGAGGGGTTTTTGCGGTTCGAAGAGAGCGTGCAGGCAATGCAAGCGGGTCAAGCCTCTGACCGGTACACGATTGCCGCCCCGCGCGAATTTTACGCCCAATGGCTCGCGCCCCGGCTCGCGGAATTTCAGGCCGGTACGCCCGGTGTCTTGTATTCCTTCGTCGCTGATGAGAACGCCGATTTTACCGAGGCCAATCTCGATCTTGCGATCCGGCTGGTGGATGGGCCTGAAGATTTGGAGGGCGTGCAACTCGCCCCTGCTGAGCGCGTGACAGTGGAGGCTCCAGCTGCGCGCGATGCGTGGATTGATTGGCCCGATGCCTCGCTTCCCGAAGATGTGAAACCGTGCATCAAAGCAGGCTCTGCGGGGCAAGCTTTGTCATCGGCGCTTGCAGGCATGGGCAAAACCGTGCTGCCTTTGCCGCTGGTTGAAAGCGCCTTGGCAAGTGGCACGCTGGTGACCTTGGAGGGCCCAGTGGAAAGCCGCCGCGCGTATTGGCTCGTCGCCCCCACACCGCAATGGCGCAGCAAAAAGGTGCGCGCGCTGGTGGCGTTTTTAAGCGGGTAATTCGGTGACAGTAATTCGGTGACAGTGCACTAATTGCATTAACAAGGTCTCATTTCACTGACGTGATGCAATGCAATTAGTGCACAGTCACCGAATTACACGAATTACGCTTCCTCCCCCGTTTCATGGGGCGCGGGTCTACCCCCGTTATCGCCTGCACTTGGTCCAGAAACGCTTGCCCGCCCAGCGGTCTTCCGGTGTTTTCTGAAAGCCGCAGCCGCTCGGTCCGCTCATCCTCTTCGCTTGTGATAAGGGCCGCAAAGTCGGACACGCGGGCAAGGACTGCCTCTGTGTCCGTAATCCCATCCCCGCGCTCAGGATCAAGCAAAGCGCGGGTTGAGGCCCAGCGCCAATCGCGCGCCCGGCGGACCAGTTTGGCGCGCACCGGATTGAGCGCAATATAGCGGATTGCAGCCAGGGTGTGCGCCTCATCCATCGGCACGCTTCCATACCGCCCCTGCTAGAAATGCCTCGTGCGTTTAAGTCGCGCATGTATGCGCCCTGCGTAGATGCGATGCACTTTGGAAAGGACCGCGCGCAACCCATCCTCGTTTTTCGGCACCAGGATCAGATGCACATGATTGGGCATCAACACCCATGACCACACAGCCACTTCATTGGCGGCGCAATGTTCTGCCAGCAGATCGCGGTACATCGCATAATCAGCATCGCAAAAGAACGTGCGCTGCCGGCCATTGCCGCGCTGGGTCACATGATGGGGCGTCCCAGGGAGTACGAGGCGAGCACGGCGCGGCATAATGATTGAGGTAGCACTGCGTTGCGCGGGTTATGAGTTAAATCACGGTGATGATACGAATTGTGACGCGTCCCTAGGTGGCGCCTCTGGGTGACAGCCTCTGAATTACGGTGACAGTGCACTAATTGCAGCGGGGAACGGTTCGGAATTGTGAGTTGCACACTATGCAATTAGTGCACTGTCACCGTAATGCGAGCTTTCTTCGCAGGATCGCCGTTCTTGATCTGGTTTAGTACAGTTCGCATCTGACTATTGATCCATGGATGCGATCCATTCTGTACTGGCAAATCAAACTGAACTGCCAGTTCCATAGTCGTTACCCCAACGGTCAGGTTGTATTCTCCTGAAGGGCGCCAGTTTGGAAGGAATTCAGTAAAGAGATCTTCGAATTCGCTGAAGACTGCCCTTGGAACCGTATCCAAGCCCTGCTGCGGTGTCGTTGCGAGTGCCATGATCAAACCACCTTTAGCTTGTAGTGCTTGGGCAGTTTGAGGCCTTCGCTTTGGATCTCGGCAATCAACTCATCGGAGAAGCACGTGAGTTCTTCTTCGAAGGTGCGGTCTCGCCAAAGATGTGCATTGGCAAAGACCTCTTTCCGCATCGCAAGCCCGCTTAATGCCTTCTTTGTCGCAACTACTTCTATCAATTCCGGGACATCGTCGTAGGCCGGAATGACTTGAACGGATCCTACGTTAGTACTTTCTTTGGAGAAGGCATCGAAATATTGGCGTATTCGCAGGATGTAATATTGCTTGGGATAGGGTTTCCCCTTTGGCATCATAAGCGCGAACGGAAAGAACTCATGCATACCGGGTTCGAGACGTTCAATTATCGTCTTGAGTCGCTCATCCACCGCTAAGAGCCTAGAGTTCAGACTGATGAGGGAAGCAAGCGATTTGTAAGATTTATCGGTATCAAATGATTTGGGTACTTCGTGCGGCTCAACGTCGCCATATGGCAGCTTCCCGCTGCCGTCGCGGGTCCGGTCCGGCTCCTTCTTGAATTTCCCGACAGGATAAGTTCCGTATTTTCCCGCCGAAAGAGAAGGGTCTACGGCGTATTCAAACAGCCGTTTTTGCTCTTCCTCCGTTTGCTCGGCATAGTAGTTCGTAAGACGGCGAAACCACCCATTGTCGCCCGTCTTTGGGTCCTTCTCAAAGTCGCCATCGGGCCAATAGTCGCCAAACCCGCGCGGCAAAATCATTCCCCAAACCATCACACCATCTCCTGCGCGTCAGCTCGCGCGTCTAAAATCTCAATATGGACTGTCGCCACGCCGAGAACAGTTCCTACTCGCCCTTCATCTTCATCTTCTCAAGCACTTCAGGATCAACGCTGCGGGCCACAATCGGGTGGATCGCAATCGGCTTGTCGCCAGCAATCTGCTTGAAGTTTGCGAGCACGGCCGTCGCCAGTTGGCGGTTGGGCGCGATCAGATCGAGCAGCCAGATCGTCTCGCCGCTCGCCCAATCTTCCGCGCCCAAGCGCGTCGGGAATGCCCCGCCCTTGATCTGCTCGCGGATCTTGGCATCGACCTCGTCAGAGACGCTTGCCCAAATGGCAATTCCCGCCGTCGTCGAGCCATCAGGCGCACCCTCATCCGCGCCATCCTTTTTCTTGGCCGAAGCAATCGCCAACCGGTCCCGCAGCAATGGCTCGATAACAAGGTGATTGAGGTCAGCCAGCGACTGCCCCTTATACCGAGGCAGGTTCATCATCGCGAGAACCGCCTGACCCACGCTTAGCTGAACACGCTCGCGCAACTCTGAGAGTTTGGCGAGCATCTCAGGCGAAATTTCCTTGGAGGGTTCGGTAGAAGCTACAGAAGGCGCGCCTTTCTTTTGCGGCGATGGCTTCTTTGCAGAAGGCTTTGCAGCGCCATTGGCTTTGGCAGGGATCGTCGAATTGTCTTTAGCAGTCACAGTATTCTTCCCCAATAAAGGTGACAGTGCACGAATTTCCCAAGCTCATTGCCGCACAATGGGTTAGGCCGCTTTAAGAAATCGTGCATGGTCGCAAGAGGGGGGCGCAAGAGATGGGCGCGGCCCAAGGCGCAGCGTCACCGTATCGCGACGCTAGACACCACCGCAGCAATTGGTGCAAAGCCCGCGCGCTATGACGCTGGTTCCCACTCTCACCACCCCGCGCTTTACCATGCGCCCCTTGCAAAAGGGGATGAGGCGTCGCTTTTCCCGACGCTTTCGGACGCTGAGCAGTGCCGCTACCTTTCGCATCCGCCGTTTGGGGATGAGGCACAATTGTGGGATTGGCTCGCCGCGCCTGATTGGCCGGGGCGCAGCTGGATTGCGGTGGATAAGGCGGGAGAAATCGCGGGGCGCTTTGTCGCGGTTCCTGCCCATGCCGATAATGTGTTCGAAATTGGCTATATCGTGTGCATGGACCGGCAGGGGGAGGGCATTGCGAGCGAATGCGCTGCGGCTCTCATCCAGCACCTATGGCAAGAGGGCGCGCGCAAACTCACCGCCGAACTCGACACGCGCAACACCGCCTCCATCCGCCTCATCGAAAAGCTCGGCTTCACCCAAGAGGCGCATTTACGCGAGCATGAAGAAACGCATATCGGCATGTGCGATGTCTATTGGTATGGTTTGCTCTCGTCCGAAGCGCCGTAGTCACCCGCTCTTTCCTCCTCCTCCCCCCGCAAGGCTGCCATCCGCTTTTCCTCCTCCACCTCTAACCTTAGCGATTCAATCTTGCGGTCGATGCTCGCGCGTATTTCGGCGGCCGTGGGTATGTTCGCCTTGCGCCGCCGCTCCTCTTCAATCTCGCGCCTGATCCGCTCATACACCGGATGCCCGGGAGCAATATGCGCCTGCGGAGAATACCGATCCGCCAACCGGTTGCGCAGGAAGAACATCACCAAAGCCTCATTGTGGAACCGCTCCACCCCGACAAGCTCGCCCCCGCGATAGACTTTGCGTTCTGACCCCTCAATCGCGCGCGCCAAGGCGGTGTCCTCCAGCCGCTCCACGCCCATCTGCACCGCCCGGTCCCAAGCCCGCGCAAAGCCTTCTGCGCCGGGTTGCTGCTTAAGCTTGTAGAGCGCCTCCATCGAGCGCCCAATCTTGCGCGCCGCACTGGTGACAATTCCGGTCGCCGCAAGATGCGCCACAAATGTGCGCTGCAAATCAGGCGTGATCGAGTTCGAACGCGGCTGTTTGTGCAAATACGGCTCAAACGCGAGCAACGGATCATCGTCCTCAAGAGGATCGCGCGTAAAGGCGACCCGGCTGGTGGCTTGACGAGGAATAGCGCGAGTGGGGGTAGGGCTTGCGGGGATTGGGAGATTGTCTGACATTTAGAACCTCTCATGGGTAGCGGTGTTCGCGAGGCGCAGCCGAGCCAAAGGGCGGCTGCCCGTCGGCCGGTAGGCCGTAGCCAAGCGACGCGGATGCGTCGCGCCCGGCGCTTGAGGGGCTAAAACAAAAAATCTTGGAGTAGGAAAATGGAATGTGTGCGAGGCGCAGCCGAGCCAAAGGGCGACCGCCCGCCCGCAGGTGCTCAAAGGCGGACGAAGCCCGGCTTTGAAATAGCACCGAGGACGAAGGCGCGGATGCGCCTTCGCAAAACAAAGACTCCTTCTCAAATCTCGGCGCAACCCAATTCCCCTCCCGCCTGCGGTAGGGGGGATCGAGGAGAAACGTCCCCCGGACGTTTCAGCACAGGCCGGGGGCCTGTGCGACCTCGAGCCGGGTGGGCGCGAGCCGCGAATGCGGCGAGCATTGCTGCGTGCGAGGCTGACGCCTCGAACCCACCCCTTAATCCCCACATGCCTATCCTGGCGAAGGCCGGAATAGAAGGGAGGGGAAAAGACAACTACCCCGCGCTATTTGCGGATGGAGCCTTTTTGTACATCACGCGATGTGGGCGCTGTAATGGTGTGGCGTCTTAAGGACCTGTGTGTTTCAAGATGTAAAATTGACCGACACGTTAGTTCTTTGTTTATCCACTAGGTACATCACGCAATACTCTCTAAAGCACACGTATTTGCGGTATGATTAATGATATTGGATCGGATAATGATTGGTAACCGGATCGCATCGCCGCAAAGCGGTTTTGGACGCAAGTGCAAGGCGTGCCTATCGTCAATCGCAGTTTGGGTTGCTGTGCTTGTCTTTCCCCAAGCGGTAGTCGCGCAGACCGTAATTGTCGAAGATTTCGAATCACCACCGGTAAACACAGCCAGCGGCTACAACAGTTTCGCCACTGCATTTCCACCTGGTTCATCGCAAGTCGAGAATTCCAGAGGAACAGCTGGCATGTTCTTCGGGCCAAATATCACGGTCACCGCTGGCGGTGTGACCAATAGCCACCTTGATGCTCCACAAGGCGACAATTATGCTGGACTTCACAGCAACGGGCGTTTCACACAAGAGGTTGTTCGAGTTGGCCTAAATACTGGGGAATTCCTGCAAGATGGCGTAGAATACACAATGGACTTTTTCGCCCACCAAATGGATTTGGGCACTCTTGCAGGCAGCGAATTTCAGCATCCTGGTTTTTTTGATTTTTATGGTATTAGGGTGGGCCAAGCTAATCCAACAGCCGCACAGCAGAACAGCAGTACTGACATCGCCAATGCGGGTTACGCTTTTCTCGGAACAACTCCACTCATTGATCACGTAAATGAATGGCGGTCTTACTCCATCCAGTTTACGCCAGCAGATACATATGATCGTGTGCTTATCGTTCCCAGATCCAGGACGGGAGCGCGTGGAGATTCCGCCTTTTTGGCCATCGATTTTTTAAGGTACAGCGTCAATCTGGCTGACCTTGTTACGGAGAAAACTCTCGCAAGCGCTAACACTAGCGTGCCGAACGGTGACCCTGTTTCGTTCCAAATCGAAGTTACTAACGACGGCCCCAGCGACACAAGCAATGTGACCTTGACCGACCTTTTGCCCGCAGGGTTGAGCCCCGCAGCCGGCAATGGCCAAGTTTCTGCGGGAACTTACACAGCTGCAACCGGTGTTTGGACAATTCCTAACCTCGCATTGAACGCAAGCGCAACCTTGACCTTGGTCGGTACTGTCGATGCAGACCAACAAGGCAATGCGTCAATTCAAAATATCACTACCGCTGCGACCAGCGATAGGCCCGATCCCACCACTGTAGGCGATGATCTGACAGAGGGCATAACCGTGACGCCCGCGCCTGAATTGGCCATGACAAAGGTCGCCGACGATAACGAGTTCGTAACCGTCGGCCAGCTGATCACTTACACATTCACAGTAACCAATATTGGCAACGCTGTGGTTCGCGGCGTTGAGGTGAATGATGTGCACAATGGCGCTGGTCCTGCTCCGACGCCTGGTAATGAAACGCTGGCCACAGACAACGGCACCATCGGCGATTCCACAGACGTTACCGCTGATGATGGCGTATGGAGCGTGCTTGCCCCAGGCGATGTGATCACCTTCACCGGAACATACACAGTTCAGCAAGCCGATATCGATAATTTGCAGTAATCCAGATACCTCAATTAAAGTGATCAGTAGGCCACTCGCAATGGTTGGCTTACTGATGCTCTGATTGCTGCACCTCATAAAAGATATCGCCTCATTCAGCACAGGGGTCGCAGCATAATCGATCGACCGTGACGGAAGGTTGCGTTTCGCTTGTCAGGAGTCATTTGGATTTTATTGAGGTTATACTGCCAAGCTCATATTGGCTGTTGAGCCTTTCTGGTTGACCCCCCATCAAAACCCCTCTAACGGGCACCCCACTTAAGGACGCACCCTGCCTTCGCGGCTGGATCACTCCTTGAAATATAGAGCTGAACATTGGCGGCCTCAATTACCCCCGTGGTAAACGGTCGGCAAAGTAATCCGGTGCTTTGAGTGTGCTGGGTGGAGTGTTTCAGGCTCGTGCAAGCCGGTCCTTGGCTGAAGGTACGCCCTTCGACAAGCTCAGGACGAACGGTGTTTTTGCACGAAACTGCTTCTCTTCATCTTCGGTCCGTTCAAACGCCAATTGGGTTTGCGCTTCTGCTGATGCGTCGCGGCAATATGCCGCTACCTTTGAGCAAAAGCGGGAACCGGTTTAGCTCATCAGGGAAAGTGGGAACCGGATTGGCCTTTGGCGGTCTCCGACTCCCCGTCCGGATGAGGTGAGATAACGAGTTTCGGTTCCGACCGATCGCTGACGGATGCGGCAACGAGCCGCGCTCCCTTCAGCAAAAGTGGGAACCGGTTTTGCGCCCGGAAAGGGGCGCGCAAGCGAGGAACGAGCAGAAATATGCCAACTATCAACCAGCTGGTCCGCAAGGGCCGCACTCCGCAGAAGGCCAAGTCTAAGGTCCCTGCAATGGAGCAGAACCCGCAGAAGCGCGGTGTTTGCACCCGCGTCTATACGACGACCCCGAAGAAACCGAACTCTGCTTTGCGCAAGGTAGCTAAGGTTCGTCTCACCAACCAGCGTGAGGTGATCTCTTATATTCCGGGCGAGGGCCACAACCTGCAAGAGCACTCCGTCGTGCTGATCCGCGGCGGCCGTGTGCGCGACTTGCCCG
>JBCAZT010000069.1:0-14890 GCA_038532855.1 Pseudomonadota bacterium
CGCAGGGCTAGAAGCGCCCACCAATCCCGGCTTGCCATGCTCATCCACGCGGTATTCGCTGCCATCCAGACGAGCCGTTTTTGAACATCACCATCAGCGGGATCGACTGAACGCCCATATCGGCGGGAACGCCAGTGCTTTCCATAATGTCCATCTTGGCGATAGTGACGCTATCACCCAGCTCTTCGCTGATTTCTTCGAGTGCGGGCGCGATCATTTTGCATGGTCCGCACCAATCGGCCCAGAAATCGACCAGAACGGGCTTGTCGCTATCCAGCACATCGGCTTTGAAGCTATCATCGGTTACATTGACGGTGGCCATTGTGGCTTCTCCAAAAGTTCGTGTTGGGACTGACTTAGGGAGCGATGCGCGCTCACTCAACACCCGCCAGTGGATAGCTTTCCTGCGTCGTGCCCAACGCATTCTTGTGCGCTGCCAAAACACCCGCTGGAATTTCGAACAGGCACGGCGCATGCGTGTAGAGCAGTCCTGCGCGTATGGTGCGCTCAGCATAAATCACTTGAAGCGCGGCGGTGTAGGCGGCCATTTGTCTAAGCGCAGCCTTTGGGATTGCTTCGAGGGTTAAAGGCGGTCGACGTGTGGTTTTATAATCCACCACCACAACATCGCTGTCCGTGACAAGCAATCGGTCAATCGTACCTGAAATGACGACACCATCTACGGTCGCAGTAAGAGGCACTTCGGCAAGCGAATTGGCTGAGAACAGATCGGCAAAAGCGGGATCGTCAAGAACACCCAGTGCGCTGGTGAGAATGCCTTGTCGTGCGCTGCCATCCATATCGCCAGCGTGACGGGTCAGCCAGGCAGCCCCCGCGCTTTCCCTTTGAGCAGGAGCGATATCGGGCAGGCGCTCCAGCAGACTGTGGATCAGAATACCGCGCCGCGCTGCTTGCGGGTCTGCTGCTGGCCCGGTCGGAGGGTCCGCGCCCAAATCCTCCCCTGCATTGCTAGGCGCAAGCGGACGCGGCGGCTTTGGCTCTGGTCCAACCGGCGTTGTCGCCCACAATGGCAGCGTTGGTTTTTGAAAGGCCGCGCCCTGCTCTTCGGAGGTGACCATGGGTTCCGCACGGTAGCCCCACTCTGTGCGGATGCCCCAAATGTCATCGTCTTGAGGTGGGTTTTCAAACAAAGGCGCAAGCCGCGCATACCAGCTGTCTTCGTGCGGCACGCCCTTCTCTGCCTCGCGCTTCCCAAGCGACCCACCGATAAACAGGGCTTCTTCAGCGCGCGTCATCGCGACATACATCAACCGCCAATGCTCTTGCAGATCAGCGGCTTCCGCTTTCAATTGCGCCTTTTGAACCGGCCCTGCTTTCTCGTCCTTGGAAAGCGGAGGAAGCGGGATTGTCCGCCCATTCCCAAGCTCTCCCAAACTCTCCTCAAGCTCCAAATCGCCCGTTTTGCCCGGTGCCCCTGCCGCATCGGCAAGGATCACGATGGGTGCCTGCAACCCTTTCGATCCATGGACGGTCATGACGCGCACCTGACCCGTGGCGGCATCAGCATCGCGTTTCAGATCGCCTGATCCTGCTTCAAACCATTGGATAAAACCCGCTAGGCTGGGCGTACCAGCGCTTTCATAGGCGAAGGCCGCGTTCACAAATTCATCGATGGGGTCATTCGCATCGCGCCCCAGACGCGCGATCAGCTTTTTGCGCCCTTGCCATGGGCCAACCAGCAGCCATGAAAGCGAAGCCTGCGGCGTCTGAAAATCGGCAAGCCTCAACAATTCTCGCAAGGCATCGGCTGTCTGAGCCGCTGTGGGATGATCGAGTTTGCGCAGGTGATCCCACAACCGCACGCCGTATTTGCGCGGGATATGCTCCAGCAAATCATCTTGTGACCAACCGATAAGCGGGGATGCCAAAAGATTGGCAAGCGCAAGATCATCAAAGGGCTGGCTTGCAAATTTAAGCGCCGCCATCAGGTCTTTCACCGCAAGTGGATCACCCAATCGCAGTCGGTCCACGCCTGCAACAGCCACGCGCTTTTCGTGCAATTTTGCGACAATCTGACTGGCGAGCTCTTTGCGTTTTTGCACCAGAACCATGATGTCGCCCGCTTCTGCATGGCGCCTTTCGCCTTTTTCGAGGACGAACGGCTGTTCAAGGCTGACCCACCGGCGCACTTGTTCTGCGATTTTTTCAGCAAGGATGGTGTCGTGCCGAGGCAGCCAATTGCGCTCTTCTGGATCGTCAGGCTTCGCGTCTTCTTCATCCACATGGGCCAGAACCGGGTTCCATAGTGTTACAAGTCCGGCGCGTTCAGCGCCCTCATGCGGGGATGGTCGCTTGTCGAGACCCAGCGTCTCATAGCCCAAAGTCTCAATCGCCACATTCACGAAGCGAAGGACTTCGTTCGAGGTTCGAAAAGATTGGTCAAGGTCCAAAGCGCGCCAATTGGGCAAACGCCGATTGCTGCGCGCACCTTGCGCATTTTCGCGGGCCGCATCGATTTGCGCGCGCACTTTGGCCTCCGCTTTGGCGAAGTTTTCAGGACTGGTCCCCTGAAACCCAAAAATCGCCTGCTTGTAATCGCCCACCGTAAAGATGGTGCGCAAACGGTCGCCTGATGCCCCCTCCCCGCTAAAGAAATCATCGATCAGCGCAAACACAATGTCCCATTGCGATGTGTTGGTGTCCTGCGCTTCGTCGATAAGGATGTGATTGAACTGGCGATCAAGCTTGAAACGGATCCAGTCAGAGGTTTCTTTATTGCTAAGAAGATCAGCCGCTTTGCGAATAAGGTCATCGAAATCGATCAACCCCTCGCGCGCTTTGGCCGCTTCCCATTTGCTCGCAAACGCTCCGCCTAGTTCGAAGGCTGCGGTGAGCAAATGGGCTAGGTTGAGGCAAGCCTGACGATCTGCATAAATCGCCATCACTTCCGCAATTTCAGCCAAACGATCCGGCAAGTGCGGATCCTGCTTGGCGGGAACCTTCATTTCACGCGGCACACCCTTTTTGGTGAGAAGCGTATCGAAAAACTTAGAGGCAATTTCTGCTCGATCTTCAGGCGGGCAAACAAGCCATTGCGGAATAAACTCCGCGGCCGCTTTCCCCGCCTTCGCGTTCCATTCCTGCATAAGAGGAAGCATCGCTGACAGCTGATGGTCGGGAAATGTATCGGGATGCAGGACCTCAGCGGCCCAAACCTCATCCGCATCAGCAGGTATCTCAATCAGCGAACACACGCGCGAACGCATCGGGCGCTGCCATGCTTGGGGGCCCGTCCACATGGCGCTCGCCGATGCGCAGCGCATCAGCCAGCCTTGCACCGATGTCGGATCCTTGCGCGTTGTCAAAAGGTGGATCGCATCGAGCATGGCGTCATCGCCCGCTTGCTCTGCTTCACTCAGCACATCAGCGAGCACATCGCGCGATAGCAATTCGCGCTCACGGTCCTCCATCGGCCTTGCGCCGGGGGCAAGGTCAGCCTCTTCAGGAAAGTTTGCGAGCAGCCATTGCGAAAAGGCATGGATCGTATCGATCCTCAAACCACCACCCGGGCAGTCCAGCACGCTAGCAAACAATGTGCGCGCGCGGCTTTGAGTCTCTGGCCCGAAATCTGCGCCAAGATGCTGTAGCTCTTTGCTAAGCTTTGTGTTTTCCATCCGCACCCAGCGCGCCAGGACAGCGTTTATGCGGTTCGCCATTTCGGCAGCGCCCGCTTTGGTGAAAGTGAGGCAAAGAATATCGGAAGGCTCAACGTCAGGACGCAGCAGCATGCGAAGGACGCGCGCGGACAGAACCTGGGTTTTACCTGTGCCAGCAGAGGCAGACAGCCAGACATTATCCTCAGGCTCAGCGGCGCCCAGCTGATTGCCAGCGAGCGGGAAGACTTTGCCATTCCCGCTCATGCTTCATTCCCCTCGCCAGCTTCGAAAAGGCGGATTGCCCATTCTTCGACGCGCATCAATTGGTCGTAGTCAGAATACCCCTCGTAATCAGGGTTTTCGCGGGCTTTGAATAGCGCATCACCTTTGATGTATCGGGAGATGGCTTGGGAAAGCTTGCGCTCGTGGAATGGGATGAAGTCTTCAGGTAGGATGCCAGATCGCATGCTCCCGGTTTTCATAGGCGATGTGACTTTGCCAAATGCGCCTTTGTCTTTGCCCGAAGACCAATATTCAAACTTGCTCGCATCGCCGCTGACAAGTTGGCCACCCTCTTCTTCAAAGCTGCTATATTGCGCGATCAGGCCTAGCAAACCCAATTGCAGCGCGTAGCCATTTTTAACCTGTTCGTTGCTTGGCGGACTGCCGGTTTTGTAATCGACAATCGCAAGCGTTCCGTCTGCCAATCGGTCAATTCGGTCAGCCCTGCCCGATACTTTCACCCCGTCAAATCGCATCGCCCCGCTGATTTCGGTGGCGAGGATTTCGCGTCCCTCAGCTTTTGCCTCAGCGATCCAATCTTCAAATCGCTCCAACGCTTCAAGAATGCGCGGCTGCCATAGCCCTCTGAATAAGGGATGCACATTGCGGCTGGCGAAGTAATCGCGTGCGAATGCGGCCAACGTATCTTTGCCGCCGGCCCGGTGCCATTTGTCTAGGATATCGTGCACCATAGTCCCGCGCAAAGCCGGATCGCCAAACGGATCAGCGCCCAAGGGATCAAGCCTGCGCAGCTTCAAAATTTCAGAGGCGTAGAACTGATACGGATCGCCCAACAATCGATCGAGCGCCGTCACTTTGATCGGCACATCGCGCAATGCTGGCGAAGGATTGGGAGCGGGTTGCGGATAATCGGGCGGATTATCGGGAGGTGTCCGGTCAATCTGTGGGAGGATATCGGGAATGGAGGTGAGCGAATGTTCGCCCGTCATTTTCTCACCTAGCAAAGCGGTAACCCGCATCCAGAAACGCGATGGCAAAGTCGGACCATCTGCATCACGCAAAGCGCGCGTCACAACAACTTCGCGCGCGCCCATTGCGCCAGCCAGATCATGCGCGGCAAGTCCGATGCGAAATTCTGCGCCGGGCACACCCATGGCCCGCAGGATTGCAGGCGCAAGCACCGGATCAGGCCCTGGCACTTGCGGCCAGCTTCCCTCGTTAAGCCCGCCACAAATCACCAGATCAGCGCGCGCCATTCGCGATTCCAAAAGGCCGTAAACCGCAATGCGTGGGTGGCTGCCGTAAGGGGGGCGAACCGCAATTTCATCCATCGCATCGCGCAGCACCAATGCGATATCAGCAGAGGCGATATGCGTGCCCACATCGCGGGCATGGCGGCGCAATTCTTCGATCATCCGCGATAAAGCACGGCCATCTTCTTTCGCCCATACCGACAGCCCAGCAAGCTTCTCCGCCGTCTCAGCACACGCATCAATCGCTTGGGCAAGCGGCATGTCTTGCGGCCAATCGAGAAGGCCGGATAACAGCCCCTCAACCTTAGCCCACCATTCCGACACATCCGCTTTCGCCGCGTTCTCTCGAAGCGGTTCAAGACCGGGAGCAGGTGCAGGCCCGCGCAAACGGTGATCGAACAAGCGCAGGCATTTGAGCCATGCTCTTCGTTCATCTACGTCTTGGCCGCGCACCAAAGGATGCGCCAAAGCTGCGATGAGGTTGGCAGGCTCCAAACCTTCCGCTGCAATTTCCGCCAACTGCCCCAGAAACCGCCCAGCAGGGGTTAGCGACAATGCTCGCCCGGCAGAATCATCAGCCGTGATATTCCAGCGCGATAAATGCTGCGTCACCCTTCGCGCTAGAGACCGATCCGCTGTGACCACGGCAATGCGCTTTTCAGGCGTTTCCAAAGCCTCTCGCACCATCAGGGCGATGGCTTGGGCTTCTTCCTCAGATGTGGCCAATTCGACAAGGCCAAGCCCTGGCAATTTGCGTTCTTCCGCTTCCAATTTCGCCCAGCTTTTGCTGGCCTTTGGAGGGAGGAACACGGAGCTGATCGCTTTGCTGCGTTGCGGGGGCGCTGCGCCTTCGCCTTTGCGATGCCACGCAGAGACTTCACCACGCGCAATGCCCATCCGTTCCAGGAGCAACTTGAGATGATACTGCGGATGCGTCACGCAATCGCGCTTGCTGAAGATATCGCCGCCTGCCTCATCAGAGGCCCCCGCTTGCCCCAATTCCTCCCACGCCTCATCGGAAAGGCCGAGATCCAAATCTGGCAAAACGACAGAGCCATTGGGTAGGCCAGCAATCACGCGAAGCAATCGCGCCAAAGCAGGCGCCGCGCTTGTCACGCCAGCAGCGATAATGGGCGATTTTGGCGGATCATCGCGCCAAGCTTTAGCCGCGCGATCAAACAGCATATTGCGCCGCGTTGCCGCATCCACCTCGCCCGTTTCGTCAAGCCTTGAATTCCAAAAAGCCTGTACTTTTGCGAAGATGCGGATCGATTTTTGATAATGCTCCGAAATGTTCTGAAATTCATTGAGCACTTCGGGTTCGAGCAAATCTGCTGGCGTTTTCTCTTCGACCAAAAGACGGTCAATCACCCGCCCAAAATCGCGCGCCATGCGCAGGCGAACAGCGCCGGGCAACGGGGTCTCTTCCCCTTCACTTTTGCGCGCGTCTTCGATCAATTCAGCCAGTTCAAACCAGCGCCTACCCGGATCAACAGCCCGCGGTATTTCAGCAGCACCCAAGGGATCGAGCAATGCGCCCAGCGCCTCATTCAATCCCAGATCGCCAATCGCGACCATACGCGGCATGAGCAGCCCCGCATCGCCCGAATGGCGCACAAAGGCTTCTGATAAAGTCCGTGCCGCCCGCGTGCTGGGGACGAGCAGTGTTACCTTCGCCAAACCCAAAAGCGGGTCTGAATATCGCGGCACCAATCCTGCAACCAGCGCGTCAGCAAAGCCGCGATGGGCGGCGATGGAATAGATATTGAGAGCGCTGTCCCTATCCACGCCGAAGCGCGTTTTCGGTGGGACGGATCGCTTGCGGAGTTCCTACTTCAAACCACTGGCCTGTGAAGCAAAGGCCATACAGGCGATCTTCTTCGATCGCCCGGCTCCACAAGATGTTGGTTGAGAATTTCCCGTCGGGCGCATCGCGCAACAGACGGTGCGAGATCAACTGAATGCCGGTGTAAATATAAGGCGCGATACGGCCGGGTTTGCGGCGCGATAGTTTTCCAACAGGGTCGAGGTAAAAGTCCCCCTCGCCTGCAAAATTGGCCGCGCGCATGTGCGGAACGACCAGCAAAAGCGCATCCATTTCATCCGGGTTCCACCGCTCTGATAAATCCGCAAACGAATTGCGCGGACCATCAAGCCAGATGTTATCCGCATTAAGGCAAAAGAACGGATCAGGCAGGCTCGGCTGCGCCTTTATCATCCCGCCGCCTGTTTCAAGCAGCATATCCCGCTCATCAGATATGATGATTTCAGGCGCAGAGCGGCCTTTCAGATGCGCTTCCAAGGCATCGGCAAGATAGTGGACATTGACAACAGCTTTGGCGACGCCTGCTTCTTGCAATCGGTCTAAAGCATGATCGATCAACGGTTTACCCGCCACGCGAACCAGCGGTTTTGGCTGCGATGCGGTAAGCGGCCTCATCCGTTTGCCAAGGCCTGCGGCCATGACCATTGCGGTGTCACTGGCTAGCTTCGTCACGTAATAGTGCCCCCACCTGCTTTGCGTAGATCGTCAGGGATGTTTGCATCAAACCAGTGCGCAACTGGAGCCAAGGCTGGATGCGCCAAATCCCGCTCCATCGCGGCCCAAACGCGCGGGATCATAGTGAGATAGCGCGGCTTTCCATCGCGCTTATAAAGCCGCGTGAAAATCCCGACAATCTTGGCGTTACGCTGCGCGCCCAGACGTGCATAATCGGCTGCGAAGTCTCCGTCAGGTTTTGCGGCAGCCATATACCGGTCGAGCATTGCCCGTTCCAATTCCAACGACACATCGCGCCGCGCATCTTGAAGGAGGGAGACAAGATCATAGGCAGGATGCCCGACCAAAGCGTCCTGAAAATCAATCAGGCCCTGCTTGTCGGAAGGCGAGCCGTTCAAAAGCATAATGTTTTCGGCGTGATAATCACGCAGGACTGTCACGGGTTTGGATTGCTGTTCAATAAGCGGGTTAAGCGCTTCTTCCCAAGCTGCAACAAAGCCATCCGCATCCACATCCAGACCTTGGGCGGGAGTGTACCATTCGGTGAGCAAACCGACCTCGCGCTGATAGGTTGGCATATCATACGGATCAAACGGACCGGCGGGGCGCTGGTGCAATTCTACAAGCGCATCAATCGCGGCTTCGTAAGCGGGCGTTTCACCATCGGGGTGAAGATCAATCCAATCGCGCATACGATCATTGCCGAAATCTTCGAGCAGCACCCAGCCTTCCCCGGCATTCTCGGCCAAAATGCCGGGCGCGCGCATGCCGTGATCTGTGAGCCAATGGGCAACTTTTAAGAAAGGCTCTGGGTCTTCATGCGGTGGCGGAGCATGCATCAGCATCGCTTTGGCCCCATCCGGTTTTGCAAGCCGGAAATAACGACGAAACGAGGCATCACCTGGAATGGGATCAATCCCGGCATCGGCCCAACCGGCTTGATCAAGGAATGGCGTCATACCTTCAGGAAGATCGTTCATCGCAGTATCATTCATGGCATCCGCCCTAGCCAATCTTTCCCGCCTCTCGCAATTGCAATTCGCGTCTGATCCTCAGTCGATTGCCTGCGTTGAAGTTCAATTTCAAGGCAAGCCGCCTCATGTGCAAACCCGCCTGCATGATCGGGCCATTCCGCAATCAAGGCAGCGCCTTCGCGATAATCATCAAGCCCGATCTCTTCGAGTTCCGATGGGTGTTCAAGCCGGTAGAAATCCGCATGAACAACAGGCAGCAGCATTGTGGGCGCTTCGTAGGTTTCGATAATCGTAAAAGTCGGGCTTGGGACATCACCTTCATGGCCAAGCGCCGACAAAATACCCCGCGCTAATGTCGTTTTACCCGCCCCTAGACCGCCGGATAGAGCGACCACATCGCCCTCCTTCAACCGGTCCGCAATCCTCGCGCCAAAGTCAGCCATGGCTACAAGATCAGGCAGTTCATATCGCGCCCCGTTCACAGCAGGCGGATGATCGCAGTGGTGCCTGCGCCTTTCTCACTTTCAAGCTGCAATTCGCCGCCATGCGCCTCGATCAGCTGTTTTGCCAATGGAATGCCCAGCCCGCTGCGTTTTTTCACTTCACCCTCGCCGCCTGTCTGGTCTCCTTCCAGAGCGCTAGCGAGCTCTTGCTCGGTCATGCCTGACCCATTGTCAGAAATGATAATCTGCGCAGACCAATCCTTTTCATCAGCATCACCTTTGGGCCCAGGCTGAATTTCGATAAGGATTTTGCCATCCCTGGGTGTGCCCGTGATCGCGTTGTCCAACAGGTGCCCAATAGCGCGGCCCATTTGGCGCGGGTCAAGTTCAACGATGCGGCCATTGCGTCCCTTTAGATCAAGGCCCAGCCCTGCGCTGATGATCGCTTCCTCACGCTCTCTTACAAGGCGCGTGAGGAAACGCAGAAGGTCGCTATCTTCTTTGTTGATGGGAAGCAGCCCCGCCTCGCTTTGCGACAGGTCGAGCACATTTTCGACTTGCTCTGTTAACCGCGCGACAGCCACCAGAATGGCATCGACATATTCCTCGGCTTGATCTGATAACTCGCCCGCAGCCCCGCTTTTGATAAGCTCTGCAAATCCGCCAATAGAGGTCAACGGCGTGCGGAATTCGTAAGACATATTGGCAAGAAAGCGCGCTTTTACCGCATCCGCCTCTTCCAAGGCGACTGCGCGATCCCGCAAGGCTTTTTCCGCCTTTTGGGTGTCCGTAATATCAAGAACCGTCAGCAAGCCATTGCCATCAGGCAGTGGCACGCCTGCAAAGCGCAAAGTGCGCCCATCTGCCAGCACAACCTGACCATCCTTTTCGCGTCGATCAAGCGTTGCCGCGCGCACCACAGCGCCGATGGATTGCGCTTCTGCCGGGCGCTTCAAATTCTTGCCTATCGCATCCAGCAAGCCGTCAGCCGATGGATGCGTATCGAGAAATTCGGGTGTCAGACCCCAAGTGGGCGCAAAGCTGCGGTTCCACAATTGCACCGATCCATCAGGTGCAAAAATGGCGAGCGCTTCAAACAGGCTATCGAGCGTTGCCGTGCGGGTTCTGAGCAAAGTGTCGCGCACAGCTGATAGCGCGAGGCTTTCCGTGCGGTCCTCTGCCACCAAAACCAATCCGCCATCGGGCATGGGTTGCGCGACAATGCGAAGATGAGTTCCCCCCGGCAGCGGCCAGGGTTCTTCGATCATTTCAGGCGCGCCAAACCACGCTTCGTGTTCGCGCCGCCATTCAGGAAAATCGCGCACTTCTGGCGTTAGCCCGTTTTCGCGGGCATCTGACAGAAAACGGCTAAACGGCAGCTTTTCCTCAACCGCGCCACTTTGGACCGCGAAAAGGCGGCGAAAAGGACGGTTTGCGAAAACCAATTGTTCACTCGAATTAAACTGAGCAACCCCCACCGACAATTGATCGAGCATAGCCCGCTGCGCGGTGCGAAACGCTTTAAACTCGCGGCGGACCTGCTGTTGTTCTTCGATATCGATAGCGTATCCCGCCACGCCTTCTTGCCCCAAAGGCAGATCGCTAACCCGCAACATCCGGCGCGCGCCGTGAATTGTTGTGGCGATAGTCCGTTCCGCTTTTTCCTGTTCCGCCATGCTGCTTTGCGCGATTTGTGCAGGGCTTTTCCCCTCCACCGCTTCGATAAGCTCAATCTGATCTGCAACGACCACTGTTGCATCCTCAGCGCCAACCGCATCAACATAGGCCTGATTAACAAGCTGCAATTTGCTGTCACGCCCACGAAACCACATCGGGACAGGCGCCGCTTCAATCAGGCCAACCAACGCGCCAAAATCTTTTTCCGCGCGCGATTTTGCATTGCGCAACTGCGAGATTTCATCCTCGCTTTCGGTAAAATCGAACACCCAGATAAGCGCCGCTCCGCCGGGCGAAACTTGCGGATCCGCAAGAGCGCCATGCAGAGCCAGCGAACGACTCGATCCAGGCGGAGTGATAGCCATATGGAACGGCGCGGCAGTTTTTTGGGTGCGGCGAATATTCTCGGTCAGCTCTTCAAGCTGATGGACAGAAAGGCCGGACTGCGCCCCTTCGTGCACACTGGAATCTGCTGCCAACTCGCTCAAATAATCAGGCAATTTGTCAAAGCCCAACCATCGGGCGAGCCGCACCGGTGCCTCGATCCGCCCGTCCACTCGAACAAGCAGCGGAACAGACGGTGCCACATCCAACATTTGCTGCATGCGTTTGAGCGATGTCTGCACCGCCGCCATCCGGCGCGTCTTGGCGTTGGATCGCAAGATCGCAAATGTCGCAGCCCCTGCCCATGCGGCAAGAAGCAGGCCGATCAAAACAAGAGCGAGAGGCGACATTTCCATTGCATCTCAGCTATGCAAGCGGACGAGCGGATGCAACGGCTTAAACAAGAAAAGCCCCCGCAATATGCGAGGGCCTGTTCTTGGGGTGCGAGCCCCCGCCAAAGCGAGGGTCACCCTCATGCTTGCGAAAGGTCCCCGTCTTCGCGAGGACAGCCACACGATCAATAGCGATAATGGTCCGGCTTGAACGGACCATTTTGCGGCACGCCAATGTAATCGGCTTGCTTTTTGCTCAATTGGCTCAATTGCACGCCGAGCTTTTCAAGGTGAAGCGCTGCCACTTTCTCATCGAGATGTTTGGGCAGGACATAAACCTCGTTCTTGTATTCATCAGACTTTGTGTACAGTTCGATTTGCGCGAGCACTTGGTTGGTGAAGCTTGCGCTCATCACAAAGCTGGGGTGACCAGTGGCGCAGCCCAGATTCACAAGGCGGCCTTTGGCAAGAACGAGAATGCTTTTGCCATCAGGGAACGTCACCATATCGGTGCCATCTTTGATCTCTTTCCACTCATAATTGTCGAGCGCGCTGATCTGAATTTCGCTGTCGAAATGGCCTATGTTGGACACAATCGCCATGTTTTTCATGTTCTTCATGTGCTCGCCAGTGATGACGCCTTCATTGCCGGTGGCTGTGACAAAGATATCGGCGCGTGTTACCGCTTCATCCATGGTAACAACTTCGTATCCGTCCATGGCTGCTTGAAGCGCGCAAATGGGGTCAATCTCTGTGACCATAACCCGCGCACCGCCATCTCGAAGCGATGCCGCAGAACCTTTACCCACATCGCCATAGCCGGCGACACAAGCAACTTTACCTGCGAGCATCACATCGGTTGCACGGCGGATGGCGTCAACCAGCGATTCCTTACAGCCATAAAGGTTGTCAAATTTCGACTTGGTCACACTGTCGTTCACATTGATCGCAGGGAAAGGCAGCTTGCCTTGCTTGGCGATCTGATAAAGCCGCATAACGCCAGTCGTCGTCTCTTCAGAAACACCTTTGATGTTCTTGACTGACTTTGTGAGATAGCCGGGCTTATCAGCCACATACGCTTTCAACGCGCGCTGGAATTCAATCTCTTCCGCATTGGCTGGCGAAGGCATTTCCTCGCCCGCTTCAAGGCGCGCACCCCAAAGCGCAAACATGGTCGCATCGCCGCCGTCATCAAGAATGATATTGGCGGTTTGATCCGCGTCAGCATCTGTTGACCAATCAAAGATGCGGCCAACATAGTCCCAATAATCCGCAAGGCTCTCACCTTTGATCGCGAACACTGGAATGCCTTGATCGGCAATCGCCGCTGCCGCGTGATCTTGCGTTGAGAAGATATTGCAAGTCGCCCAGCGCACTTCTGCGCCCAGCGCAACCAATGTCTCGATCAAAACGGCGGTCTGGATCGTCATGTGAAGCGACCCGGTAATCCGCGCGCCCTTAAGCGGCTGCGATGCACCATACTCTTCGCGAAGAGCCATAAGGCCCGGCATCTCCGTTTCGGCGATCGCAATTTCATCGCGGCCAAACTGAGCCAATGCGATGTCTTTGATGATGTATTCGTGTGTGTGGGCGGCAGTGGCCATGGATTGTCTCCGTTTCGTATTGCCCCGCCCCTAGCGGCGCGGCCGAAGAGACGCAAATATAAAGTTATCTTTATATCTGTAATTGTTGCCGCATCCGTTGTTTTGCCTATACCCGCACTCGAAGGTGTTTCATCAACTAAAGGAGCTTTCCCCGTGACAATTTCAGTAGGCGACAAACTGCCCGACGTTCAAATGGTCAAAGCCACAGCCGAAGGCCCGCAGCCCGTGCAGCTATCGGAGTATTTTGCTGGCAAGAAGGTGGCACTGTTCTCAGTGCCCGGCGCATTCACGCCAACATGCTCTGCCAAACATCTGCCCGGCTTTGTTGAAAAGGCGGAAGACTTGAAAGCCAAAGGCGTCGATGAAATCGTCGGCACAGCGGTGAATGATGCATTTGTGATGGGCGCATGGAACGACGCGGCAGGATCAGGTGACATAACTATGCTGGCTGATGGCAATGGCGATTTTGCCGAGGGTGTTGGCCTTACTATGGACGGTTCAGGCTTCGGCATGGGCAAACGCGGCCAGCGTTTCTCTATGGTCATCAATGATGGCGTGGTTGAACAATTGAATGTTGAAGCGCCCGGTGATTTTAAAGTGTCGAGCGCAGAGCACATGCTCGATCAGCTTTGATGGGTCTGCAAATCGAATGGAAAAGGGCGCCCGATCGAGGCGCCCTTTTTTGTGTTCGAATGGGGATGGCTGGGTTCAAAAACCCATTAAGCTCATCACTTCCTTGCGGCTGCGATGGTCCTCCAAGAATACGCCCATCATGCGGCTGGTGAGCATTTCGACCTCGTGCACTTTGACGCCGCGCCCAGTCATACAGCCATGCTCGGCTTCGATAACAACAGCGACGCCGCGAGGCTCAAGATTGTTCCAGATGCATTCGGCAACTTCAGCCGTAAGGCGCTCTTGAACCTGCAAGCGATTGGCATAACCGTGGAGAACGCGAGCAAGTTTCGAAATGCCAACCACTTTCTTATGAGGAAGGTAGGCAATGTGCGCTTTGCCGGTGATCGGCGCCATGTGGTGTTCGCAATGGGACTGAAAAGGAATGTCTTTCAGAAGGACGATCTCGTCATAGCCGCCCACTTCTTCAAAAATGCGCGCGAGGTGAACAGATGGGTCTTCCTGATTGCCGCGGCAATATTCGAGCCAAGCGCGGCCCACGCGTTTCGGTGTATCAAGCAGACCCTCACGGGTTGGATCATCACCAGCCCAGCGCAGCAAAGTACGAATCGCTTCTTGGACATCGTCAGGTACGTCGGGTTTGTTCAATGGATTATCCGGGTCAAAATCGTCAGCATCATGGCTCATGTAATTCATGGCGTTACCTTTCTGTAGCCTCTTTCGGCTTATTTCTGGCAAGCAAATGGACCCGGTGCTTGGCCCGTCACTCCCTTACGATGATCCCACGTAGAAAAACTGATGCCGCTTCAGTCGGTTCCATGCGAAATTTGCAAGGAACACTGTCTGATGAAAAAAACGGAACCTGTGCATTCTTTCGAATACCAATATGGGAATTGTTCGGTGAATTTCCATCCCATGAAAGGGAATTTAACAGTCGAAGGGCAAACGGCCGCTCACTAGTGATCGACCAAAAAAGCCCACACCTTACGGTATGGGCTTTTTTGGCGCGCCAGGAAGGATTCGAACCTCCGGCCGCCTGATTCGTAGTCAGGTACTCTATCCAGCTGAGCTACTGGCGCGTGTGAGGACGGGCACATAAGCGGGCTTACTCCTCTTGGCAATCCCTCATTCGCGAAACCTTTCAATCCTGCGAAAACAGGCGCGAGGCCAAATCCACATCCAGTGGCGGTTTGGGAAGCGAATCAATTTCCACCGGGCCGAACCAAGCCA
>JBCAZT010000070.1:0-14882 GCA_038532855.1 Pseudomonadota bacterium
GCCAATTTCAAACGCTGGACCAATTCAGAGCTTGATCTGCGGCGAGAGGCGGCTTCCGCCAGCGAACTGGCAGAAGATATGTCGGGCGTCGGCGGCTATCGGATCCCCGCTATCGATTGGGATCGCACCAATGGCCGGGTGATGACCATCGAATGGATCGATGGCGTCAAGATCAGCAACAGAGCCGCACTGATCGAACGCGGTGTTGATCTTAACCGCTTGGCTGAAAAGCTGGTGATCTCATTCCTGACCCAAGCGATCAGCGCAGGATTTTTCCATGCCGATATGCACCAAGGCAATTTGTTCGTCGAAGATGACGGGACGATTGTTGCGATTGATTTTGGCATTATGGGCCGGATTGATCGGCGGGCGCGCCAATGGCTTGCTGAAATTCTCTATGGCCTGACAACTGGCAATTACCAACGCGTCGCAGAGATTCATTTTGAGGCGCAATATGTGCCCAGCTACCATTCGGTAGGCGAGTTTGCGACAGCCCTTCGCGCTGTGGGTGAACCGATGCGGGGCAAACCGGTGAGCGAGCTTTCCGTTGGGCAAATGCTCGATGGCCTCTTCGCGATTACGCGCGATTTTGACATGCAAACCCAGCCGCACCTTTTGCTTTTGCAAAAAACAATGGTGATGGTGGAAGGCATCGCGACGCAGCTTAATCCCGATATCAATATGTGGGATACTGCTGCGCCTTACGTAAAAAGCTGGATCCGTGATGAGCTTGGCCCCGAATCCGCCTTGGCTGATCGGATAAAGGAAGACACGGAAACCTTAATGCGTCTGCCGGGGCTAGTGCGGCGGTTGGAAGATAAATTTCCGCCAAAAGGCGGCGCGCCCGAAGCGCCTCCTTTGCCTGACATCCCTTTGCTCACTGACCGCAAAGATGGTGGCGGGCCGGGCTTTTTGGGCTATTTTGTCGCAGGCCTTGGAGGGGCTGGCGCGATGTGGGCGCTGATCGCAAGCGGTATTTTGGGATGAAGCTTTTGGGCTAAAGCGCGTTCGCGATAGAGCTTTTGTTCTTTTTGGGTTTTGGCAATGCGACCGCGCCAATGAGACCAAGAACGCCGAACACGCCTTCAAACACCATGGGCTGAAGATACCCCTCAAAACTGCCATCGATGAAAAGCGATACGGATCGAGCAGCCAAAGGGATCAGCATAAGCGCTGATCCAGTAATCAAAGACGCGCGGTGACGGGACAATGCTCCCCAAATCAATGATGCCCCCGCGACCACAAAAAACGCTGTAAAATCAGCGCGTATGGAGGTGATGCCGTGAGCGCCATCTGCACTGATGCCGAAATCCGCGCCTGATCCAGCCGGGTCTGTCAAAAACCCAATGCCCAGAAACAGCAGCACAACGCCGCCCAGAACCAACAAAACGCGCAACCCGATCAGCATAACCCTCTCCGTTGTTTTATGTCGCTCTATGCTGCAAAGCGGTGTTCGAATAGCGAAAAATTTACCATTATGCCGCAAGGAGTATGCTTGGGCTTGGCCATGCGGCGTGGGACGGCTAGACCCTCGTACATTGCTCGTTGTATTAGGGAGCCTGGCGCTGCAATCGCTTGGGCAATCCCGCGTTAAAGAGGTCAAAGGTGGCCGGAAGCGGACCGAAAATTTTGCTTGTCGTGGGCGGCGGTATCGCGGCTTACAAATCGTGCGAGCTTGTAAGGCTCATGCGCAAAGGCGGTGCGGATGTCACTTGCGTTGTGACAAGAGGCGGTCAGCATTTTGTGACGCCTATGTCTCTGGCGGCCCTAAGCGAAAACCAAGTTTACACCACGCTTTGGGATCTCAAAAACGAAGCGGAGATGGGGCATATCCAATTAAGCCGCGAAGCGGACCTGATCGTGGTTTGTCCGGCGACAGCTGATCTTCTTGCAAAGATGGCGAATGGCATTGCTGATGATCTTGCCACAACTTTGATACTGGCCACGGACAAGCCGGTTATGGCTGTGCCCGCTATGAATGTGCGCATGTGGGAACATGCCTCAACCCAAACAAACATTGATGCTTTGCGCAATGGCGGCACGATCGTACTCGATCCCGATGAAGGTCCTATGGCCTGCGGGGAATTTGGCTATGGCCGCTTGCCAGAACCCGATGCGATTTGGCGCGCTGTGGCGCAGCAATTGGGTCTGGATGTTCCCGAACCAACTGCTCCTGCGGTTCCTGCGAATGATGCCGCTGATTTGGCAAGCGAAGCGTTGGAGCCTGAAGAAGAGGAAAGCATTGGCGGCCTGGGCGGTTTGCTATCCAAGATTATCCCGCGCTCCACCGCAAAACGCAGTGACGATGAGCTGGAAGCTGAAGAGATTGCGGATGAAGATCTGCCGCCCGTTGAAGAGGAAGAGATTGAGTTCAATCCTGACCTTGGCGGGCCAATTCTGGCGACCAAAGGAGCAGCGGGCGCTGCACCTCCGATTGATCCTGACGCAATCAATCACGAGTTTAACGATCGCCAGTCTGCACCTGAGATAATTGAAGAAGCACCTGCTGAAGAAGAGCTTTCTGAAGCGGAGCCCGTCGAAGAGGCAGTTGCTCCCAAAAAAGCAGCCGCAAAGGCCGCAAGGGACAGCGCTTCTGTGGAAACCTCAACCGCATCGGTTGGCGAATTTGCCAGCGATCCGGGCTACCAGCCCCTTAAAGGGCGGCATGTTCTGGTTACAGCCGGGCCGACATGGGAAGCGATTGATCCGGTCCGGTATATCGCCAATCGTTCGAGCGGAAAACAAGGGTTTGCCATTGCAGGTGCGGCGGCCGCATTGGGCGCGCAGGTCACGCTGGTTGCAGGCCCTGTCTGGCTTCAAACACCTGCTGGCGTCACCCGTGTCGATGTCGAAAGCGCGGCTGAAATGAGCGATGCGGTGAAGGCTGCGCTGCCAGCAGATGTTGCTGTTATGGTCGCCGCTGTCGCTGATTGGCGGCCCAAGGAATATAAAGACGAAAAGATCAAGAAACGCGGATCGGCCCCACCGGCTCTGATGCTAACCGAAAACCCCGATATTCTGACCAATCTGGCAGGCGGCAATAAACGCCCTGAGCTTGTGGTCGGATTTGCCGCGGAAACGGAAAACTTGATCGACAACGCGCAGAAAAAGCGCAAGCGTAAGGCTGCTGATTGGATTATCGCCAATGATGTATCCAGCGATGAAACGGGCGCGGGCGTAATGGGCGGCGAAGATAACCGCGTGCACATTATCTCATCCGAGGGCGTCGAAAGCCTTGATGAAATGCCCAAAGCCGATGTTGCGATGGCTCTGGCAGAACGCATCGCATCCGCGCTTCAGAAAGAGGCTGCTGAGTAGTGAGCGTATCTGTAAAGGTTGAAATCAAGCGGCTGGAGCATGGCGAGGGCTTGCCTTTGCCTTCTTATGCAACGGCGGGGGCTGCTGGCATGGATGTGGTGTCAGCTGAAGATGTGACGCTTGCGCCCGGGCAGAGGTTCGCTGTCCCCACCGGATTTGCGGTAGCCATCCCATTTGGATACGAAATTCAGGTCCGACCGCGCTCAGGCCTTGCTTTCAAACACGGTATCACTGTGCCCAACACACCCGGCACAATCGACAGCGATTATCGCGGCGAGCTGCGCGTGCTGTTGATCAATCACGGACTGTCTGATTTCAAAGTCGAGCGCGGGGACAGGATTGCACAATTGGTGCTTGCCCCTGTGACCATTGCTCAATGGGACGAGGTTGACGAGCTAGACGATACCGAACGCGGCGCGGGTGGTTTCGGTTCAACGGGCGGCCACGCCAAACTCTAGAATTTTCTTCGAAACTGAAACGCAAAAAGGCGGCGCTGATCCCTTGCGCCGCCTTTCCGTCCCATCCAAGGTTGATGGGTGTAGTTTCTAACAGTGACGATCAGTCGATCGCTTTCACCTTTGTCTCATCATTCTTGATCGTGATCCGCAGAGTTTCTCCCGAATTACCGGGAAAATCGACGAACAAAGCTTCTACCAGGTTGGGCACCAGTTTTTGCAGCCTGTTCGAACGCGACAAAGCCTGCGCTTTGCCTTCGAACAGACGCTCTCCTGATGATGTGGAATCGATCTTCAGATCAATCTCGCTGGTGTAAACGGTGTAGCTGCGTACATCTGGCCCGGCCAAAAACGGATCGTAAAAGCCAAATGCGAAGTTGCGGCGGAAGCCGAACCCGCGACCAAATCCACGACGGAAACCAAAGCCTGGGCCAAAGAATGGATCTGCGCGGCCAAAGCCAGTTGTCCTGACACGTTCACGGCCATTGTCGACATCGTAATCAAACCGAACGAGCAGCGATGCATTGGCTGCGGCTGGGGCGCGTGAGTACCCAAGTTCGGTCAAACGATCGGCAACTTGATCAGCGTAAAGCGAGAATTCAAGGCCACCATCCAAAGCCGGATCATCCGCCACAATGGCAAATGTCTCACCCGCAGGTGCGGGAAGCTGGCTTTGAAAGCGCTGAACGTCGGCTTTAAAAGAAGGAGCACAAGCAGAAAGGCCGGCGGCTAATGCCAGCGGTAATGCGATCCGCACCAATCGGCTGCGGGCGCTGCTGCGCGATTTTGAGGTCATTTCGATATTATTCATGGCACACCCTTTGAGTTTTCACCAGAGTCTAACGCCAGTGACACTTTGAGCGTTCCCCACGCGTGACACTCGCAAATCAGGGTGAAATCATGTTCGACCTGCCCCAACCTTGAGTGCCTGACCTCAACTATCAAGCTATCACTGTCGCACGTCAGTGTAGATTCGAGGTGTGAACGAGGTTTGAACGCGGCGTAAAATCAATTAACCGCGCACCAAGCCTAAGGCGTTGTAGGTATTAGCCAAAGTTGCCGCGCTTGCCTCGCGCGCTTGTGCTGCGCCGCGCGCCAGGATCGCGTCCAAGGATTCTTGATCCTGCATCAGTTCGCGGAAGCGAGCATTGATGGGGCTGAGCGTTTCAATCATCAATTCCCCCAATGCCGGTTTGAAGGCGCCAAAACCTTGGCCGCCATGTTCAGACAGGACGTCTGCGACATTTTTACCTGCCAACGCGCCGTAAATACTCACCAGATTGAGCGCTTCGGGGCGTTCTTCGAGGCCCTTTTCTTCGCTGGGCAATGGCTCAGGATCGGTCTTTGCCTTTTTTACCTTTTTCATGATCGTATCGGCATCATCGATCAAATTGATGCGTGCCATGTCGGAAGGGTCTGATTTGCTCATTTTGGCAGAGCCATTGCGCAGGGACATAATCCGCGCTGCCTCTGGCGGAATAATTGCATCGGGCAAAGTGAAGACGGGCGCTTCTTCGGATGCGAAATCATTGTTGAATTTCTGCGCGATATCGCGGGCCAATTCCAAATGCTGTTTCTGATCTTCACCCACAGGCACATGCGTTGCTTGATAAAGCAGCACATCTGCGGCTTGCAGCACAGGATAGGTGAACAGCGCGATGGATTGCCCCTCGCGGTTCTTGCCTGCTTTATCCTTCCATTGCGTCATGCGGTTGAGCCAGCCCATGCGAGCCGTGCCAGAAAGCAGCCATTGCAGTTCGGCATGAGCGGGAACCTGCGCTTGGTTGAACAAAACGGTTTTGGAAGTATCAAGCCCGCAGGCCACCAAAGTCGCAACCATTTCGCGCGTGGTTGCGGCAAGCTCTTTGGGATCGTGCGGCATCGAAATAGCGTGAAGGTCGGCAAGGAAGATAAAACACTCCCCGCCTGCTGCATGCGCCTCATCCTGAAGCTTCACATAATTGACGATAGCGCCAAGGTAATTGCCAAGGTGGGGTTGGCCAGTGGGCTGAATGCCGGAGACGACTCTCATTTTTCAGGTACTCTTTTTTGGAATGCAGATGGACGGGCCGATTGCGGCCGAATGCGGGCTCAATTCAAGAGCACGCGCGCCATCGCCAGGCCGCCCGCCCGTAAATCCCGAAAGACGGATGGGCTGAACAAGGAAAGAGGAGCTGTATTGTCATTGCGCGCTGTTTAGCAAAGGCTCCCTCCAGTGCAATAGCCGCGGCAATTGGGCTGCTTCAGGTTTGACGACGCATAAGGCGCTGGATGGTTGATTTATCAAGAACACCAAGCGCAATGGCGGCAGCGCCGTAGCTGGCTGCTCCCGTTCCTAGGATGGCCAAAATGCCCAGTGCTTTGTCGAGAGCGCCTGCAACGAACCAAGGCGAGATTTCTAGCATCAACACATACAGCGCGCTGCCCATTATGGCTGAGGCAATAGCAATGCGGATCAGACGTCCAATCACGCGCGCGGGTAAAGTAAAGAAACCGCGCGCTGATAAAATCCCTGTAAGTAAAGCGATATTGACCCACGCTCCAATTGCTCCTGCCAATGCGAGGCCAGAGACCCCCATTCCCATCTGCAACACAAACACAATGTTAAGAGCGATGGTCACCGCAAGGCTGATCGCCGCTGTGATAACCGGCGTGCGGGTGTCTTTTCGTGCGAAGAAATTGGGCGTTAGGACCTTTACAAGCACATAAGCTGGTAAGCCAATAACCAAGGCTGAGACCACCATGCCTGTTGTAATAGCATCGGCCTGCGTGAAAGCTTGGGCTGTCATGAAGACCTGCACAAAAGCGGTGCCGGTGAAGTAAAGGGCAACAGCGCATGGCACAGTCAACAGCATGGCTAGCTCTATCGCATTAGCTTGAAGGCGCACAGCCTCTTCATCTTCTGCGCGGCTTAAATGCCGCGACAAAGCCGGCAGGATCGCTGTGCCCAGCGCAATTCCAATGATCCCAAGGGGAAGCTGGTTCCAGCGGTCGGCCATGGCAAGATGCGTGTAGCTGCCAACGGGAAGCGTTGAGAGGAAGAACAGATCCACAAACCGGCTGATCTGGTAAACGCCAGCGCCAAAGACTGCAGGCACTACCAAAACTCCAAGTTCTCTTACTCCCGATGTTAGGCGCGGTGTGCCGAGCGATAGTTTAAATCCAGCCCTTCGCATAAAATACCCGAGCCAAACCACTTGGAGCAGGCCTGACAGTGACAGGGCCCATGCCATCAATTGTGCGGTCTGGCGCTGCGCCTCGATTGTGGGGGACAGCGACAAACCATAGACCAAAGCCGAGATCAGGCAGATGTTGAGAATGACGGGGGCTGCTGCGGCGGCAGCAAACCGCGATAACGAATTGAGAATGGCCGCGATCAACGTCGCAATGCTCATAAACATCAAATAGGGAAACGTGACCTGCGCCATGAACACGGCAATGGCGTAATTGGTTGGATCATCGGCAAGGCCATCACTGGCGAAATATTCGACCACCCAAGGCATTGCGATCATGGCGATGCCGCCGAACACAATCAGCAGAGGCAACAGGACGGAAAGAACATTGGTCGCGAAGGTCTGTGCTTCGCTTACATCGCCATCCTCTTTCATTCGGCGATTGAAAAGCGGGACAAAGGCGCTCGCAAACGCCCCTTCGGCAAACAGCCGGCGAAAGATATTGGGCAGCATAAAAGCAAGCTGCCACGCATCGCCCATGGCTGTTGCGCCCAATACCCGCGCAAGCAAAATATCGCGGGCAAAGCCGAACACCCGGCTAACCGCTGTCAGCCCGCCGATTGTCCCAAGGTTCTTGAGCAGGCTCATAACGTCAGGCCCGCAGCCTTATCGGCTCAATTGGGAGCAGGCGTATCGCCGCCTGCACCGGCTGCTTCAGCGTCGCGTTTAGCTTGCAATTGCTGGACATACAGGCCGTTGAAATCAATCGGGTCGATCATCAGCGGCGGGAAGCCTGCATCGCGCACCGCGTCAGCAATGACGCGGCGGGCAAATGGGAAGAGGATACGCGGGGCTTCTGCGAACATAAAAGCGTGCGCTTGTTTTTCTGGTATGTTGCGAATGCCAACAAGACCGCAATAGGCAAGCTCAACCAGATACGCCTGACCTTTTTCAGCAGCTGCAACGATGTTCACTTTCAATGTCACTTCATGGACATTTTCGCCCACCGGATCAGCGCCGATGTTAAATTGCACATCGATCTGAGGTTGATCGGTCCATTGATAGACATCTGGCGCGCTGGGGTTTTCAACCGACAGATCTTTCACATATTGCGTGATGATGGCGGCAGCGGGTTGGTTGTCTGCGCCATTGGCGCCGGCAGCGGCGTTGTCGAGATCGGTAAGGACGTTGTTGTCGTCAGCCATGCGATGGGTCTTTCAAAAAATTGGGTAATCGAGAGTTCATGCCTGCCCCTTTAGATGCTGATCTATCGGGGCTGAATGTGTTTGGCCGCGCGCCTAGCACCTGCAAAAGCGGCTCGCAACAGCGTGGCGGATTGGCAACGAATAAAGCCATATGCGACGACACTTGCATCCCAAGCGACGCAATTGAAACAAAGTGCAACCAAATCGGCGTTGCTGAATTGTATTTGATGCCTAATTAAGGCAGTGAGAGGTTCTTAAGGCAATTGCGCTTAACTAGGGCAAACGCCAGCTGATAAATCGGATATAGATGTGATTGAGATTGTAATCCTCGCCCTTTTCGCCGCTTTTCTGGGCTACCGGCTGTATTCTGTGCTGGGGCGCCGGGCGGAGCATGAGGAAGAATCGATCCCGAATCGCTTTGATTCAGGGCCGAATCAGCAACCCAACACTATCCCTCCAGCCGCAGGCGTTCAGTCCGCTCCCTCGCGTCCGCTTGAATTGGAAGGCGTTATGCCCGCGGTGGAACGCGGTATTCGCGATATCGCCAATGCTGATAGCAAATTTGACCTGCCCGTTTTCATGGATGGCGCAAAAGCTGCGTATGAAATGGTCTTGGAAGCTTTCTGGAAAGGCGATCGCGACACATTGAACGATCTTTGCGATGATGATGTGTACGAAGGTTTTATCGGCGCGATCGAAGCGCGCGAAGAAGCCGGCGTTACGCTCGACAATTCTTTGATCCGGATTGAAGAGACCCGCATTCATTCTGCATCGCTCGATGGCCGTTTGGCGCGCATCTCGATCCTTTTTGTCGCTGACATTGCTTCTGTCACCCGCGACAAAGATGGCAACGTCATTGATGGCTCGCTTGATGATGCGATTGAAAGCCGCGATGTTTGGACATTCTCTCGCAACACGACGGACCGCGATCCCAACTGGGTTCTTGACGAAACCGACGAAGGGTAAGGCGAACGGTGAGCGCAGAGATTGCGCCTGGCCTTTCATCAGCATAGACAGTCGCGCATGATGATGCGCACACCATTCGCAGTTCTTGCGGTTTTGTTGCTTTCGGGCTGCGTCCGGCTGATACCGGAAGGCAATGCCCCTGGAACGACCCCGGTAACACCTCCGGTCACGCAGCCAGCCACAGATGCGACAAGCGCTTTGCTTGCTGGCGTCAGAGCAGGGCCCAGTGTCCGATCACTAAGCTTTTCTTCCAGCGACGCGGAAACCGCGCTGCGATCCTTTATTGAAAGCTGCCCAAGGCTGACCGGCCGCACTGATCAAACAGGCCTCACGCGCCAAACTGACTGGCAGGCGGCCTGCTCTGCTGCCCCGGGCGCAAGAGGTGATGCGCAGGACTTCTTCGAGGACAATTTCGAAACCGCGATTATCGGCGATGGAAAAGCATTTGCCACCGGATATTTCGAACCCGAAATCGCCGGATCACGCTCGCCGCGCCCCGGTTATGTCCCCGTTTACGGCGTGCCCAATGATCTGGAGCGCGGCTGGCCCAATGACGTGCCGCAATCAGAGCGAACAGGTCGTGCACCTTTATCGCGAAAATTGCCTGATGGCTCGTATGTCCCTTATTTCGAACGCGCCGAGATTGAAGAAGGCGCTTTGGAAGGCCGCGCAGCTGTGCTTGCCTATGCCGCTGACCCGGTTGAGTTCTTCTTCCTACAAATCCAGGGCTCGGGCCGTATTCGCACCGATAGCGGTGAGGTTATTCGCATCGGATATGCCGGGCAGAATGGGCGCGGCTACACCGGTATTGGCGGCGTGATGCGCGATCGCGGGTTGCTGGGTGATGGGCCGGGGCAATATTCGGGATCGATGCAGGGGATCATGGCCTATATCCGCGAGAACCCAGAGGATGGCCGTGATCTGATGCGGATGAACAAAAGCTGGGTGTTCTTTCGCGAGCTTACCGGCGATGGGCCATTGGGTTCTATCGGAGTGCCTGTGCGGGCTGAAAGCTCTGTCGCGGTTGACCCGCGCTTTGTGCCTTATGGCGCGCCCGTGTTCCTTGATCTGGACCGCGATATTGCTGATGGCCTTTGGATCGCACAGGACACTGGCGGCGCGATTAAAGGGACCAACAGGTTTGATACGTTCTGGGGCGCTGGCGCGGAAGCGCGCGAAGTGGCTGGCGGGATGAGCGGGCGCGGCGATGCCTATATCCTCTTGCCACGCGGCAGTGTTGACCGGATCAATTCGGGACAATGAGCACGCCGCGCGGCCTTAGCGATGCGGAATCCGCCGCTTGGGCGCAGCTTGCTCAAAGTGTGACGCCGATGCCCGGCAAACGCGCGCCCAACCCTCCCCGGAGCGGGGAAGGAGAGCAGATGCAAGCTGGTGGCCGGGCTCTTTCGCACAAACCCAAACCTGTATTGCCTAAGCGCCCCGCTCCAGTAAGCACCGCGCCGCGCCAACCGCGACCGCGCATTGGCCATGATCAAACGCTTGATGGCTCTTGGAACCGCAAGCTTAAAGCAGGGCAAGTCGCGCCTGATTATACGCTCGACCTGCACGGCCATAATCTCGATAGCGCCTATACTCGGATCACCAGTGGACTGGACCAAGCCCGAGCGATGGGCGCGCGCGTTGTATTGGTGATTGCAGGCAGAGAACGCCCCGTAGACCCCGCAGACCGAGCGAGTAAACGCGGCGCTATCCGGGCAAAACTGCTCGATTGGCTGGCCGCCAGCCACCACGCAGACCACATTGCTGCCATCCGCCGTGCGCATATCCGCCACGGGGGTGAAGGTGCGCTTTATGTGGTGCTGAAGAAAGGGCGCTGAGGTTTCGGCCACCTCAAAGCCCATTGCCACATGGTTGGCGGCTTATAGGAACAACCAAGTGTGCATCAGGCGGCCGGGCAGAGCCATGCTCACCACGCCCGGGATCATCAGCGCGCCGAGATAGAGGCTGAGGATTTCTTTCTTGTGCCCTTTCATATCGCCCCGGCGCGCGGTTGCGATCAGTTTGTATGATGCCCACAGCGTCATCGGCACGAACAAGTGAATGGGGCCAATGTGGAAATCCAGCCCGCCGCCATATTTGATGAAGCAGGCGGATAGGGCAGTCGTTACCATCAGCGCGACCCATGCTTTGCCAAGCTGTTTGTGCGCTTTGGTCCCTTTGGGCGCGAGCAACAGATAACCGCCAAGCGGGATTGCCGGGATGACTGTCGCGACATGCAGGACAATAGCAATATCACGTGTGTTCGGGTGGCTTGGTGCCAAACCTGTGAACCCGCGGAACAAAGCGATGATCACCGCCATGCTCATGCCCACAGCGGCAATCGCGACAATGGCGCGAAGGCGTGGGCTGATATCAAAGCTGGGCTTTGCTGGCGCTTTAATAAATTGGGCGAGCGTTACGGGTTTGGCGATTGAAGTCATGGTTTAGTGCTCCCTCACATTGGGCGTTCGTGTTTGTTGAAAACCACAATGCCGCCTGCCCGTTCGCCGGCAATCAGGGTTGCGTGGGTGGGGCGCTACCTTCGCCAATGGGCGCGCCAAACACCCGATTTGTCGTGGTTTGCCACTTTACGAAGCGCGAATGGGCAGGCATTCACATGCGCATGGTGAGCGAGACGCCCAAGCCTTTGACCCGCCGCGCTGCGTTTTTGCGCCGTACTCTCACCGATCTTGCGATTATGACGGTGATTGGAGTGTTCCTGGCGATTATCGGCCCCTTTGGCTCGATCGATCAGCCCTTGGCCGTGCGTTTGTTCACATGGCTGGCGTTTTGCTATTTGGGATACGCGATTTATTCACCCATGGGTTACTTTGTCGACCGCGCGCATGATGCCTTAGACTTGCCCGTTTTACCCCTTTGGATCGCTGCTGCGCTGATCGCGACATTCCCGATGACGGCTGCGATTTATGTTATTCAGTTCATGCCGGATTGGCCTCCGATCCCATCTGCGCAAGAAGGGCTCACGAGCTATCTTTATGTGTTCGTAATTGGCTGCGGCATTACGCTTCTGTTCAACTTCGTCGGACCAAGAGCGAGCGCTGCCAAAGAAGTGCCTGTCCCTCTTGCGCAAGACCCCGTCGCTCAGTCCGACATTCCCCAGCCATTCCAAGCACCCTCACAAAACCCTTTGTTTGATCAGCTTCCGGCTGAATTGGGCAGCGATATCATCGCGCTTGAGATGGAAGATCATTATGTCCGGGTGCACACCGCTTTAGGTTCAGAGCTGATTTTGATGCGGCTGCGCGATGCAATTTCGCATTTGAGCGATGTCGAAGGTCGGCAGGTTCATCGCAGTTGGTGGGTGGCGCGAGGCGCGGTGGAAGACGTGGTCCGCGAGGGGCGCAATGTGCGCTTGAAACTGGCGCGCGATATCGAGGCGCCCGTCAGCCGCGCTCAGGTGAGCGAGTTGAAAGACGCAGGCTGGATTTGAGTGCTAGGACCGGTGGGTTAGACCCCAAGCGGAATTCGCGCTTCACGGTCAAGCACAACGTCAAGTGCTGTTCCTTCTTCGATCACAGCTGATTTTCCCTTTACAAAGAATGCAATGCCCAACGTCGCCGTAGCAACCGCAGTTGCAAGAGCGGTTTGATCCTTACCAGCACTACCCAATGGCCCTGAGACACGAACAGGCCCATTTTCAAGATCGAGATACAGCATCCGTATAGCCAACCTGCCGCCTTTGCCCATAAAACCATTTTGTTGGACAAAGGACACCTCACCAATCGCCGGGTTTCCCGCTGGGACAATCACCGCGCCATCGTACGTGATGTCATCGCGCAAAGTCAGCTGAACAAGATCGCCGCGCTTTACCGTCTTGCTTGAGAGTGATTGCGCCAATGTAAAGCCAAGCTGGGAGTTGGCTCGAATTACAAGGTGATTGCCGCGAACTTCTGGCTGATTGGGGTCTTGGACGGTTTGAACATCAGGTTCCAACTGCGAGTCGGTTTCGTGTTGCGCGCTTGATGGCATGCTCGCGCTCGCAATGGCAAAACCTGTCAAAACGGTCTGAACGAGGCGAGCGCGATTAGTAATCGAGAACTGTCCCAGTTGGCGGGGTTTCGGGGTCTTGTGGCAATTCGGATGGTTGCTCTTGCGCAGCAGCCATTATCGGCTCTTGGGCGGGCAAATCGCCTGCAAAGCTCACATCTTCAGCGATAAACGCAGTCATCTTTTCGCCTGCTTTAAGCTTGGCGTTGTTACCCCGCGCGAAAAGGCCAAGCGGCCCGGCAGCCAGTACCCCAAGGATTGTTTCACCTTTACCGGATTTACCTTCGGATTGCGCTTCACCATCCAAAGCGATCTCGCGGCCATCATGTTCGATGTGAAGAAGCCGCGCTGACAATTTCCCGCTTTTGCCGAGATTGCCGCTTTTCTCAGCGCTCAGCAATTCGCCCCATGCAATCGCGCCGACAGGGATCACTTCGTTGCCATTGGCAATGACAGGCTTGTTTACGCGCAAACGAAAACGGTGGCCGGGATCGTGATCCCTGGTCGAAACTTCGGTAAGAACCATCAGATGCACAGGTGTGTCACGCGGGATATCAATTACGGGCGCGGTTGGCTTGACTGGTTCGATGATTTCGTCCGCCGCAGCACGCACATCGGCACTGGCTTCTTGGGCGACCTCTCCCACCATCATTGGCCCGTCATGCATGGCAGGTTCGCCGGTTGCCTCGCTTTGTACGGCCAGCAACAATGCAATTGTAATCATTATCGTCCCCCCAATATTATGCTTGTCTATACCTTGAGTGTACTATTACAAGGTTCGAGTCATTGTGACAGAGGGGTAAATTATGAAGAAATCTGTTCTATCCGCAGGAGCCTTGGCAATTGCATTCGCACTGCCACTGCCGCCTGCTATCGCTGATGATCATGGCGAGCATGTTGTCGTGAATGACGAAATGGGCGTGCCCGTTTTCCCGTATGACATCACAGACAAGCCGTACACGATCGTGGGTCCAGTGTCCGCCGGCGTGCGCAAAGCGACCATTTTCAGCAAAGAGCCATCGCAGCAAAAAATATATAACGAGGTTTGGGAGCGCGGCGAAAAAATGGGCGCAGATGCAGTTGTCAATGTGACCTATGGCGAAAGCAAAGTCAGCCTTGATAGCTGGGGTAAGACGCGCGCCTTGGGCTTTGCGGTGAAGTTTTTAACAGAAGAAGAAATCGCAGCTGGCGTAGAAGCAGAAACAGCACCAGCGCCTGACACCTATGACAAGGAAATGTTCAAAGGCGCGAACAAAAAGCCTAAAAAGAAAAAGTAAGCGCTGAAAATCGAACTTGATCGAATTGGGCTGCAGGAGCGATCCTGCGGCCTTTTTTTGTGGCTACGGGTTTTGTTCGCACTCCAACCAGCTGACACGAAAAGCCCCCGATGCCAGGTAAAGCACCGGGGGCGATTGCGACCCCGACCATAGGGGACGGTCAGGGAACGGGGGGGCTGCTATGTATTACGCGTGATGCTTGGCATAGGTTACATCGAAGCGATCATTATCCATGACTTTGGTCCAAGCTGCGGCGAAGTCCGCTACGAATTTCGCTTCGTTACCGCTTTCTGCATAGACTTCGGCCTGTGCGCGAAGCTGTGAGTTCGAACCGAACACAAGGTCAGCACGCGTGGCGCGGTATTTTTCTGCGCCCGTTTTGCGGTCAGTGCCGACATATTCTTCATCGCCCGATCCATCGACCGGAGCCCATTTGGTGCCCATGTCGAGGAGATTGGTGAAGAAATCTGGCGTCAACTG
>JBCAZT010000071.1:0-14781 GCA_038532855.1 Pseudomonadota bacterium
ATAGCTCTTTACGTGATTGTCCTGAGACGAGGCGTCCTGCCGGTGGGGCGTGGTCTGTGTGAGCATGGAAAGCACACGGGCTGCGCCCCATTGCACCCCCCATGCGACCCGAGCCTGCAACGGCACCTCGTCTCAAAATGAAAACATTTGAGACAGGACGTAACCAATGAAAAAGCTAACTCTACTTTCGACCGCTGCTGCCAGTGCCACTATCGCTGCGCTGGCATTTCAACCAACCCCTGCACAGGCTGAGACTTGCCTGCTTGACCGCGATGATGACGGCGAGGTGGATGTCGGCATCGACAATGATGGCGGTGCAACCGACAATGCGGGCGATGACAGGGCGCTTGCTTGCGGCGCGGGCGCCAATGCCGGTGCAGGCAGAACAACAGCTCTTGGTGCAAATGCGTCTGCTAATGGCTTTGAAACGACAGCCATCGGGCATGACGCCAGCGCGAGCGGGCTTAGCTCGACTGCTGTCGGCTCCAGCGCCAATGCGGCGGCAGATGAAGCGGTGGCGCTGGGCAATGCGTCCAGCGCGACGGAGAGCGGCAATGTCGCGATTGGCGGGGACAGCAATGATGGTGACGCCCTGGGTGCGCAGGCCACCGGGGGATTTGCAACGGCCATTGGTTCTGATGCGGTGGCCAGTGGTTTCAACGGTGTGGCAGTCGGCGAAGGTGCCGAAGCGACTGGGGCCGACGGCACGGCAGTCGGAACCGCGGCGAGCGCGACTGGCGAAGACGCCACCGCACTTGGCCTTCTCGCGACTGCAAGCGCCGACAAAGCGACGGCAGTTGGGGAATTTGCGCAAGCCAGTGGAGAGGAATCAACGGCCATCGGCCAAGGTTCGCTTGCCAACGCCATTGGCGCTACGGCTTTGGGCGTGGATGCAGAAGCCACTAATTTAGACTCGATTGCGATCGGTCGTGCGGTCCAATCAGACGGGGATGGCTCCATCGCGATTGGCGGTGACGGTGACGGCGACTTTATCGGCGCGCAGGCGGGCGCGGATGGCGCAATCGCCTTGGGCTTGGATGCCAACGCGGCGGCCGATGGCGCGGTGGCGATCGGCGAACTGAGCAGCGCCTCCGAAACCAAGGCGATCGCAATCGGGATCGGTGCGCAATCGACCGGAATACGCTCGATTGCCATCGGGACGGACAGCCTAGACAGTGGCACCAATGCAGCCGTCGCTAGTAGTATCGACGCCATCTCAATCGGCAATGATACGGTCGCTTCGGGATCGAATGCAATTGCATTCGGTGGTTTCGCGGAAGCTACAGCCAGCCGAGCCATCGCAATCGGCACTCTATCCGATGCAACAGCCAGTAACGCGGTAGCGATCGGCAACAATGCAAGTGCGAACGACATTGGCGCAGTGGCGCTCGGAGCCTTTGCAGTTGCGATGGCTGAGAGCGCGGTCGCGCTTGGCCAAGATGCCGATGCCACTGGCATCGGCTCCATTGCGATTGGCGGTGACGGTGACGGCGACTTTAATGGTGCACAGGCCACCGCTGACCGCGCCTCAGCCTTTGGCGCGGATGCGAATGCTGCTGGGATTAACTCGCTCGCGCTTGGCGCAACTTCGCTGGGAACGGGAGACGATGCCTCTGCCGTTGGCACCAGTTCGCAAGCGACAGGCTTTGGCAGCGCGGCTTTGGGTCGTAGCGCCTTTGCAACAGGCGCAAGCTCGACCGCTGTTGGCAACAGATCGCGCGCTTTTGGCGCTCGCTCAACCGCTGTGGGGCAGGAAGCACGCGCTCCCGAAATCCGCTCCACCGCTGTCGGCTTTGCGGCCTATGCGGTGCATGGTCGCTCCACCGCTGTTGGCGCGAATGCACCCACAACCGCTGAGGATCAGGTGACCCTGGGCGGGGCAGGTTCCAGCGTCCGTATCGGCGATATCGATGCTTCCACCGCAGCCCAAGAAGGCCCGGTTGATGTGGTCACAATCGACCAGAACGGCACCCTTGGCCGCCAGCAGGCCGCCACCGCAGCTTCGGTTGCCAATGTGCGCACGTCTGTAAACGCATTGGCGCAAGTGTCTGATGCGCAATTTGCTGCGCTTGAGACGCAGGTTTTCGGCCTTGATACGCGTTTGTCAGGCCTAGAATTTGCGCTGGAGGAAACAGAACAAGGCCTATCAGGCGGGATCGCAGCAGCCATGGCGCTGGGTCAAGCCAAACTGGTGCCCGATGCAGGCGTTTCCATGACAGTGGCCGCTGCAACCTATGGCGGCGAACAAGGCTTTGCCGCCAGCATTAGCGGGCGCGTGGCTGAAAAAGTCTATGTCTCAGGCGGTGTCAGCGGCAATACCGGCGATGATCGCTGGGGCGGCACTGTTTCAGCGACATTCGGGTTTTAAGAGAAGCACCACGTTCCCCCCATCCCCCTTCTGCGCCGTAACACCGCAGCAGAAGGGGGGATTTGGGCGCAATGCCCTACAAACAAGGGGTAGTTGCGAAGAGGCGGCTAAACGAAGCCCTTAAGGAATTTGAGTTGCTGGCTCACAAAAGCCTGGCTCATGGGCATAGGCGCCATATCGAAACCATGTATGGCGCCTGGCGCTTCGACAAATTCGGTCTTTACGCCTGCATTCTTCAACGCATCTGCAAAGGCACGATCTTCATCGAGAAAGAGATCGGCAGAACCTACCCCGATCCATGCAGGGGGAAGACCCTTTAGATCATCGCATCGTGCCGCCACGCTGTAAGGTTTAACTTGGCCTCCTGGTGGCTGCCCAAGCAAACTTGTCCAGCCAAACAGATTGTTGCGATTGCTCCACACGCTGTGGCGCAGCGAGTCGAGCGATCTGTTGGCTGCGGTTGCGTCATCCAGCATCGGATAGATAAGCAATTGCCCACAGGGTTGAACGCCGCCTTCATCGCGCAATTTTTGTGCAAGACACGCGGCCAATCCCGCACCAGCGCTATACCCACCAATTACGATCTTGGCAGGATCGATGCCAAGTGCCTGGGCATTGGTAAGCATAGCGCTCCAAGCCAAATGGCAATCTTCCAAAGCGGCCGGAGCCTTTGCTTTGGGTGCAAGGCGGTAGCTGGCACAAACGACTTTGATACCCAGCTCTTTGGCAAAAAACGCAGCTTTGGGCGCCACGTCCATCGGCTCTCCAATAACAAAGCCCCCGCCGTGCATGAGAAGGAGCGCGGCCCGACTTTTGATCTCAGCAGGTTCGATCAGAAGTGCGCCATCTCCAAATGATGGGTCTTGGGTGATTTTGACGCTTTCGATTTCTATGGGCTTTTGCGTCAGGCGGCCAAGGAAACGCAGAGGCCGATATGTCCATCGGTTCACCACCAGCTTGCCAAGCTTTGCATGCAATTGCGCAAATTCCGACGCAATCGGCGCTGGATTGGATGAGCTGTAATTGCGATCTGGTTCAAACAAGAGTTGCGGTGTTGAACTCATCAATGGGTCTCATTTATCCAGAATGACTTTCTCGGATCAGGGCTTTGGATCTGCGATTTTCGTTCTGGCGTTTGGTCTAAAATGTGGCGCAGTCTCATAGGACTGCGCCACACAAACGGGGCCATCAAATTATCCAGGTTGGGATGGCATGCGAAGCTGAGAGAGTTTAGCCCACATGCACGGCCTGAACTTTATGCAGCGGCAGGTCTATTAGAATTGGAACCCGACCTCCACAAACACTTGGCGGCCCCGGTTAAGCGTGACCAAACGGTCATCAGTGCCCGGCGCGCCAAATGGAGGTGGTGCTGAGGTGTTGATGAAGATTTGGTCGGTCAAGTTCGTACCGATCAGCGACAGTCTCCAATTGCCATCTGGATGGCCAATTGAGATCGAACCATCGATGGTGAAGAAGCCGTCTTGAACGATATCTCCAAGGCCAGTTGCAGGATCATAGGCTTCAGGACTGTTCGTCGTCGTAAAGTAATCATCCGTGTAGCTAACGATGGAATTGAGGCCCAACTCCAATGTGCTGCTGAGCGGAATATCCCAATCGACTGCCACATTTCCGGACCATTCCGGCGCTCTGGCAGAGGCGCGACCATCAAGGTCAAGCCCAGCAAGTGAGATAAACGTATCGCTAAAGGCAGCGTCCAGATATGCGATGGCGCCGCTAAGGGTCAGCCCATCAAGCGGAGTTGACCAGCGCCAATCCACGTCAATACCCTGGGTCGTGGTTTCGCCAGCATTGAAAGTCGAGAAATTGAAGATCGCCGGATCGAAATTCTGGATCTGTTGATCATCGAATACGTAGTAATAGATTGTGGCGTTCAACGTCAGCGAACGGTTGGCCAATTGTGACCGTATGCCGATCTCACCGCCGATAGACGTTTCAGAATCGAACCGAAGTGCATCCTCCGCAGCTCCGCGCACTGCTGGGTCTGGATCATTCAGCAATAGAACCGATCCCAAAGGAAGAGTGTTGTTATCGACCCCGCCGGATTTGAAACCGGTTTTGAACGCAGCGTAGACATTCAAATCATCGGTCGGCGAATATCTCAGCACAACTTCGGGTGACAGATTGCTGTCTGAAAATTCAATCGGCCCTGCGAAAAAGCCATTGGGAACAGCGCCCAAAATGAACTGGTTGAACGCGTGCACAAATGGGAAGGAAATGCGTGTGTTCTTATCCTCATCAGTCCAGCGCACACCGCCCGACAGGTTGAGTGCGTCCGTTATATCGAGCGAGCCTGTGACATAAAACGAAATAGCTTCTGCCGAAAGCGGGCGATCAGCCAGCCAGTCAAACTCGAAACCGGTCGTTGGATCGGGGCCAACAAACGGGAATGGAATGCCCACCGCAATTGCTGGAAGAAACGCATTTTGCGCAGTGATGAGACCACTATCACGGCTTTCCCAAAAACCGCCCAATTGGAAGTTGAAAGGCCCGCCGAAATCGCTGGATAGCAAGAATTCCTGTGTGAATTGCTTTAGAGTGTTCCGGAAGGGTGCAGCAAAACCTGCGGCCGATCCATCGGGGTTTTGCCCGGTCGAATTGAACGTGTCGTTGTAGACATTGTCGAGGTCGACAAAGCCAGAGATCAAACGCAAGTTCAATTCATCCGTCAGGCCGATATTGGCAGTCAGGCTGGCAAGAAACAGATCGGTGTCATTAAAGGCTTGTGTGATATCGCGATCGTCTACGCCCAATCCAAAGCCGGTTGGCACTTGGGTAATCCGCGCATCACCATCGGGACCTGGGAACCGGTTGTCGCGGATGTTGCAATCGTGGGTCGGTGCGAAAGACAATCCAAAAACAGCTAGGAAAGATGGCTCTGCCAGCCCGTTTCCACCGCAGAAGACGTCCGTAAACCCGTTCAATGTTTCAGAACGCTGGCGGTTGTAATTCAGTTTCAGCGTGGCGTCGAAATTGCCCGCCGGATCCTCAAACTGCAAGGTCAGGCGTCCGATGAAGTTCGTTAGCCCTTTGTCCGGATCAAGCGCAGGGACATCGTCTTGCAACTCTACGAATTTGTCTATGTCTTGATATTCCGCAGCAAGCCGAATGCCAAAGGAATCGCTGAGTGGGCCTGAAATATAGCCGCCAACAGTGTAGCCTTGCTCTTCAAATTCGTAGGACGCTTTGCCGCCTACTTCCCAATCCGACGTTGGATTGGCGCTGCGCAAGGTAAGCACACCTGCCGAGGTTGATTTACCGAAGAACAGTGGCTGCGGGCCTTTGAGAACCTCAACCGCTTCGAGATCGAAGAACGCGCTTTGCAAAATCCTTTGCGTACTAACCGCAATGCCATCCACATTAATCGCAACCGCGGAATCAAATGCGTTTGAGATATTGGAAGAGTTGATGCCGCGAATACCGATCTGCGCGCCAGCACCCGACCCGCCAACTTGCACTGACAATGCCGGGACGCGGCTGATCAAATCGGCGGCTTCATCAATGCGGAAATCATCAAGGGTCTCTGCACCCACAACCGATACCGCCACAGGCACATCTTGCAGTGTTTCTTCCTGCCGGCGTGCGGTCACGATAATGGAATTGCCTTCAATAACAGCGCCGTCAGCTTCTGTTTCTGTGTCGTCAGCCTGAGCAAATGCCGGCGAAGACAGTGCAAAAACAGTGCCGATGGCCAGCGCCGATGCGCCCCGCGAAAGAAACCTTCTTTTGCCGTTAGATACTGCAGTATTACTCATCATCTCTCTCCCCAAAAGCGCGCCTGTTTTTGAATTTAATCGGCGCGCAATTCTCCAAAACTTAATGTGAGATCCAACTCCCATGAAAACCCGCTGGAACTCTGGCAGGTAAATGAATGCGCGCGATCGGATCATCGCTCAGCTGCGCCGCGTTCAATATGACAAGCTCGCTTGCGTTTGTGCTCGGATCGAAAACGTAGCTCAGCAAATAGCCGTCATCTTCGCTTTGCGCGCCGGCAGCAGGCACGAAGCGTGCCTCGCTTCCTTGACGCCCGTCTTGCAGCATATGCGATTGCCTCGCGCCGCTTTTCGCGCAGATTTTGTGATAGCCTTCGACTGTTGGCGCCATTTGGCCAAACTGGGCGAAATATCCGTATTGATGCTGCTGACCGACCAGAGCATCAGGCACGACCGGAAAATCAATCCCAAGATCATCTATTTGGCGCTCAATAACCGCGCCCGTCTTTAGATTGAGCCGCCATTGATAAGGGACGGGGATCGGCGGCTTGACCATGCCTTTGGCCATATATCCGACCATGCGGCAGCCTTCGAGCACGACTTCATCGCCATCATCATAAGCATTGAGCGCGTGGTAAACGTAGCAAGGTTCAATCTCGAACCAATGCACCGCATCCGAATTTCCATCGCGGGGCATGACGCCAAAGCGCGCGCCGTAATCATCATCATGGCGAATACCAAGCCCGCCTTTGGCGCGCTCCTCCGCGTCAAATACGACAGGCAGATCCATAAAGACCGTCTTTGATTGTGTGATGCAAAAATCGTGCATCATTGTCGGCCCTTTGACCGCAATCTCTTCTTCCTGAACGAGTTCGCCATCTGCGTTGACGCGGTAATATTTCAGGAACGGTGGGCGCATGGAATAACCGAAGAAAACGAGTTCCCCGGTCACCGGGCACACTTTGGGATGCGCGGTCATATTGCCGTTAAGTTTGCCGGCAAAATTGTATGGGCCGACCGTCTCAAGGCTCTCATTGACTTCGATCGGTAATGACAATTCAGCAAGCGCCAAGATCTTGCCAGCGTGGCCGATCACATGCGTGTTAGCGATGGAGTTTTCGAGCTTCGCCCGGCTTTCAGCACTGGGCATTTCCTCATCGAGCAAAGGCGTTTGAATATAGCGATTGCGATACCAGCGCGGTTTGCCATCTGCGATCTCAACACCGTGAAGCATGCCGCAGGCCAAAAACCAATCGAGGCTTTTGCCAGACGGTGGGTTGGCGCCATTGCGAACATAAAGCCCGTTCAATTCTCTCGGAATTTCCCCTGTGACACGAAGATCTTCGGCGCTTCGCTCCTCGAAAACAGGAGCAAAGTTGCCGGTAAGCCAAAAAGGCTGCGCTTGTTCAGCAGTGTCGGACATAGCCGATTATTCCCTCCGCCCAAACAGGTCAGGCAGGAAAGATGCAAGTTAAACGAACGTTTAAAAACTCGCAAAATTGATACGGGTGTTTAAATCGAGTTTTGCCGCGACTTTTTGGTCACAGATCAAACAATCGCATAATCGCATCGACATGAGCATCGACCTGCTCTTCGACGAAGACATCAATGCCAAAACTGCGTTCGATCTGCGGTGCCATCATAAACAGCGTTTGGATTGCACCCATCATAACATAAACGAGGTTGAGCGGCGGCACCTTTTTGTCAAAAACGCCGCCTTGCTGAGCAATCGATGACCAAGCCATGGAACGTTCCATGAACTCACGCAATTGATTGCGCGCAAGCCAATCCAGCCGCTCTCCGCCCTCGATCATTTCGAACAGTGTGATGCGATAAAGCTCAGGGTTTTTGGCGGAAAACAGGATATACTGGCGCGTCGAATGCCTGATCGCCTCCTGCACACTGCCCATCTGTTCGCGCCGCTTGTCCTGCATCACCGCTTCGCCCAAAGCCCTGTAAAGGTGCGAGACCACCTCGCGCCACAAATCGTCCTTGGACTTGTAGTGGTATTTGACAGCCGCAACATTGGCATCAGCGCCCTTTGCGATATCGCGCAAAGACGCGCCTTTAAAACCATGCGCGGCAAATTCTGAGATTGCAGCGTTGAGCAATCGAACCTTTGTGGTGGTTTTGGATCCCTTGGGCATATCGCACCAGCTTAAAAGCGGAACCAGGTTCATTCAAGCAAATGACCGCTTCTACCTCCATGAGCTGATACAATTGCTGTGCTGAGACAGAGCTGGTGCCGGTCATTCAAACTTAATCCGATATTCGGCCAACAGCAGATGTCAGTTTACGATCGAACCTGTGATATGCGACGTTCAAACGATCGATCTGAATTACGATTTAGCCAACAAGCACCGGCATAAAAGCATCGGGATGCGGGCGAACACGGTAATTGTCGGTTTGGTGGCCAAAAATGACCTGTCCGTTTTCATCCAAGGCAATCACACTGGCCATAACCGTGTCGGCGGGATAGCCGATCATCCCTAAAGGCGTGCCGCCCAAATCTGCGATGCCCAATGCTTTTGCAGCGCCAAGCTCTGGATCCAGCAGCACTTCCATGTGATCGGGCAGGTCAAGTTTATCGGCAAGCTCGCGCGAGCGGTCCCCGCCTTGATTGGAGATAAACTTTACCTGGACACCGGCAAGCGCATCAGCCCGTTCGCGCACTTCGCTAAGCTGCCCCATGCAAAGCGCGCACCAATTGGCCCTGTAAAACACCAGCAGCGCTTTGCGTCCGCCAAGGTCGCTTACCGAGACGCTTTGCCCATCCAAAGTGGTAAAGCTGATATCGGGCAGTTTTTGGCCGAGTACAATCGCCGCGCTCGGCTTTCTTCCATAACGGGAATAGACAAAGACATACCATTGCATGGCCAAATAGCCGATCAGCGCCAAACTCAGCGGCAGATAGGCGGTTGGAGCGGTTGATGCTGGTCGTGAAAGCACCGGCCACAGTGCAAGCGCCAAACCTAAAGCAGCGGCGATCTGCACGGCTGGCAAAGTCGCAGTCGTGCGCGCGGCTTTTCGCAATGCCACGAAAACGGATAAGTATACAGGCAGCGCACCCGAGGCGAGGAACACACCAAGCCATTCAATCGCGCCTTGTCTGACAATGAACATCACCAGACCCGTCAAAGCGATAAGTATGGTGAGCCCTTGCAAGGGCATCATCACCCGCGACTTAAAACTCATTCGCCCCCCTTATTCGGCGAGTAGCAGATGGTGGTGACCCGGGTCGACAACTTTGCCTTCATACCATGCAAGGTGTCACCTCCTCGAAAGCCGGCCCACAATTCGAGTTGGTCGGCACATAAAAGCTGCTTGCTGGCTTGGCCTAGTGGAACTCTGAAAACGGATGGGCTGCTTGCGAGCCAGTTGTTGACATTGGCTTGAATTTCGATCGTTCAGGAACTTTTGCGTAGTCCGGAGTTCCTAGTGTAACGCGAATACAGTAAATCAAGGAGCGCTATTTGACTCAGTTCCCCCTCGACAAGGCCACTGACCTGATCCGCCTTGAAGATGACCGCTTTAGATCTGATGCAGGAGGATCTTATTGGAATTTCCAATCCGCATTTGGCGGATGGGCTTTGGCTCTTGCGTATTCGGCGGCTGAGAAAGCAACTCCGCAAGAGGGCGCGCTCGCAAGCATTACTGCCAGCTTCTTGAAACCTTTGCCTCAAGACGGATTGATAGTGGACGTGCAGAGTTTGCGCGACGGCCGTCGCACTAGCTTCTACCGGACTGAGTTTTTCGCCAGCGCTGACGCCACAGAGCCTACTTTTGTTGCTGACTTAGTTTTTTCTGACCTACGCGACAAGCCACAAGACTACTCTGCAGAGTTTCCGACCGTGAAGCCCCCAGAAGACTCAGGAAGCCCCCAGAAGACTCAGTTCGTATTCCTGATTCCCCGGGCCCGCGCTTCTTGAGCAAGTACGAACAAAGGATGTGTTTGGGAAAGGCATTCTCGAAGCAGGACAAGCCCCATTCAGCTGTCTGGGTACGCGATGCTAGTGAGCGGCCATGGGATGCCAAGGGTTTGCTCGCTGCATCAGACACACCAATGCCAAGGACATTCTTCCTCGACCCGAGCCCACGATTTGGAGCGACTGTGCAATACGATTTGCATATGCATTGCACGCCGGCAGAGCTTGCAGAGCAAGGGGATGACTTTGTTCTGGTCGAAGCCAATGCAGATATAGTGGGACGGGGTCGATTCTCCCAAACAGTAAGAATTTGGTCTCGATCGGGCAAGCTCTTGGCTATCTCCAATCAGTTAGCATTTTACTAGTCGGCGGAGACTCTAGCGGCGATTAATCAGAGATGCGTACGTCCGCTCCCACTACCAAATCCAGTCAATCCCTGGCCAGTCAATCCCTGGAAAGCAGCCGAACCCTCACCCCCTAAACCAAACAAACACGCCGCCCATGGCCGCCATCCCAAGCAGGAAATGGCCGCTGTCGATGAGGAACAGTGTGAGCGGTTTTCTCTGGAAGAGGTAGTTGATGCCGGTGGCCGGGATCATGACGCCGCCGGCAAAGCCTATCGCCATCATCATCACGACATGCGGAGCGGGGTTTACGCGGACGAGAAGGTGCCAAAGCACCATTGCGATCAGCATTTCAAACAGGAAACATAGGCCGAAGATCACCGCAGGATTGCCAGATTGCGCTTGTTCATCGCTGATCCCGGCGGCTTTTTGCCAAGCCTTGCCAAACAATCCGCCATACCAGATCATGCCAACCACGAAAAAGGCAGCAGAGCCTGCAAGTACGGGCCAAAGTGCAAAGTCATTCATAATGTGATCCCTCCTGTTTGTGGGTGATAGCGCGTGCGGGGCTCTCACTCCAGCTATCATGATCCGAACTTGGATATGGCTGGGTGCCAAATGCAGGGCGTTGCTCGGGCAAAGCGATCTGCGTTTTCCTACTTTTTGTCCGCCTGCTACTCTTGCTCGCGGCCCGTTTTATGGGGCGGCAGCGATGCGGTTTGCGAGCAAGGGCCATTCTCCCCCTAAACCCACGCTCTCTCGTATGTACTTTCTCAATGAGAACCACCGAATCGCTACGACGAAGAGGTGCTGGCGAAGCTTTGTGAACCTGTGTATTGGCCCCTCGATGAACACCCCCGCCACCACTCTTCCCGATGCCAAAAAGGTTGGCATGGTCTCTTTGGGTTGCCCCAAAGCTTTGGTCGATTCTGAACGCATTCTCACCCGCCTGCGCGCCGATGGCTATGCGATCAGCCCGGATTATGAAGGCGCCGATGTGGTGCTGGTGAATACGTGCGGGTTTCTCGATTCTGCCAAAGAGGAAAGCCTGACTGCAATCGGGGAAGCGATTGCAGAAAATGGCCGAGTGATCGTAACCGGCTGCATGGGCGAAGAGGCCGACGCCATCCGCGCAGCGCATCCGCAAGTGCTCGCCGTGACAGGAGCGCATCAATACGAACAAGTGGTGGAAGCCGTGCACGAACACGCCCCACCATCACAAGGGCCGTTTGTGGACCTGATCCCACAGCCCGACATAAAACTGACACCGCGCCATTACAGCTATCTGAAGATATCAGAGGGGTGCAATCACTCCTGCGCGTTCTGCATCATTCCTGATCTGCGCGGGAAACTCGCCAGCCGCCGGATTGATGCGGTTTTGCGTGAGGCTGAAAAGCTGGTGGCAGCGGGCACGAAAGAGCTTCTGGTGATCAGCCAAGACACTTCAGCTTACGGCGTTGATACGCGACATGATGCACGCGATTGGAAGGGACGCGAAGTGCGTGCCCATATGACCGATCTCGCGCGCGAGCTTGGCAAGCTGGATACAGGCGATGGTACCCCGCCTTGGGTGCGGCTGCACTATGTCTATCCCTACCCGCATGTCGACCAGGTAATCCCGCTGATGGCCGAAGGGGTGCTGACGCCTTATCTCGACATCCCTTTCCAGCACGCCTCGCCCAAAGTCTTGAAAGCGATGCGGCGACCTGCGAATGAAGCGAAAGTTCTCGATCGCCTCAAAAGCTGGCGGGATATCTGCCCGGATATAGCGGTACGTTCTAGCTTCGTGGTCGGATTTCCGGGGGAGACCGAAGAGGATTTCCAATACCTCATCGATTGGCTGGAAGAAGCGCAATTGGACCGCGTGGGCGCATTTCGGTTTGAACCCGTCGAAGGCGCACGCGCCAACGCTTTGCCCGATCCTGTGCCAGAAGCCGTGAAAGAAGAACGCTATGCCCGGCTGATGGAAGTGACAGAGCGGATCAGCGCCGCGAAACTTTCAGCCAAAATCGGGCGCACATTGCCGGTCATCATCGATGAAGTAGGCGAGCCTGATGAAGACGGCGATGTGGGCGCAACAGGCCGCAGTGAGGCCGACGCGCCCGAAATCGATGGCGCGGTGTATCTGCGCAATGTGCCCGAAACGCTAACTCCCGGCAGCATTGTCGATTGCGTGATCGAAGATGCCGATGCGTATGATCTTTATGGTGTGCCCAAAGCGTAACGCTAACTGTCGAGAACCGTAAGGGCAGCGCGAGATTTCGCTGGAACTGTCCTACCAATTTCGTTAGGCGGCAGGCGCACTTTATTGGATCGAAAGGTGCTAAATGACCCAATCTGCTGCTGACCCGTTTTGGGCTGACCGCCTGCTTCTTTTTGGGGCGACGGGTGATTTGTCACGGCGCAAGCTTTTGCCTTCACTTTGCGCGCTTGATGCCGATGGTTTTCTGCCAGAAAACCTGAAGATTATTGGCACCGCCCGAAGCGAGCTGGATGATGCTGGCTTTCGCGATATGGCGCGCCAAGCTTTGGAAGAGCATTTGGAGCCTGAACGCCGCGGCGGAATGGCGGGTTTCCTCAATCGGCTAAGCTATCAGCAATTGGACGCATCCACCGTTAAAGGCTTTGATGATCTTGCGACCAAAGTTGGCGACTATTCGGACAAAGGCTTGGCCATTTTCTTGTCCACCGCACCCAGCCTATTCGGCCCCACAATCGCAGGGCTTCGCCATGCAGGGCTGGCTGGCGACAAAGTGCGGATGTGTTTGGAAAAGCCATTGGGAACGGACCTCGAAACGTCGGCCGTCATCAATGATGCAGTGGCGGATGCTTTTCCCGAAGAGCGTATTTTCCGCATCGATCACTATCTCGGTAAGGAGACGGTGCAGAACCTTCTCGCATTGCGTTTTGCCAATATCCTGTTCGAACCGATCTGGAATTCAAACTATATCGAACACGTTCAGATCACGGTTGCTGAAACAGTGGGCCTTGAAGGGCGCGTTAGCTTTTACGATGATGCAGGCGCTCTGCGCGATATGGTGCAAAACCATATGCTGCAACTTCTCAGCCTTGTCGCGATGGAGCCGCCAACTAGCTTTGACGCAACAGCCGTTCGCGATGAGAAGGTTAAAGTGCTGCGCGCCATGCGCCCGCCCCTCGCCAATGAAACGGTGACGGGCCAATATCGCGCTGGCGCTATTCAGGGCCAAGCGGTGCCCGGCTATGATGAAGAGCTCGGCAAAGCATCGAACACAGAAACCTTCACGGCGATCAAAGCGCATGTCGACAATTGGCGCTGGAAAAACGTCCCGTTTTATCTGCGCACCGGCAAGCGCCTGCCCGAACGCGTTACCGAAATCCTTGTTCGGTTTCGCTGCGTGCCGCATTCGATCTTTGGCGCAACAAGCGGTGCTGGGCTGCAACCCAATTCGCTGCTTATCGGCATTCAGCCAGAAGAGAATATCACCTTGTCGCTGATGGCAAAGGTTCCGGGGCTTGAGGCGACAGGCAATGCCCTTCGCGAAGTGCCGCTGGAAATCACCATGCCAGATGCCTTTGTCGGCGCGCATCGACGGATTGCTTATGAGCGGCTGCTGCTTGATCTTATCAAAGGCGATCAGACTTTGTTTGTCCGCCGCGATGAGGTTGAGGCGCAATGGGAATGGGTGGATGCGATCCGGGCGGCTTGGGAAGACGCAGGAGTCACGCCCAAAACCTACACAGCGGGAAGTTGGGGGCCGAGCGCTGCCATCGCCTTGGCAGAGCGCGATGGGGTGAGCTGGCATGAGTGATCTTCACCCAACCATTCGTACGGTGACAGACCGCGTGATTGAGCGGTCTAAGCCGGGACGGACAGCCTATCTCGATCTGATGCAGCGCGAAGCGGACCGCAAGCCAGAGCGAGAGGCCGTGTCGTGTTCGGTTCTGGCGCATGCCTTTGCCGGTGCGCTGGATGATCAGGATGCGCTTAAGGAAAATCGCGGTCCCAATATCGGCATCGTTTCTGCCTATAATGACATGCTGAGCGCGCATCAGCCCTATGGCCGCTATCCTGATCGGATGAAAATCTATGCCCGCGAAGTGGGCGCAACCGCGCAAGTTGCAGGTGGCACTCCGGCCATGTGTGATGGGGTCACGCAGGGCGAGGATGGCATGGAATTGTCGCTCTTCAGCCGCGATAATATCGCGATGGCCGCAGGCGTTGCGCTTTCGCACCAGATGTATGACGGCGCGGGATTCTTGGGCATTTGCGATAAGATTGTACCGGGCCTGTTGATGGGAGCGCTACGCTTTGGCCATTTGCCCGCGATCTTCGTACCCTCAGGTCCCATGCCCAGCGGCATTTCAAACAAGCAAAAGCAGGAAACGCGGCAGAAATTTGCAACAGGCGAAGTTGGGCGCGATGCTTTGCT
>JBCAZT010000072.1:0-14698 GCA_038532855.1 Pseudomonadota bacterium
TGTTGCTTCTGTTGAAAAGCACCTCGCTGAGTTTCATGTTGAAATGGGTGAGGCGCTCGAAAGAACAAGCGCGGCGTTGGACGCAGGCAGTACCAACCTTGAGTCTTTTACGTCGGCTCAAAGAAATCTGAAAACTAAGGTTGTGGCGCTCGCAAACACTGTTGCCAGTATAACGCTAGGTGAAGACAACTATAATCGTCACCTGGTCCTGTTTGGCAGAACGCTTGGGTGGAGCCATGCAGAAGCGCTGCTTAAAAATATGCCGAATTGAATTCGGCCAGCAAATGGCCGGACCCCTAAGTTAAACGTTCAATACGAATCATTGGCAGCCTGCTTTTGACCGCTTTTGCGGCGAACACATTGCTGGTTTTTGCGTAAAGTCGCAGCCAATCCGGTCTAAAATCTAACAGCGGCCAAAAAATTTACATTTTTGTAATCGGGTGTAACCCCGCATCGCCACACTCATCATATCGAGTCCCGTCAATAGGCGGAGACTCCATATCTTGTGGGTTCTTGATACGTTCCGCCGCTATTTCTAGGGTCTTTACGAGCTGTTAACCATAACCCGTTCAAAAAAGAGCGCTTGACGAGGAGTCCGCTGAGACTCCATGCCTGTGGATAAGTTTGAGAGTCCCGGTTTGGGACAAAGCGCTGGGGCGATGAAATGGGTGTTATTGAAACTGCGAAATTGAAACCGGCAGGGGCTGCAAGCGCGCCTGACCTTGCGGTCTCGCGCCCAATTCCCGGCCTTCCTTTAGGCACAATTCTGGGTGGTGATTGCATTGAGGCAATGCGCACTCTGCCTGACAACAGCGTTGATCTGGTTTTTGCAGATCCGCCTTACAACCTTCAATTGGGCGGAGACCTTAACCGTCCTGATGGCAGCCAAGTCGATGCCGTGACCGATCACTGGGACCAGTTTGACAGCTTTCGCGCTTATGATGAGTTCACACGCGGCTGGTTGGCTGAGGCACGACGGGTTCTAAAGCCCGATGGTTCGCTTTGGGTGATTGGCAGCTATCACAATATCTTCCGCGTGGGCGCCGCAGTGCAGGATATGGGGTTCTGGATCCTCAACGATATAATCTGGCGCAAAACCAATCCGATGCCCAATTTCAAAGGCACTCGTTTTACCAATGCGCATGAAACCTTGATCTGGGCGAGCATGGGCGAAAAATCGCGCTATCACTTCAATTATCGCGCGATGAAAACGTTGAATGACGAACTGCAAATGCGCTCTGATTGGGTCATGCCGATTTGTTCTGGCGCAGAACGCCTTAAAGAACATGGGAAAAAAGCGCATCCCACGCAAAAACCAGAAAGCCTTTTGTACCGCGTTTTGCTTGCCACCACCGAAGCGGGCGATGTGGTGCTCGATCCCTTTTTTGGCACCGGTACAACGGGTGCCGTAGCCAAGCGTTTAGGCCGCCAATGGGTCGGCTGCGAGCGTGAGGAGTTCTACCAAACGATTGCGTATAAACGCATAGAAAAGGAACTCCCGCTCGACGAAAGCGCTCTTAAGACAATGCAATCACGAAAGTCCGCGCCCCGGGTCGCCTTCGGGACGTTGGTGGAAACCGGACTGATCGCGCCCGGAACACAGGTGTTCGACAAGAAACGCCGCTGGGTCGCGATCGTCCGGGCTGATGGTTCACTGGAGTATCGCGGCTCAAAAGGTGCGCAGACGGGTTCCATCCACTCGCTCGGCAAAGAGCTGCAAAACGCGCCAAGCTGCAATGGTTGGACATTCTGGCATTACGAAAAAGGCGGCGAAGTCGTCCAGATCGATGCGGCACGCCAGCTTCACCTACTTGCAAGCGAAGACTGATTTCGCCGGCTTGCGATAGGTGGGTTCACCCTTCACCTAATCGAGCATTTTGCTCTCCGCTGTAGACCCACAAAACTGGGGCATTTCACTTCCGTGTGACTGTCACCAACGGCAAGGCCGCGCTATGTGCTGCGGCTATGACCAGCACGCTCTATCTCCACCCCATTGGCCTTTGCGCCTCCCCTCAATCAGAAGCGGGTGAAGGCGGCCCAGTATCGATCCGATTGGCAGGCTCGATGGTCTATGCCAGCCGTTTTGCAATTGTGGTGCGCGAAAATGGCGCGGTTACCCATCGCCGCGTGTTTGGCCCTAGCGAGGCGCAAGATGCTTTGGCAGAGCCGGGTGGGGCGCTGGCTGAGGACGCGCAGGCGCAATGGGCAAACCTTCAAAAAGAGCATCAGCCATGGGATGTGGGTGCGCGCACTATTCGGTTCGACCAACCGCAGATCATGGGAATTCTAAACGTCACGCCTGACAGTTTTTCAGATGGCGGAGAGTTCGACAGCGAAGGTGCAGGAAGAGACCATGCCGCTGCCATGCTGGAGGCTGGTGCATCAATCATCGACATAGGCGGGGAAAGCACGCGTCCCGGTGCGCAGGCCACATTCGAAGGCGATGAGATTGAGCGGGTGATCCCGGCGGTTGAATATTGCACATCGATGGGCGCGGCAATCAGTGTCGATACACGCAGGGCAGGGGTGCTGGAGGCCGCGTTGGAAGCGGGCGCGCATATAGCGAATGATGTGTCCGCCTTGCGATATGACCCGCGCATGGAGGAGTTAGCGGCCAATTCTGATTGCCCCGTCATCCTAATGCACGCGCCCGGATCAGGCGAAAACCTGCACGAAGGCGGCGAATATGTTGATGTGGTAAGCGAGGTTTTCGATTTTCTCAAAGACGCCCGCGAGCGCGCCATTTCAGCAGGCATTGCCGAAAACCGCATCATGCTTGACCCTGGTATTGGGTTTGGGAAATCGCTGGGAGATAATCTTGCTCTCATCAATTCGCTGGCCTTGTTCCACGCTCTTGGATCGCCGCTTTTGGTGGGCGCAAGCCGAAAACGCATGATTGGCGCGCTTAGTCGTGAAGAAGAAGCCGACAATCGTCTCGGCGGATCGATAGCGCTCGCGATGAAGGCCATGGAGGCAGGTGTGCATGTCTTGCGCGTGCATGATGTTGCAGAGACTGTTCAGGCACGCAATGTATGGCGCGGAATGCGCGATGCAGCGCTGACTGATTTTGCGCAATTGCCTGCGATGTAAGGCAGGCTCTTTCGCAAAAGTCGCAATTGCGTCATGAAACGGGCGCATTGCCTTGTTGACCATCCACATAAGGAACCACCGATGCGCCGTCTTTCTATTTTCGCTGCCGCTACCGCTTCAATCTCTGCTCTTGCCGCGGCGCCTGTGTTTGCCGATGGGCATAGCTCTGGTGAAGTGTCTGTGTCTGCTGAAGACATGCTTGCGCCCTATTATGCGAAACTGGCTGATACGGTTGAGCTTCCCGTTGCGCCAGCAAATGCCTCGCTCGCACCCGAAAGTGTGATCACGCGGCTGGCCTTTGGCAGTTGCAATCACCAATTGCGATCGCAGCATATGTGGGGTCAGATCGCCGCTGCCAATCCGCAGATGTTCCTGTTTATCGGCGACAACAATTATGGCGATCAGGGCTGGGCAGGGGATGCATCGCTGGGCACATTGCGCGCAGCCTATGAAACGCAGGCGAGCACGCCAGAACTTGCTGATTTTATGTCCAAAGTCCCGATGATGGTTGCATGGGACGATCACGATTTTGGCTTTAACGATGGCGGCGCAAACTTTGCTCATCGCCGTTGGTCAGAGACGATTTTTGAAACCTTCTGGAATTCCTCGGATGAAGTGCGCGCGCGCCCCGGCATCTATGACAGCGCGATGTTTGGCCCCGAAGGCCAGCGCACGCAGGTGATTGTGCTGGATACGCGGTTCTTCCGCTCGAGCTTTGATCGGATGGAATACACGCCGGAACGCCCGCCTTTGGGGCCTTATGTGCCAAGCGAGGATGAGGCTAAGACCATGCTGGGGGATGCGCAGTGGAAATGGCTTGCGCAGGAATTGGCGAAACCTGCCGACTTCCGGATCATCGCCTCCTCCATCCAAGTGGTGACAGACGCGCACAATTACGAAAGCTGGGAAGCGCTGCCATTGGAGCGGGTGAAGCTCTACGAACTTCTCGCCAATCGTGAAGACAGCGGAATGGTTCTGCTATCGGGCGATCGTCATGCAGGCGGGATATATTCCGATGTTAGCCCCGAAACAAAGGGCGAGCGTGTGTGGGAGCTGACCAGCTCATCGCTCAATTATTCGTTTTCCAGCACAGAACGCAACACGGCGCGCGAACCCGATCCAAAACGCATGACAGACTTCATCTCAGAAGAGAACTTTGGCTTAGTGGATATCGATTGGGACAAGCGCACGTTCACCATGTCGATGCGTGGCAGCGAGGGCGAAGAACGCGTAACGCAGACAGTCGCTTGGTGATCTAAGGGTCCTGACCCTAAAGCGTAAAACCGCCATCATCCACCAGCACATGGCCTGTCAAATTCGGGGCTTCATCGCTGAGCATGAAAAGGATCGACTGAGCGGTTTCACGCGCGGTAGAAAAACGCCCCAACGGAGTGGTTTTGGCCATCTTGCCTATCACCGCCTCGCGCCCATACTTGGCAACTGCTTCGTTGAAGTCTGGACCGCTTTCCCAAATTGCTGTGTCAACGCCGCCCGGTGCGATTGCGTTCACCCTGATGCCAGCGCCCGCATTTTCAGCCGCGGCCATGCGCGCCATGTGAGCGACAGCGGCTTTGGATACGCCGTAGGGGCCGGTGCCGGGCACAGGTTTTATGCCAGTGCTTGAGGCTGTGATGACAATGCTGGCGGGTTGGCTGTTACCGTCTTTTCGCGCCTCAAGCATCGCGCGCAAACTGGCGCGTAAAGTCAGAAAGGCGCCATCAAGGTTTACATCCATGATCCGCCGCCAATCCTCCATAGCAAGATCGGAAAATGCCCCAAAACCCCCCATGCCAGCATTCACGATGGCATGGTTGAGGCCTGCAAGATGCGGCGCGATTTCGCTCCACAAGGGTTCATCAGCGACGCTGCCTTTAATGCGCGCCGTTTCTGTATCGCCAAGGTCAAGCGCAGCCATGCCTGCCTCGTCAACATCGACAAGGATAAGTTTCGCAGCACCGCGTTCAGCCAAAAGCTGAGCGCAAGCAGCGCCAATCCCGGAGGCAGCGCCTGTTACGAGCGCTGAGCGCCCCGAAAAATCATTGTGTGTAGTCATAGACGAGAGGCCTTAGCCCAACGCGCTGACCGATCAAGCGACGTTATCGATACCTAAGTCAGACAGTTTGCGATAAAGCGTCGAACGCCCAATGCCCAAACGGCGCGCAACCTCCGTCATGCGGCCGCGATAATGGCCGATGGCGAGGCGGATCACATCCGCTTCGATCTCTTCCAAGGGGCGCAAATTGCCGTCATCAGTGTAGAGCATAACGCCAACACCTTCGTGCAAATGGTTTGTCGCGCTGTCCGATTGATCGCCCAAAAGCTCAGACAATTGCGGGAAACTGTCTTCTGTCAGCGAATCGCCTTCGCAATAGACAGCGGCGCGGAAAAGCACCGATTGCAATTGCCGGACATTGCCCGGCCAATCGAATGCGGAAAGCAATGCCAATGCGTTATCGGACACGGAAAGGTGTTTCAGACCCGGCTGTTCGCCGATCCGAGCAAGGAAATGGCGGGTCAGCGCAGTGATGTCGCCCGTGCGTTCGCGCAAAGGCGGAAGCGCTATCAATGTGCCGCCCAGTCTTTCTGCAAGGTCAGAGTCAAATTGATCAGCGGCGACCAGAGTTTTCAGCGGGAAATTGCTTGCGTTCAAAAGCCGCACATCAATGCGGAAACCGTGCGCTGCGCCAACAGGGCGGACAATGCCGGTATCCAAAGCTTCTGCCAGACGTTTTTGTACCGGGGCAGGAAGCCGATCGACTTCGTCCAGCAGCAAGGTACCGCCATCGCAGTGCTGCATTGCACCGATTTGGCGATCAAAAGCACCGGGAAAAGCGTTTGGCTCATGCCCAAACAGAACCGATTCGATAGAGTTGGGCGGAACGCTGGCGACATTGATAACGCGCAGCGCCTCTTTTGAACGCGGCGATGATGCATGCATGGCGCGCATCAGCATTTCTTTGCCCGTGCCGCTTTCGCCTTCGATCAGAACGTGGCCGTGCCCGCGTGCGGCCTTTGCCGCTTTGGCAAGAGCTGTGCGGAAACCAGGCGCAGTGCCGATCATCGCATCAAAATCGAGGCTGGCTGACATTTTCTCTGTGAGCGGAGCCAATTCATCGCGAGGCGTTTGTCGTTCGGTGACTGCGCGCAAGGCTTCCATCAAACGATCGGGTGAAACGGGTTTGACCAGATAATCGCTTGCACCTGCACGCATCGCTTCAACGGCGAGCAAGGGGGAAGCGCTGGTTGTCAGCATCAAAATCGGCAGGGCCGGACGACGCTCTTTCAATTCTGCGATCAACGCGCAGGCATCATCGCCTGGAACCCATTGATCCAAAAGGATCGCAGACAATTGCATGCCATCGCGCGTGCCAAGCATAGCAATCGCCGTGTCGGCATCAGGCGCAACCAATGTCCGCCAACCTTCACGGGCAGCGATAGCCGAGATAAGCCGCGATTGTGCAGGCTCATCATCGATCAACATGACCAGACGTGCGTCTGTTTGCTCTTCTGTCTCCGCCATAGTCGGCAAGGACCCTCCGATAACCCGGCAATCGTTCCGGGGTGAAACGTCCGCAGGGCATAGAATCATTGAGTAAAGACGATGTTAAGGCTGTTAGCTTCGAAGCTCTCCCCGCTTCCTTTAATTTGGCCATTTATAGCGTCAGCCGCGCGCCCTTAACCTGCGCGACTGGCAATTGAGTGAGCTTGAGCCCTTGCACGCGGTTCGATACGGGAACCTGAACAGCTTTGAATTTTATAGGATTTAACCACTGCACGGCTCATTACGCCGATTCTGTCCACGCACACTCAAACTCGTACGGGGCTTGCAGTAACTTTGTGGCAACCTTATGCGGTTTGGCCCGTTACACAGGATAAAGGCATATTCGCAATTTTGTTGCCAGCATCGTGTGACTTGTGGCGGAAACGTATAAATTTTAGCATTCGGCTTGAATAAAAAGGGAACAATCAAGCAATGAGCATCCATGATATGGAAAAAGCGCAGGCAACCTACAGCGGGATGATGACGGCGTTTAAATTTTCGATTCCCGTTATCGCAGTGATCGTACTCATCGTCATTGCGATGATCGCTGAATAATCATTTTGCCATTCATCTGAATGGATTGAAGCCTGACAACAGGGGCGCATTTGTGAAAATTGCCATTTTAAAAGAGCGCAGCGCGGGCGAAACCCGCGTTGCTGCAACGCCGGAGACGGTCAAAAAATTTGCAGGGCTTGGAAATGAGCTTTTCGTTGAGAAAGGCGCAGGCCTTTCTGCTTCGATCACAGATGCCGCTTACGAAGAAGCAGGCGCAACTGTGGGCACCGCAGCTGCGACGGTGAAAGATGCCGATATCGTGCTTGGCATTCAGGCACCCGATGTAAAGCAGCTTAAAGGCGCGAAAGCTGGCGCAATGGTCGCCGCCCTGTTCGATCCGTTTCAGCAGGGCGAGATGATTGAAGCTTATGCGAAAGCAGGTTTTGAAGCGCTTTCGATGGAATTCATGCCGCGTATTACACGTGCTCAAAGCATGGATGTGCTTTCCAGCCAATCCAACCTTGCAGGCTATAAAGCGGTATTGGCAGCAGCTGACACCTATGGTCGTGCTTTCCCGATGATGATGACAGCGGCTGGCACCGTACAAGCTGCCAAAGCGTTTATCATGGGCGTGGGCGTTGCAGGCCTTCAAGCGATTGCCACCGCGCGGCGTTTGGGCGCGCAGGTTTCTGCGACCGATGTACGCTCTGCGACGAAAGAACAGATTGAAAGCCTTGGCGCCAAAGCGATCTTCGTAACCGAGGTGGAAGGCATAGAAGGCGAAGGCTCTGGCGGATACGCGACCGAGATGAGCGATGAGTACAAGGCGGCCCAAGCCAAGCTCGTCAGCGAACACATCGCCAAACAGGATATCGTCATCACCACAGCGCTGATCCCCGGACGCGCGGCTCCTTTGCTCATCACAGATGCGCAAATCGCGACAATGAAACCGGGCAGTGTCATCTTTGACTTGGCGGTCGCGCAAGGCGGCAATGTTGAGGGTTCCAAGCCTGATGAGGTGGTCGAAAAGCACGGCGTTAAAATTGTCGGCTATGCCAATACGCCAGCGCACCTCGCTGCGGACGCATCGGCCCTGTTCGCGCGCAACCACTTCAACTTCCTCTCCGCTTTCTGGGACAAAGAAGCAGGCAAACCCGAACTCGACGAAGAAATCGGCGATGCAATCCGCCTGACGCAGGGCGGGGCGGTTGTGAATGAAAGGCTTAAGGGGTGAGATACGGCTTAGCAACACTATGCCTGTTGTTTGGTCTCAGCAACGCTGTTGTCAGTGCTGAAGAATACACGGAGCTGGATCATAATTATTCGCTTGCCTTAGATGGCATGACAGGTTTGTGGGCCTGCAACGACAAGCAGAAGAATTTGGAGATGTCTCTCAATGAGCGCATTGAGGAGCTCACATTGAGGTTTGAAGAGGTGTTTGGCCGTAAGCCTAGACAAAACGCTATTACAATTTACGACCGTTCCAAGAATGCCTCATGTTCGCCCGCAACATTTCGACGCCAAGCGAGGTTCATTTCGAGTGAAATCGATAAGCTTGAGTTAGGTCTGAGTCACCACGAGGAAGAGAAAAGGTCGCAAATAGTGGGGAAGTCTTGGCGCGGAGACGATGACTTCTACGCAGTCGTGGTTGCGTACAATCGTGCGGAGCGGTTCTATCGCGAATTTCGAAATCGCCATTGTGCGTTTGATGGAAACAAGAAAAGATCACTGTCGCATGTGTTGGACACAACGCGGGAACGTCTCGATCGAGCAAAACTGCGTATCGAGGCGCTCTGGCCGGGCGGCCTCGCCAAAGTGATAGACGTTTTTCGTGGCAAAGCTGCTGAAAGGGTCGACCAATGTGACAATATAGTGGCGGCGGATTTGTCGTTTGGCGCGGCGCTAGGTGCTCGAGACTCGGTAGAGGCCCTGCTGGAGCTCGTCGAACGTCAACGCCGCTCCGAAGAGGAAGCATAAATGGACTTTATCTCAATTCTATCCATCTTCGTGCTGGCGTGTTTCGTCGGCTATTATGTGGTCTGGTCGGTGACCCCGGCTTTGCACACGCCTTTGATGGCGGTCACGAATGCGATTTCCTCGGTGATTATCGTCGGCGCGCTGATTGCGGCGGCTGAGGCGGGGAGCCCGCTGGCCAAATATCTCGGCCTGTTCGGAGTGGTGCTGGCGAGCGTCAACATTTTTGGCGGCTTTGCTGTGACTGAGCGCATGCTTGCCATGTATAAGAAAAAGGAGAAGTGAGGATGGATACGCTCACTTCCGTCATCCCAGCGAAAGCTGGGATCTCTCTCGGCAAACTCCGTGCTAATTGGCAAGCGATCCCAGCTTTCGCTGGGATGACGGCTTTGTTCGCAACTCCCGCTCATGCAGCGGGCGACGGCGCAGGCACGCCAGCTTGGGCGATGCTTGCTTATTTGATCGCAGGCGTATTCTTCATCCTCGCTTTGCGCGGACTTTCTTCGCCAGCGACAAGCCGTGCGGGCAACCGATATGGCATGATCGGCATGGTTATCGCTGTGGCGACAACGCTCGTTACGCACAGCTTAGCCACCATTCCTGAAATTGGCATCGCGATTTTTCTTGGCGGGATCATCGGTGTGACAGTCGCGCGCAAGATCGCGATGACATCCATGCCCGAATTGGTCGCAGGTTTTCACAGCCTCGTGGGCCTTGCTGCGGTGGTCGTGGGCCTTGCCGCTTGGCTTGATCCAGCAAGTTTCGGGATCACAGATGAGGCGGGCCAAATCCTTATGGTCAGCCGGATAGAGCTTGGCCTTGGTATCGCGATTGGTGCGATCACTTTCTCTGGCTCTGTTATCGCTTTCCTTAAACTCTCTGGCAAAATGAGCGGGTCTCCGATCATGCTGCCCGGTCGCCATGTTATCAATTTGGGAACGTTGGCCGCAATTATTGGCCTCGTGGGATATTACGCGGTGTCACCCCAAGGCGGTGCGGGTGAGGGCTGGATGATCCCGGCGATCACAGTGCTTGCCTTTATCATCGGCTTCCTCCTCATCATTCCAATCGGCGGCGCGGATATGCCGGTGGTTGTGTCGATGCTGAACTCGTATTCGGGTTGGGCAGCCGCCGCGATGGGCTTTACCCTTGGCAATTCCGCCATGATCATCACCGGTGCGCTGGTGGGTTCTTCGGGCGCTATTCTCAGCTACATCATGTGCAAAGCCATGAACCGTTCTTTCATCAGCGTGATTGCTGGCGGATTTGGCGCGGATGACAGCGGCGGGGCTAGCGGCGAACCGCGCGAACAGCGGCCCTATAAACAGGGCTCGGCTGATGATGCGGCTTTCATGCTCGAACAGGCTGAGAGCGTTATCATCATCCCGGGATACGGTATGGCGGTGGCCCAAGCCCAGCACGTGCTTCGCGAAATGGCCGATGCGCTCAAAGAAAAGGGCGTGGATGTGAAATACGCGATCCACCCCGTCGCAGGCCGGATGCCAGGGCACATGAACGTGCTGTTGGCCGAAGCGAACGTGCCCTATGATGAGGTCTTTGAGCTTGAGGATATCAACTCAGAATTCGCGCAAGCAGATGTTGCCTTCATCATCGGGGCGAATGACGTGGTAAACCCAGCGGCCAAGACCGACAAGAGCTCGCCGATCTACGGCATGCCGGTCTTCGACGTCGACAAGGCCAAGCAGGTCTTCTTCATCAAACGCTCGATGGGCGGGGTCGGCTACGCCGGTGTCGACAACGATGTGTTTTATATGAACCAAACCGTGATGCTGCTGTCGGACGCGAAGAAGATGGTCGAGGAAATCGTCAAGGCGCTGGATTAAGCGGTCCGCGAGCCGGTGGCAGCAGACAAGACATCGCGTCATCCAACGATCAGGCGGCGTTCGATAGCCATCGATTGGGGCATTGTACGAATGGGTGCGGTACTGTTGCTGATAATGGCGACGGGCGCATGGATGATCGCAAATTGGCACATCCCCGGAATTCCGCCCAAAATCAGCGAAGAGCGTGTCGTGAGGGCGCTTGACTTCAACGGCGTTTCGGAACCTGTCGCCAAGTGCATGGCCCCTTTCATCGCTGCCCAAATGCCGGGCGCGCGCTTCGATGACTGGGCGAGGCACTCGACCTTCGTAGTTCTCGAAAACCGCTTTGAGTCGGGCTTCAATCCGATAGACAATTTCCAGAGCTTCGATGATCCGCTAGTGGTTGAAATCCTGCTGGAGGCATTCGATCAATGCGCAACATAATCATCCTCGCCCTCGTCTTTGCCATCGGTCTTGGCGCTTGGTTTTTCCTGCGCGATGACGGCGTGCTGGAGCAGGTGACTGAAGAGCGGGTGGAGCAGGCCTTGCTCGACAATTACGTGCCTGCGCCGATGGCTGAATGTATGGCCCCACGTCTTGTCGACAGGCTCAGCATCAACCAGCTGCTCAAGCTAGAGCGCCTTGCCGCGCAAGAAGGCGAGGATCGCGTCCCCCTTTCACCTGGCAAAGCTTTGGAGCGTTTGGAGCGCGTCGATGATCCCGAAGCGGTCAAAACACTGGGATCGGTTGCAGCAGGGTGTGGGCTTGATATGCTTAAACAGCTTTTTTGAAGCGTTTGAGAGGATCAATTGATGAAATGGCTGTTGCGAACGCTTTTGTTCCTTTTGGTCGTACTGGGCGCTGCATTCCTGATTTTCCGCACGCCCGACACTGATCCGGCTGAAATGCGCGCCAAATATGGCGCAGAGCCATCGCAATTCGTCCTTTTGGGAAGCGGGCAGAAAGTTCATTTGCGCGACGAAGGGCCAAAAGATGCGCCTGCCATTATACTCCTACATGGCTCCGCGGCTGATCTTCACACTTGGGAACCCTGGGTACAGGGGCTCAAACAGGATTACCGCGTCATACGCTTTGATCAGGTCGGGCATGGACTGACCGGGCCTGATCGCAAGGGCGATTATTCGCTCGAAAGTTTCGTTGCTGACATCGATGATGTTGCCAATGCGATGGGGCTTCAAGAATTTGTGCTTGCGGGCAGTTCCATGGGCGGGTCGCACACAGCCGCCTATGCGATGGCGCATCCTGACCGTTTGTTGGGCGCAATTTTGGTTGGGGCAAGCGGCGCGCCCGTGCGGCCAGAACGCAATGCAAGTTTTACCTACACGCTTGCTCAGACCCCCGGCATCAATCAGATTATGGCTCAGATAACGCCGCGATCCATGATCGAACAAAGCTTCGGCGATATGGTCACCAACAAGGCGATTATGACTGATGAAGTGATCGACAGGTATTGGGAACTGCTGCGTTTTCCCGGCAATCGTCAGGCAACGCTTACCCGCTTTGGCAATCCGCGCACCGCGTTTGAAGCAGGGGACATTGCATCAATTCCAGTGCCGGGCCTGATTTTATGCGGCGAGAAAGATCCGTTAATCCCGCCGCCTTCGTGCGAATGGTATGATGCCAATTGGACCAATTCTGAGATCGCGATGTATCCCGGTATTGGCCATTTGCCCCACGAAGAAGCGCCCGAAGCGACGCTGGAAACGGTGAAAGCGTGGCTCCTAAACATCACGCAAACCACATAATCCGTTCATTTGCTGAGTGATTTAGACTTATCTGGACGGCGATCTAGGTTCGTGGCTACATCGCTTTAGAACTTAGTCGTGGATTCGAGGTCACTTTGCGCAAGCTCGGTATTATTGGTGGCATGAGCTGGGTTTCCACGCGCATGTATTATGACCGGATCAATCGGATCATTCAGAAACGCTCTGCGCCCATGGCAAGCGCACCCTTGCTGATTGAAAGCTTGGATTTCACGCAATTGCACGGGCTTAACAGCGAAGAGGACTGGACGCGGGCCACTGAAGTTTTGATCGACAGCGCAAAACGGCTTCAAAATGCCGGGGCTGAGGCGCTTTTGATCGGCGCGAATTCGATGCACAAAGTCTATCGCGAAGTCGAAGCGCAAGTGGATGTGGAGATTATCCATATCGCCGAATGCGTGGGCAAAAAGCTGAAAGCGTCAGGCATTAAGAATGTCGCGCTTATTGGCACGCGCAATGTCATGACTGAGGGGTTTTACCGGCGCAGGCTGGTATCCCACGGGATTGATATTCTGCCGCCCGATATGCGCAATGTCGATGCGCTTGATAGCATCATTTACGATCAATTGATGGTTGGCAAAGTCACCCGCGATGCGGAGCGCGCGTTAAAGACCATCATCACATTAAAGGAACAAGATGGCGCACAGGCAATCGTGCTTGCCTGCACGGAACTTGATCTGATTGTCGATACCAGCGCCAATGTTCTGCCCGTCTTCGACTCGACAGATATTCACTGCGAAGCGGCAGCGGAATGGATTCTTGGTTCCGATTGAGTGAACGAAACCGCGACTCAACGTCGCGCGGAAACCATTTGTCGCATGATTTACAATTTAGGGGATGCATAGGCGTGATTGTGCGCCTAATCGCGGACTTGAGTTTGTCATCATTTAGTCATGATGCAGATTCCGGGCTCTCGGGTCGCTTTGCTGATAGCCCGGGGCCGCTTGCTAACCCCATTTTCTGCCCAGCAAGCGGCCCCTCGGGCTCTCTTGCGCGGCTGTGCCTTTGCATAAACGTCCCTAGAGAGCAGAATGTCCACAAGCGCGCTGCGCGTTGCCGATCTGTTCGACTTGAGCGTTTTTTGGCCTGGGTCCATACGAAATTATGACACGCGCCGCTTTTGCTGCAAATCCTGATGCAACCAGCGCACGCGGCTTTAATGGCCGCGAGTTTGACGGTGGATCCGTGGGTGGCAATTCTGCGGAACGCAGAGGCCCGCGAACCGCGTTCCAGCGTGATCGCGACCGGATCATCCATTCGATGAGCTTTCGCCGGTTGAAAGCCAAAACTCAGGTCTTCATCGCGCCAGATGGTGACCATTACCGGACTCGGCTAACGCACAGTTTGGAAGTTGCTCAAATTGGGCGCGTTTTGGCACGCGCGCTCTCTTTGGATGAAGATCTGACAGAGGCGTTGTGCCTTGCTCATGATCTGGGCCATCCCCCGTTCGGCCATGCGGGCGAGCATGCTTTATCGCAAGCAATGGAGCGTTTTGGCGGGTTTTGTCACAACGCACAGGCGCTGCGCACAGTGATGCGGTTGGAAAGTCCGTATCCGCTGCATGATGGGCTAAACCTTACATGGGATTTGCTCGAAGGTTTGGCCAAGCACAATGGCCCTGTTGATACGCCCAATTGGGCGCTGGCTGAATTGGACGAAGCTTTCCCTTTAGAGCTTGCCACATGGCCATCGCTTGAAGCGCAGATTGCCGCGGTGAGCGATGACATCGCCTATGACAATCACGACATTGATGATGGCCTTCGCGCAGGGTTTCTTGAGCTGGATGACCTTCTCGAACTTGATTTCGTCCGCGACCAATGGCGGGCGGTGGAAAAACGCTTTCCATCCGCACCAAGAGATCGTTTATTGCGCGAGCTTGTAAGAGGGCAGATCGGGTTGATGGTGAATGATGTGCTGGAACACACGAAAAGCGCCGTAAAAGGAATATCCAGCGTGGATGATGTGCGCGCGGCTGGACGTCGGCTGGCTGG
>JBCAZT010000073.1:0-14173 GCA_038532855.1 Pseudomonadota bacterium
CCTGGGTAGAGCCGGGCGATATTGAATGGACGATCGTTGGCCTTGCAGAAGGTACAATTGGCGCAAAATCTGTTGCTGACAATATGGAGCGTGCGAGCAATTTTGACAGCGATCTGGGCGAAGATGCCCGCGTTGCGCTGTATGCAAAGGGGCGTGTGCTCGGCAAATATCTCGTGACACTGGCGTATGACAGTGCAAAGCAGCGCGAAGACCAAGAAGTTTTGGGCACCATTGATCCGCAGGCATACTACACCGTCTTTGCAGATGGATCCTTGCGCCGTTTCGACGCTGCCAGCCGCGAAAAGCTGTATGTGCGGATTGAGACCGCGACATTCTACGCGCTGTATGGCGATTTCGTCACGTCCTTCGATCAGACCCGCCTTGCACGTTACAACCGCACAGCAACGGGCTTTAAGGGCGAAGCGAGGCTTGGCGACAACATTCAGGCGCAGGCTTTTGCCGCCGATATCTCGACACGTCTGCAACGCGATGAGATCCAGGGGCAGGGCATTTCTGGCCCGTATCAGCTGAACAGCCGCAGCATTCTTGCGAACAGCGAAGTCGTGACTTTGCAGGTGCGTGATCGCTTCCGGTCTGAGATTATCGTTTCACAGCAGCAGCTTACGCGCTTTATTGATTATGATATCGACCTTTTGACAGGTGCGATTACATTTGCGCAGCCCGTTTTGAGCCGCGATGCGAACCTGAACCCGCAATTCATTATCGTCGAATACGAAGTGGATGGGCTGGGTCAGGCCGAAATCAATGCCGGTGCGCGTGTTGAATGGACCAGCGATGACAATGCGCACCGCGTCGGCTTTAGCGCAATCACCGATAAGGGCGAGGGCGCTCGTACCACTATCGGTGCTGTCGATCTGCGTAGCGCGGTGACAGAAAACACCGAAATTCGCGCTGAACTGGCTGTTAGCCGCAGCGAAAGCGAGGATTCGCTGGGTTGGTTGGTCGAAGCGCAGCACCAAACGGGCAAGCTCGACGTGCTCGCCTATGCGCGCCAATTGGATGCAGATTACGGCGTGGGTCAGCAAAACGGTGTCGATATTGGCCGCCGCCGTTTCGGTCTTGATGCGCGCATTCTGATCGACGACAATCTGAGTGTTCTTGGCAGTGTTTGGCAGGATGACAGCTTGACTGACGATGCGCGCCGCCGCGCTGCGCAGACGCAGTTGACCTATACCAAGCAAACCACCGATTTCCGCGTTGGTCTGACGCACTTTAACGACCGTCTGAACGATGGAACGACCAACACGTCCACCGTTGCAGAAGCGGGCGTGACCCAGCGTCTGTTCGAAAACAAGCTTGAACTGAGCGTTTCGACTGCGGTTGCGCTTGATGATGCGGAAAGCGTCGATTTGCCTGCGCGTCACCGTTTGGGCGTTCGTTATGCGATTACGCCTGATGTGCGCTTGGTTGGCTCTTATGAAATCGCCGATGGCGAGAATATCGATACACGCTCGCTTCGTGCTGGTGTCGAAGTTACGCCGTGGCAAGGTGGCCGGGTAATCACCACCCTGGGCGAGGAAAGCATCAACGAATTTGGCAATCGGTCTTTTGCAGCCTTTGGCCTTTCGCAGACCCTTCAAGTGTCCAAAGAATTGACTTTGGATGCGACGATTGATGCGAACCGCACTTTGAACGGATCGCCTGATGACAGCGATCTAGTTAATCCGCTGCAACCTGCGGCAAGCGGCGGGCAGCTGACATCAGGGCTTAACTTTGAAGACTTCACCGCGCTAACCTTTGGTGCTGCATGGCGCAAAGAGCGCTGGAGCCTCACTGCACGCGGTGAATATCGCGATGGCGAGCTGGCAGACCGCACTGGCGTAACCTTCGGCGCAATTCGCCAGCTGGGTGAGGGCAGCATTGTTGGATCTGGCGCAACATGGACGCGCGCAGAGACAACCAATGGCGCCACCACGGAAATCTTTGATGCAAGCCTCGCCTTTGCGCATCGCCCGGACGATTCTGAAATCGCTATGCTCGGTAAGCTTGAATATCGCAGCGACTTTGTCAGCAATGCAGTGGCGGGTGAAGTCGCTGGCGCAGGGCTTAGCGCGTTGATCGTCGATGGCGATGCGACATCGCGCCGTTTAGTGGGCAGCTGGTCTGGAAACTGGTCACCGCGCGGCTGGGACGAAGATGAATTTGGCATCGAACATCAGACGCGCCGCGATGAATATGGCCTGTTCCTGGGTGCGCGATACAACCTTGATGAGTTTGAAGGCACTGAGTTTTCGGGCACAACCGTGCTTGCAGGTCTTGATGCGCGTATTGGCGTAGGTGAGCGTTTCGAATTGGGCGTAACAGGCACCGTTAGAGCCAATTTGGAAGATGATGTGACCAGTTTCTCTTACGGTCCGCAAATTGGCTTTGTGCCTACTGATGGCGTGTTGTTGACTGTGGGATATAATGTCGATGGTTTCCGCGACGGTGATTTTGCCGAAGCTCGCAACACCAATAAAGGCGTTTATGCGGCGATCCGAGCCAAGTTTGACATCAATTCGCTCGATTTCCTCGGATTGGGGCGGTGATATTGAGGCGAATTCGGCTCCGTTTGGTCGCAATCTGAATACTACGCAAAAATGACTGGTCCTCAGGCCTATTTGCATTGCTAAGAGGCAAAGCATGACTGATTGGATCAAAACTGCGCAATCCGCCTGTGATGCGGCTCGTTCTTACTGCGAAGCTGTCAGAGTATCTGTTTCAGGCCGTATCGATGGCTCAGAGGCGCTCAATCGCGAGCAACATGCGGTGCATGGCTTTGCGTGGATTGCTTCGACCGTGGCGGCATTGGAAGCCACGGCGGACTGGGCGCAGCGCGCGCAGGCTGAGGGCAATTTTGGGCGGATCGAGGAATTGGTTCTCACCATCGGCTTTGGCGAATATTGCTCTCAGCTCGCCTATGGTGTCCCAATGAGCGCCAGCGAAGTGGTGCGACCGGCATCACTGGCTGCGGGGGAAGCTGCGGCTATTTTTTCCGCGAATGATTCTGTAAAAACCCTTTTAAGTAACGGAAATACAGCAGAAAACCGCTCTGATTTGGCGGGTCTCTTGGCGCAAGGAATTCGTCCGCATGAAAGCTTGGGCGATGAAACGCTGGATATGATCCGCGATCAATTTCGCGGCTTTACCGCTGACCGTATCACGCCGGATGCCAATGAGTGGCATTTGAACGATGATCTAATCCCCGATGCGATCATCGCCGAGATGGCGGACTTGGGCGTATTCGGCATTTGTATCGATGAACGCTTTGGCGGCCTAGGAATGGGCAAACTTGCCATGTCGATCGTTTCGGAAGAATTGTCGCGTGGCTGGATATGCGCAGGCTCGCTTGGCACGCGCTCCGAAATTGCAGGCGAATTGATCGGCGAAAACGGGACTGAGGATCAAAAAGCGAAGTTTCTCCCTGGTATTGCTTCGGGCGAAATCCTCCCCACGGCTGTATTTACTGAACCAGATACCGGATCGGACCTTGCAGGCGTAAAGACGCGCGCCAAACGCGATGGTGACAATTGGAGCATAAGCGGGGCCAAAACCTGGATCACGCACGGTGCGCGCGCCGATTTGATGACGATGCTAGTGCGCACAGATCCTGATGCGCCGGGCTACAAGGGTCTTTCTATGCTGCTGGCTGAAAAAACGCGTGGTAGCGATGACAATCCATTCCCTGACGCAGGCATTGATGGCAGCGAAATTGAAGTGCTCGGCTATCGCGGAATGAAAGAGTATGCGCTTGGCTTTGATGGGTTTGAAGTTGCCGCTGACGGCCTATTGGGCGGAGAAGAGGGGCAAGGCTTCAAACAATTGATGCGCACTTTCGAAGGCGCGCGCATTCAAACCGCTGCGCGTGCGATTGGAGTGGCTTGGAATGCGTTTGATCTCGCAATTGATTACGCACAGGGACGCAAGCAATTTGGCCAGCCGCTTTCGGCATTCCCGCGTGTCGCGGATAAGCTTGCCCTGATGGTGTGCGAAATTGTGATGAGCCGGGAGCTGACGTATTTCGTCGCGCGTCAGAAAGACCGCGGAACGCGCTGCGATATCGAAGCGGGCATGGCGAAATTGCTTGCAGCTCGCACCGCGTGGATCGCGGCGGATCAAGGCGTGCAAACTCATGGCGGCAATGGTTATGCGCTTGAGTATCCGATCAGCCGCGTGCTGTGCGATGCGCGCATTTTGAACATTTTCGAAGGCGCAGCGGAAATTCAGGCGCAAGTTATCGGGCGCGGCCTTTTGAAAGATCAGCGGGCAAAAGCTGCGGCTTAATCCAGGCAATTGCGCAAACCCAATTGACGGGGGCTTACGTCCCGTTATGTCCAGTGGCGATGGACCTTGTTGATCTCAACACGCCTTCGCTCCCTTTGCCGCCTGCTTTGCCGTCTTGGGCGGGGGCGGGAAGGCCCTCTTTGTTTGTCGATTTCGATGGGACTTTGGTGGACATTGCCAGCGGTCCCGATGCGATAAGTCCGCTTGATGGCTTGGCGCAAATGCTTGGCAATTTGTCAGATCAATTGGGCGGTGCTTTTGCTATGGTAAGCGGGCGTTCGATCGCTGATATTGAAAAGCATACCGGCCCCCTATCTGTCGCAGTCGCTGGATCGCACGGGGCCGATGTGAGGCTTGCGGACGGTTCAACGGTGGGCGAGCCTCCACAGTCAATGCCTGACACTATGGAAGCGGCTTTGCGAGGGTTTGCCGCTGAGACTGAGCTAAATTTCGAGCGCAAACCCCATGGCGGTGCATTGCATTATCGCTCTGCCCCCGATCAAGAAGATGCGGCCAAAGGTTTTGCCGCTCAAGTTGCAAGAGATCACGGCTGGACGTTGCAGCACGGCAAATGCGTTGTGGAAGTGGTAGCCGGGCGCTCTGACAAGGGAACCGCTGTTGAAGCCTTTATGGGCGTTGCACCGTTCGCTGGGACAAAGCCGCTGTTTATCGGGGATGACCTGACCGACGAGAAAGGCTTTGCCGCATGCGAAACATTTGGCGGGGGCGGCATATTGGTTGGCGATAGAGCATCGACAGCTGCGCATTATCGATTACCCGATGTGGGTTCCGTCCATCGATGGCTGGGATTATAGCAAACATACATGACCTCCTCTCCCGAACCCTCTCCGCCTCAGACCCCTCGCAATCTTGAATTGTGGCCCATTGGCAATTGCCAGGTTTCAGGTTTGATTGATGATACGGGCGCGCTTGTCTGGGGATGCGTGCCGCGTGTGGATGGGGATCCGGTTTTCTCCGCACTGCTCAATGGCGATACGCAAGAAGCTGGCATTTGGCGTTTTGAGCTGGAAGGGCAGACGTCCAGCACCCAGGAATATGTGCGCAACACGCCGCATCTTTTGACGACGCTTACCGCGCAAGATGGCAGCGCAGTGCAAATCCTCGATTTCTGCCCGCGTTTCCAAGGGGCAGGGCGCATGTATCGTCCAGTCGCCTATGTCCGCATGGTTAGGCCAATTGCGGGCACTCCGCGCATCAAAGTGGTGCTGAAACCGACCAAGAATTACGGCGCGCAGATCGCAGAGACAACCAATGGCACCAATCACATCCGCTATCTGGTCGGCGCGCAGGCGATGCGCCTGTCGACCGATGCGCCGGTGGGGTATGTGCTGGAAGGGCGCCCTTTCCGCTTAGAAGAAGATACGCATTTCTTCCTTGGCCCTGATGAACCCTTTGTCGGCAATGTTCAGGACGAATTGCGCGGTATGGAACAGCGCAGCCGCAAATATTGGCAAAGCTGGGTAAGGGGCCTTCACATTCCGTTGGAATGGCAGGAAGAGGTGATCCGCTGCGCCATCACTTTGAAACTGTGCCAACACGAGGAAACCGGCGCGATTGTTGCAGCTCTGACGACAAGCATTCCAGAAGCTGCGGATTCAGAGCGGAACTGGGATTACCGATATTGCTGGATCCGCGACAGTTATTACACCGTGCAGGCCCTGAACCGGCTGGGCGCTCTCGATGTAATGGAGAAATATCTCGGCTATCTGCGCAATATCGTTGATGGCGCACGCGGCGGACAAATACAGCCGCTTTATTCGGTCATGGGCGAAAGCGAGCTGGATGAAACCACTGCGGCCTATCTTGCTGGCTATCGCGGAATGGGTCCTGTGCGGCGCGGCAATGCGGCCTACAAACAGATCCAGCATGATTGTTACGGCCAGATCGTTCTGCCCAGCGCGCAAGGGTTCTTTGATAGCCGCTTGCTTCGCCCAGCTGACGAAGGCGATTTTGAAAACCTTGAACAGGTAGGCAAAATGGCTTGGGCGATGCACGACCAGCCTGATGCTGGCCTATGGGAATTTCGCACCCGGCAGGAAGTGCACACCTATTCAGCTGTGATGAGCTGGGCCGCGTGCGACAGGCTCGCCAATGTCGCCAATCACATCGGCAAAGAAGACCGCGCGAAAGTATGGCGTGAACGCGCCGATGCGATTGCTCAAACGATCGAGGACAAAGCGTGGAAGGATGATGGCAAAGGCGGGGGCCATTACGGCGCCAGTTTTGAAAGCGATTATCTGGATGCCAGCCTGCTGCAAATGGTGGAATTGCGGTTCCTCTCGCCAGAGAATGAACGGTTCCAGCATACCTTTGCCGCCGTTGAGGAGCATTTGCGGCGCGGGGATCATATGCTGCGTTATGCCGCTGAAGATGATTTTGGCGCGCCTGAGACCGCGTTTAACGTCTGCACATTCTGGCTAATCGAAGCGTTGCATTTGGCTGGCCGCGACGAAGAGGCGCGCACTTTGTTCTGCACAATGTTAAGTCACACAACGAAGTCTGGTCTATTAAGCGAAGACTTAGACTATGAAACTGGTGAGTTGTGGGGCAACTTCCCGCAGACCTATTCATTGGTTGGTGTGATCAATTGTGCTGGGCTATTGTCCAAACCGTGGAGTGAAGTGCGATAAGCCGTCTCGTCGTCATTTCAAACAGAGTGGCCGTGCCAAAAGCGCGCGGCGTTGCTGGCGCGCAAGGCGGGCTTGCGGGTGCGCTTAACGCTGCTCTGAAAGATCGCGGCGGGCTTTGGTTTGGCTGGTCAGGCGAGGAAAGCGAAACACCAAGCGATAACGTCCATCTTCAGCGCAATGATGGCGTGACCACCGCGACAATTGATCTGACCACGCGCGAGGTGGATGAATATTATAACGGCTATGCCAATTCGACGCTGTGGCCGCTTTTTCATTACCGGATTGATCTCGCGCAATTCGAACAGCGCACAGGCCAAGGGTATGAGCGGGTCAATGATCGGTTCGCTGACAGCGTTTCAACCCTGATTGAGCCTGATGATCTGGTCTGGGTTCATGATTATCACTTGATCCCGCTGGGACAGAACCTGCGGGAGAGGGGCCTTAAAAACCGGATCGGATTTTTCCTCCACATCCCATGGCCGCCCACGCGATTGCTAACCTCGCTGCCGTTCCACGAACGCCTTGTCCGGACCATGCTCGATTATGATTTGCTGGGTTTTCAAACCGAGGAATGGCTTTCCAGCTTTGTTCATTACTGCGCAACGGAATTGGGCGCGATTGTCGATCTTGAAACCGGCACAATCACGCATGAAGGTCGCACCGTCATTGCGCGGGCTTATCCCATCGGAATTGATTGGGCCCATTTTGAAGCGCAGGGTGAGACCGAAGACGCAAAAGCTGCTGAACAGCGTTTCTTAGCGTCCATCCGGGGGCGCACCGGCATGATTGGCGTGGACCGGCTCGATTATTCAAAGGGTCTGCCAGAACGCATTGATGGGATCGGGCGTTTCTTTGATGAATATCCCGAGCGCACGCGCGATCTCGTCTTTATCCAGATAGCCCCGCCAAGCCGTGAAGATGTCCAAAGCTACCAGCAAATCCGCGCTGAGCTTGAACAGAAGACAGGGCAGATCAATGGCGCCCGGTCTGAAGTGGACATTGTCCCTATCCGGTATGTGAACCGGGGATACAGCCATGCAGAGCTTTTCGGGTTTTTCCGCGCGTCAAAGATCGGTCTGGTCACGCCGTTGCGCGATGGAATGAATTTGGTGGCGAAGGAATATGTGGCAGCACAAGACCCAGATGATCCAGGTGTGCTTATTCTTTCCGATTTTGCAGGGGCTGCGCATCAGCTTGGCTGTGATGGGAAAGGCGCAGTGCTGGTCAATCCGCATAGCCCCGATGCGCTGGCTCATGCGATAAGAACGGCGCTAGATATGCCGTTAGAGGAGCGCAAAAGCCGTTTTGAAGCAATGATCGCGACTGTGCGCGATGACGATGTTGTCGGTTGGACGGAAATTTTCTGCGCTGATCTGGCGGCTGATTGAAATTGATTTCGCCTGCCTAAAGCAGTCGAAAGTTACTTTGCCGCGATTGCGGATCGACCATCCCGGAGCTTTGCTCAAGGTAGGTTTTTAAATCGGTGTGCTGCGGCTTTGATCCGCGCTTGGCGAGCAATCTTGCAACCCGGCTTTTGAGACCAGCTGCATCAAAAGGCTTTCGGATGTAGTCCTGTGCGCCCGCATAAATCGCCTGGGTTTCATCATCGAGCCCGGTCATCGCTGTGAACATAATCACTGGCAGATCATAGAATTCGGGCGATCCACGAAGCTGCCTCAGCAAAGTGATACCCGACATTCCGGGCATGTCTTGATCCAGCAGCAGAACATCAGGGCGTTTGCGAACGAGCAGCGCCAAAGTGTCTTCAGCGCTGGTCACCCAGCCACAGGCATGACCTGCATCAATCAACACCTGACTGGCGAGTTCCGCCACCAGTTCATCATCATCTGCGATCAAAATGCGGGCCATGATTATTTGCGCCTTGTCTGCAAAGTTTTCGAAGGCTGCATGGTTAGCGCGCATTTACCAATCCCAGCTTTGTGAGGTCATCAGGATGGTTGCTTACGCAATTGAACGGGAAATGGGGGAGCAAGCTGGTTGCTCGGTTGGTTTGCGCCTGTCAGGTATCCCATCAATGATTCGGACCCAAAACGCTTCGCCCTTTATCCCGACCGAGGGTATCCATAATTTGCGCGATTATGGCGGTTATAGCGCTGCTGATGGCGCGCGGATAAAGACGGGGCTGCTGTTCCGCTCAGGTCAGCACATGGAAGCCAGCGACAGCGATTTGGAGACGTTTCGCAATCTCGATGTGCGCACCATTGTTGATCTGCGCGGAAACAGCGAACGCGAAAGCTTCCCATGCCGCCGCCATCCTGAATTTGACGCTCAGGTGATCGCTTATGACGGGGAAACCAGCAATTCACCGCCGCATGAAGGAGGCTGGGACAAGCTTGATATGACAGCAGACCGCGCGCGCGATCGGATGATTGCAGTGTACACCCGCATGCCCGTGAACCCTGCGATGATCGATATGTTCACCCGCTTCTTCAAATCTCTGGAAACCCGCGATGGTGGCAGTCTTGTCCATTGTTTTGCGGGCAAAGACCGAACGGGTATTGCGGTTGCGCTGCTCATGTATGTTTTGGGTTCCAGGCATGATGACATCGTGGCTGAATTTCTAAAAACCAACGACGCGCCAACACAGCATATCTTAGAACGCCAATCGCTTCCTCGGATGCAAGCGCATTACGATGTTATCGAACCCGAAGCTCTGCGCAATCTTATGGGCGTGCTGCCTGAATATATCGACACGTATTTTAAGGCGATCCGGGAAAGCCACGGGTCGCCTGACAATTACATCGCTGAAACTTTAGGTGTGGATGAGACAAGCAAAGCTCGTCTGCGGGATCGTTTCCTGACGTGACAATGCGCGCAAGCGATCCCATACCTGTGCTAACGTTTAAGACACATTGAAGAGAATTCCCATGGCAACTCATCACACCAAAATGCTTATCATCGGTTCCGGCCCTGCTGGCTATTCGGCGGCGATTTATGCCGCGCGCGCTATGCTAGAGCCGATTGTAGTACAGGGCCTTCAGCCCGGCGGTCAGTTGACCATCACCACTGAGGTCGAAAACTATCCCGGCTTTCGCGATGTCATCCAGGGCCCGTGGCTTATGGAAGAGATGAAAGCGCAAGCAGAGCATGTCGGCACGCGCATGATGTGGGATACGATTGTGTCGGTCGATTTGGATGGGGACGGCCCATTCCGCGCAATTGGCGATAGCGGTGATGAATATATCGGTGAGACTTTGGTAATTGCCACCGGTGCGCAGGCCAAGTGGCTGGGAGCACCCGGAGAGCAAGAATTGGGCGGGAAGGGCGTATCAGCTTGCGCGACTTGCGATGGGTTCTTTTATCGTGGCAAAAAGGTCGCCGTTATCGGAGGCGGCAACACCGCTGTTGAAGAGGCTTTGTACCTCACCAACCACTCTGACGATGTGACTTTGATCCACCGCCGCGATGAATTGCGCGCAGAGAAAATTCTGCAGAACCGCTTGTTTAAATCGGACAAAACCAATGTCTTATGGAACAAAACCGTCAAAAGCTTTGAAGCTGGCGAAGACGGCACGTTGAACCATCTTGTCCTTGAAGACACGCAGACGGGAGAGACGTCCACTTTGGAGGTTGATGGCGCGTTTGTTGCGATTGGCCATGCGCCTGCAACGGAGCTGTTCAAAGGCAAGCTTGCCATGGATGATGGCGGGTATTTGGATGTGGAACCGGGTACGCCCAAAACCGCTATTCCCGGCGTCTTCGCTGCGGGCGATGTTGCTGATCACACCTATCGTCAGGCGGTAACCGCTGCTGGGATGGGCTGCATGGCCGCGCTTGATGGCGAGAAGTTTCTGGCGGCGCGCGAAGATGCGTTGGAGGAAACAGCCGAAGCGGCGGAGTAAAGCCAAACGCGCATCCCCCGCCTTCGCGGGGTCCCACCAATACGGCGTTTAGGTCTGGATTTCGCTCCCGCCGCTAAACACCACCATCGCCGCTTTGGCTATCAAGACGATAAGCACTACGCTTGAAAGCGCGAACAAAACAAACCGCACCATGACGCGGTTAGCGGTCACCTGAACCACGGAGTGCGCCACGCGCAGGCCTGTATAAATCCATGCCAGGAGCGCATTTTGTCCATCGCCATGGCCCACAATCGCAAGCACAATTGCGACCGCATAAAACACGGTCGGTGCTTCGTGTAAGTGGTTGTAATTGTCCGCTTTCCAGTTAACAGAAGCGGGGAGTTTTGCGCGAAGATCAGCCCCAACAGACCCAACCATTTTCGCAGGCGCTTCGATATCGGGGGCTTTGCTCATTGCAGGTATGCGGGTCGCATACATCCATGCCCACATAATCATCGTCCAGATCATCAGCGCGACGGCAGGTTGCAGAATATCCATGCCCATAAGAATAATTTGTTCCCTCATTGTAAGTTAGGCCCCAGCGACAATCGTTGGATCAGCAAAAAGCGTCGCCATCACAGCCCTTACCGCCAGGATGATCAGAGCGATCGTGCTCGCCAAAAATAGCAGGATACGCACTGGGATTTTGTTGACGAGGATCTGCCAAAACGAATGCGCTATGCGCAGGCCAACATAAATCCACGCTACCAGTACATCGAATGCAGAAGGCCCCATAATTGTCAGCATGATGACCACCGCATAGAAAAGCGTGGGTTGTTCGTGCAGGTGCGTGTGATTGTGGGCTGGCCAATTGGCTTTGTCAGGAATTTTGCCTTCGAGATCCTGGCCTCTTCCACCAGCTTTCCCAAGATTGGATTTGTCTTCAAGTTTGGCGATTGCACCAAAGCGCAGCGGCAAAATCCAGAACAGGACAATAATCGTCCAAACCACCAATACGGCCGCGGGCGCGAGCATTTGTGCTTGCATAATGAGCGATCCCCTCTCTCGTGCGCCTTACCTGCGGACAAGCGGATCGATTGTCAATTGCAACGCATCATTCTTACAAAGCGGTCAGGACATGCAGTTGGAAGTAACCGAGCTTCCCGCGCTGCCTCCGATGAGTGAGCCCGCGTGTCGCCGCAATCTGTTCGCACGCATCGGGAAGCGCGCTGCGCGTTTTGACATGGAATTTGGCAAGCCATGCGTGAAGGCCGCTCTCGAACGGGCCGGGCATCCCGGTCAGATCACCGAAATCGACGACATGCAGTTCTCCGCCTGGTGCAAGTAGGGACGCCGCATGATCGACAGCGATTTCCCAATCGGGGATCATAGACAGCGCGTATGACAATACTATCCGATCAAACTTTGGTTCTTCGAACAGTTGCACAGGATCAAATGAACACGCATCTCCTTTGCCCAGCGTGGCCTTGCCACCCAGCGATTTGCGCGCATTCTTGAGCATTTCAGCCGAGATATCGAGACCGTAAAGCCGCGTTCTAGGCCATTTCCTCCCTATCTTGGCTAAATTGCGACCCGTGCCGCAGGCGATTTCTAGGACACGCATGCCGGGCTCTGCGTCCAGCCCCTTGATCAAAGTGTCGCGGCCAAACAGATAGTATTTGCGCGTCGCATCATAGATATGGCGCTGGCCTTTATAGACGCTGTCCATCAGCGCGGCGTGCCTTGATTGGGTTGCTTCAACCGCCATCAGGCAAGCTCGTAGACGTGAACGCCGCCATAAATTGAAGAGCGATCGCGCTGGGTGAGATTGGCGGATGCCTCTTCCAAATAATGCCACTTTGATAGAATGGCGTCGTCCAATCGCCCAGGCAGCATCGTTGGTTCCGCTGCGGTGCGGAACAAGACACGCGCACCAGGGCGAGCGGCGCGGGTAATCCGGGCCCAAAGCTCATCCAATTGCGCATCATTCATCCAATCCTGCGCATCAAGCAGCACGAACCGGTCCATGCTTTGCGGATCGCGATCCCCGATCCACTGCACCATATTGGCGCGTTCCACGCTCAGCCGGTCAATGCGTTCGCGCATGGCCTCCCAGTTTGCGCGTTGTAGATAAGGCGGCATGGGTGCGCTTTCAGCCCGGTTATATCCGCGGCCAAAGGCCTGCCACGCGAAATAATTGTCTTTAATTTCAAAATCACAGGCGAGCTTTTCAAGTCTGCGCCTCAGCACTTCTGCCATGCGTTCATCGCCAGCCAGCTCGTCAAATTGGGCAGGAGGAATACCCAGCCCGAAAAGAGAAGCCGGCTGATCGGTAAGCCAGCGAACGAATTTCTTGTCGAATACCGGGGCCAGTTCGCTCTCAAACACTTCGCGTTGCTCTTCGAGAGTTTCCGCCGCCAGCAGGCGACCCAGATCGACTTTATACAGTTTGGCAAAAAGGTGGGCCAGGCCAATGAAATTGCCTAGTAAACCTCTTCGATACAGGCCCTTAGTGAAATAGCTGATCCGCCTGCGCCCCTTGATATCGCGTTTTTCCCAGTACCGGCGGCTTTCCACGTCCAAGCGCGGTGCGATCATCTCTTTATAGACCGCTTTGTTTTCCTTGTGATCAGCATGGCCGAAAAAGCGGTGGAAACGTTCGTAATTGGGCAAATGCTTGATCGCGGTGATCTTGAGCTGGCCTAACGCGACATGCGCGCGGTTAAGGTCAACGGCGGTTACCAGAGCTGGATTTGCGGTGAGATAAGAGAGCGCATTGCACGATCCGCTCGCGATGCACATGACACGGCTGTCTGGCTCAATCGCTAGGCCCTCCATGTCCACAATCGGATCTTCCCATATCTGTGCATAGACGAGGCCATTAAATGCAAGCGCAAACGCTTTATCGAGCAGCTTTTCCTTAGAGCTCACATCTTTGCGCACCACCGCATCTGAAATGATGCGTTTGGGTTGAACGGTCATTGCAGGTCCACCTTACGTAACGTCAGGTTATCGTCATATGACGCTCGCATGTCGGTTCAAAGACGGTTTCCACAAGCTTGGCAGCGCTATGGCTTAAACCGCTATCGTTTCGGCGAAATGGGCAGGATCGGCATTGCCTCCGGTAATCATTATCGCCGTGTGTGGGTCTACCGGTACTTTGCCTGCCAATGCAGCAGCCAGAGCGGCAGCGCCCCCCGGTTCGATCACCATACGCAAATTCGCAAAGGCCCAGCGTTGAGCCGTGCGCACCTCTTCATCGGTGACAGTGACGCCGGGTTCAGCTCGGTTTTTCAATAGATCGAGATTAACCTGTTTGGTTGCTGTGGGTTGCAGTGCATCGCAAATGGTGGAGGGCGCGTCTTTGGTTGCATGGATGATATGGCCTGCCTTCAGCGCTTGACCCACCATGTCCCAGCCAACGGGCTCAACGGG
>JBCAZT010000074.1:0-14148 GCA_038532855.1 Pseudomonadota bacterium
TTGAGCGCATCTGCAAGGGAGTTAATGGAGGAAATGATTGCACCATTTCTGCTACCGGGCTGCGTTGCCCCTTGCACAAAACTGCGATCAATCTTGATCTTATCAAATGGGGCCTTTTTCAAATACCCTAGCGATGAGTAGCCCGTTCCAAAATCATCAAGCGCCAGCCGTACACCAACACGCTTGAGCGCTTTGAACATCGCATCAGTTCCAGCGTTGTCATTGAGGAAGACACTCTCCGTCAATTCCAGCTCGAGCCTTGATGGCTTTACCCCGCTATGGGCAAGTGCATTTGCAACGACGTTTGGCAGCTCTTTCTTGGAAAACTGCAAAGGCGATACGTTTACAGCGCAGCGAATGCTGTCAGGCCAAAGCGCCAAGTCCTCGCACGCTTTTCGCAAAGCCCATTGTCCAAGCTGATCGATTAAACCTGCATCTTCTGCAACTGGGATAAATTTATCAGGCGAAAGCGCACCGCGGCGTGGGTGATCCCATCGCATAAGCGCTTCGAAGCCGGTGATTTCCTCGGTCGCGGTAAAGACCACTGGTTGATAGTAAAGTTTCAGTTCGCCCCGGCGGATTGCTTCGCGCAAATCCTGTTCAAGTTCAGCACGTTCTTCGGCTTCAGAATGAAGGCTCTTGTTGTAAAAGAAGAATGTTCCACGACCTGCATCTTTGGCTGCATACAAAGCTAAGTCGACATTGCGGATCAGTTCTTCACTGCTGCTTCCGTCCATCGGTGCTCTAGCAATGCCAACCGATGCTCCAATGATGACGCTTTGCCCCTCAATCGAATAAGGTTGCGACAATGTGCTAATGATCTCATTGGCCAAAAAGCCCAGCTTTTCGCGATCTTGCATGCCAGGGATGATGACCTGAAATTCATCGCCCCCTAATCGGCCACAGCGCCCAATCCCGTCGAGCACACGCTCTAATCGCTGAGCCACTTGTTTTAGAAGAGCATCACCGGCCGGATGCCCCAAAGTGTCATTGACTTGCTTAAAGCGATCGAGGTCGAGCATCAGCAGGGTGCAGGCACGCTCACGTTCTTGGGGGGCTGACAAGATTTGATCCAATAGGTGCCGCATCTGTGGCCGGTTCACGAGGCCCGTAAGTGAATCGTAGTGCGCAAGTCTCGTGACTTGCTGCTCGTTGCTTCGCTTTTCGGTGAGATCAGTACCGTGCCCTCTAAAGCCACAGAAGTTCGACAGCCCATCATAAATCGGCCTGCCTGTCATAGACCAAAGGCGATCTGTGCCTGCAGCGCGCAATTCAATGTCCTTAAAAGGAGACCGCGCAGACAAGTGAAACCCCAAACTACGCTCAGGAGCAGTAGCGCCGGGCGCAGCCTCAACAATTTTGCTGAGCGGGCGACCGCGCAGTTCATCAGGAGAAAACCCAACAACACCGGCTGCCGAAGGTGAAATATAGCTAATCAACCCGCGTCGGTCTGTTTCCCAAAACCAACCATGGCCTGTTTCTTCAAAGCTGCGCAGAACATCTTCAGCGCGGGCAGCTACCCGATCACGTGCATCATTCGCAATTCGGCGCTTTTCGGCCGCATTCCACTCGAACCGAGCAATCAACACCAGCGCAAATACTGCGCCCAGTAAAGCGGATAGGTTGAAAATGCTCACTTCCATCGAAGCAAAAGCACCCCAAACGGCAATCTTTGCAGAAAAAAGAGATGCAATACGGATACTCATAATCGCAGCGCATGCGGCATTTATGCAAACAATCGTCGCCACCGCCCATTGCCATGCAAGCCCGTTTTGCACCCAACTTGCGAAGACATAACCAGTGCATAGCATTGGAAGTATTACCCCTACGCACAGCAGGCCGTAGCGTGCGACTTTCGAGCGCCCGGGCATTCTTTCGTATTCCGCCAGACGTTCGCCAAAACCAAAGATAGCAATAGAGGCAATAGCCGCAGCGATTGGCCAGCCAAGCGGCACATTCATCGCAACGAGCGCAGCGATGCAATATGCCAAGCCGAGAACCATAGCCATGCTTCGCGACTTTTTTGGCAGGAAGAAATGGTGATCAGGCTGATCTTGCTCCGACATTTTCGAGTCAAGATCCAGAGCAGCTGCCAGATCGCGAACTGGACTGCGCCGATCTTGGCTTGCTCGTTGACTTACGTCATCTGATCCGTGACGCAATGGCGAGCGTACAGAACGAGCAGGATCGCGCGGCAGTTCTGCTTCAGTTTTTGCGGTTTTTGCAATGCGCTTGCTCATACAAGCCCCATGGAGCTTACCCATTTGAAAAACGGTTAACCTCGCTCCAAAAATCAACGATGTTTAATCTAACGGTGAGCAGGTTTTACCAAGGCGCAGTCTCTGGGTCCTGGATGATTGGCTTATTTCGACTTACCGGCCAATTGCACTTCGATAAATGCTTTGGGTTCTTTTGGCTTTGAATGAGCAAGCCCTGCATACGGCTCATCGCTCAGCGCCTGCAGGGGTTTGCCTGCCATTTCCATCTGATACGGGGACACGCGATGACGTGTGCATAGGCCATCAGCCCCGTCACTGATCAATGGTGTTTCAAATTCCACACCCTGACCATACCCTTCAGACCGTCGTACGGTCGCGACCGCCAATTGGCCACCGCTCAAATCGAGTACGATTTTGGTGCCCAACGGAACGTCCAAAAGCCCCTCTATCTTGGCACCAGTCTTTGACAGGTTGCGCAGTATGACTGTGTAACGATGGTCCCCGTGGATGAGGCCAATTTTCCTAAACTCCGTCCGGCGGTCAGACCGAAATTTCTCGGGACCGCGAGGGATGTATACCAAATCACCTGATTCGAACTTCTCGGTCACATCTTCGATGGGAACGGCACGCGAAAAAAGCAGTCCTTGTAAGTGAGTTGCGCCTTGCTGAGTTACGGCTGCCAGCTCATCTTTGGTCTCAACGCCTTCAGCCACTGTCTCCATTTTCAGGACGCGCGCAAGACTGACCACGGCCGCGATTATCGCCAGATTGTTGTTATCCTGAGTCGAGCAACCGCGTACAAACCCCTGATCTATCTTAATTTTATCGAACGGAGCATCGCGAAGATAGCTGAGCGAAGAATATCCAGTCCCAAAATCATCAAGCGACAAGCGAACACCAAGAGCTTTTAGATCTTTGAACATTTGCAAGGTGCGCTCGATGTCGCCAACGAAAACGCTTTCGGTGATTTCCAGCTCAATTTGCTGAGGATTAACGCCACTTTTTTTGAGGCAATTGCGCACTATCTCAACGAAATCGTCTGATGCAAATTGCACAGCAGACACATTCACGGCTGCTTTGACGCCTGATGGCCATTGCGCGACTTGATGGCACACATCATTGAGCGCCCATTCACCCAACTCACGAATAAGACCAACATCCTCAGCAACGGGAATAAATTCACCCGGAGAGATCATTCCGCGTTCAGTATGATCCCATCGCATTAACGCTTCCATGCAGACGACTTCGTGCGTTTTCGCATCAACAATCGGCTGATAATACATATGAATTTCGCTTTTGGCGATCGCGTCGCGCAAATCCGCCTCAATCTGATGGCGGTGGCTGGCTTTGTCTTGCAAATCGCTAGAATAGAAACGGTGCTGGCCGCGCCCGCCCCCCTTCGCAGCATAGAGCGCAAGGTCCGCCGCTTTTACCAGTTCTTCAGTTTCGATGCCATCATAAGGTGCGACGGCGACGCCCACTGACGACCCAATAACAGCGCGGCTGCCATCGATGGTGTAAGGCTGCGATATCATTTGAATGAGGCGCTGGGCTAACTCTCCGAGTTCGCCTCGATCATCATAATCAGGCAGGATGATTTGAAATTCGTCCCCGCCAAGCCGGCCTATTTCTCCTTTATCGCCAATCAGACGATTTATCCGAGCCGCCACTTGCTTCAGAAGCTCGTCACCTGCCGGGTGGCCAAGCGTGTCGTTCACCTGCTTAAAGCGATCAAGATCGAGCATCATGAGCGCGCAACTGCGTTTGGCGTGAGTAAACGCTTTGAGCGTTGATGTAAGATTGCGCGCCATTCTGTGGCGATTTGATAGCCCGGTAAGGGAATCAAATTGTGATAACCGTTCCGCATCCACTCTGTCTTGGTGGGTGCGCGTAATGTCTTTTATGCTTCCTCGGTAGCCTGCGAATTCACCTTCTTGGTCGAAATACGGTTTGCCCGAAATTTCCCACCAGGCCGCATCATCGCCGACCGTTAGCTTAACCGTGCTCGCAGTGATGGAATTGCGAGCAGCCAGCAAAAATCGGAGGGGGCGCTGCGCTTCATCGTGTTCGCCTCGCTCTTTTTCATCTTCCTCGAAAAACTCAGAAGCTTGGCGGCCAACAACGTCCTCTTCATCAAGCTTGAGAACACCTAGTGCTTCGGGCGTTAGATACGTGATCCGCCCCTCTTCATCGCTGGCCCAAAACCAACCAAGGCCCGTTGCTTCCAGACTATCAAGCAAAGCGACCCGACGTGCGTGATCCTGCGCTCGAATAGGGTCTAATTCGCGCGGTCCCTCATCGACCTGCGGCTGCGGTTCTGCGCCTTTTGTTATTCGAGAGAGCAAGCTTGCCATCGAGGGAAAGTCCGGATCAGGGCTGTTGAACGATTAATTTGGGACTACGTGATAGATCTGAAGGGTGAATAAAGCGTAATTGGCCGGCTTACCCGATGAATTCTCGATCAATACCCCGCTTGAATATTATGAACTTGGAAGGCACAAGGTCACCAGAGACCGCGCCTGCCGGCAACTGTGTTGCCTCCAGAAAGCTCGAAAATGTCACAGGGGATAAGATGGCACAAAGCAAAGTAACGCTCGAAAACGAAGCTGCGCAATCGACCAGCGCGCTTGGCCCATTGGTCGGTGTTGCGCGCGAGGATTTCGTTAGCGCGGTCGCCGTTTTGCTGCGTGAGACCGCTTCAGATCCAGCCCGTATGATGCGTCATGCTCAGGCCATGACTGAGGATATGGTCAAAATCGTCACCGGCAAAAGCGACCTAGCCCCGCACCCCAAAGACAAACGCTTCATGGATCCAGCTTGGCAATACAATCCGTTCTTCCGAGCAGGCGCGCAGTATTACCTCGCAGTGCAGAAAGGCATGCGCAACTGGATCGAAGAGCTTGAACTGGACGAGCTTGAGCGCAATCGCGCCAACTTCATTGCTAATATCATTATCGATGGCATCGCGCCAACAAATACGTTGGCTGGTAATCCAATCGCGCAAAAGCAGATTATCAACTCAGGCGGACTATCGCTGATAAAGGGCCTGCAAAACGCTTATAACGACCTTGTCCATAACAAAGGCATGGTCAGCCAAGTCGACAAACGCCCGTTCAAACTGGGCGAAAACATTGCAACATCGCCCGGCCATGTCGTCCATCGCACTGACATGTACGAATTGATCCACTATGCCCCCACAACAGACGAGGTTTACGCCACTCCGCAGCTCACCATTCCGCCGCAGATCAACAAAATGTACATCAATGATCTGTCGCCCGAAAAATCGGTCGTGAAATGGCAGGTTGATAACGGCATTCAGACGTTTGTCATCTCATGGCGCAATCCATCCAAAGACCAAGGCCACTGGGATATGGCCGCCTATATCGCTTCGTGCGAAGAAGCGCTTGCCGTTGTGTCTGAAATCACTGGCTCAAAAAAGGTCAATGTGTCGGCGGGCTGTTCAGGCGGACAGACCGCTTCGGTTTTGGCGTCAAAACTGGCTGCGACCGGCAATGATATTCTGGGCACGCTTACGCTGATGGTGTGCGTCCTACACCCCAAACCAACAGATATCGAAGCCGGATCACTGGTGAGCGAGAATGGCATGCAGCTTGCAAAGCAGCGCGCAGCCAAGAAAGGCGTTATCAAGGCTGATGATCTGGCGCGCGGCTTCGCATGGCTGCGCCCCAATGATTTGATCTGGAACTATGTCATCAACAACTACCTTCTAGGTATGGACCCGCCGGCCTTTGATGTGTTGTTCTGGAATTCGGACGCGACGAACCTTTCAGCCAGTCTCATGGGAGATTTCCTTACCCTCTATGAAGAGCTGGCTTTCTCGACACCCGGCAACACAGAAATGGCCGATCACAAGATTGATCTAACCAATGTTACAGCGGATATGTTCATTCTGGGCGGAGTCACCGATCACATCACGCCATGGAAAGCCACGTACCGGTCTACCCAGCTGTTTGGCTCCAAGAATGTGACCTATGTGCTCTCGCAATCTGGTCATATGCAAGCAATCCTCAACCCGCCAACCAATCCCAAAGCAAAATACTTTGTCCAGAAAAAGCGCGGCAAACTTCCTGAGACTGCCGATGAATGGCTTCAAGGAACTGAGGAAGTGAAAGGCAGTTGGTGGCCGCTTTGGATGGAATGGATTCAAAAGCGTTCAGGCGCCAAGAAAAAAGCGCCCACAGCTGTGGGAAGCAAAGCCCACCCTGCCCTAGAGACCGCTCCGGGACTCTACGTGGTGGAAGAAGTCTGATACAGAAATCCGTGTAATTGCGTGTTTACAGTTTATGGAGAGCATCCTCGTTAGGGATCAATGAGGGTGCTCTCCACCCCTTTGGCTTGGTCGCAGAAGGGGGCAACGCACGCCAGATAGGACGGGTAAAACGTGTCAGAAGCGATGAAAGATGCGCATGTCAGCATGCGCGAAGTGGGCGGGCGGACGCTACGGACTGCTACGTGGCGGCTGGATCAGCCGAACGAGCATCCACCAGTACTGTTCTTCAATGGAATTGGCGCGAATATCGAAGCTGTGGCCCCGCTCGCAGAGGCTTTGCCAGAGCGCGCTTTTATCATGTTTGACATGCCGGGAATTGGCGAATCACCTGACCCTGTGATGCCATATAATCCCTTCACAATGAGCTGGACTGCGGCGCAATTGCTTGATGAGCTTGGTATTGATCAGGTTGATGTCATGGGAATTAGCTGGGGCGGAGGCATGGCGCAGCATTTTGCCATGCAGCACGCGGCGCGAACGCGCCGCGTCGTCCTTATCGCGACCAGTGCTGGTATGCTGATGATGCCGGGCAGCCCCAAAGCACTGACCAAAATGGCCAATCCGCGCCGCTATATCGATCCTGATTTCATGATTGCGAATTTTGAAACGCTTTACGGAGAAGGTCTGGGCAGATCATCGGGCAAAGGCGGGCATATGTCGCGGTTAAAGCCCCCTTCCCCGCGCGGATATATGTACCAATTGCTGTGCATGCTTGGGTGGACGAGCGCGCCTGCTTTGCCGTTCCTGTTGAAACAAGACACGCTGATTATGATGGGCGATGATGATGCGATTGTGCCGCTTATAAATGGCAAATTCCTCGATATGCTGATCCCCAATTCAGAATTGGTGGTGATGGAAGGCGGCGGGCATCTGTTCCTTCTCAGCCATAAAGAGGAATGCGTCGCGGCAATGCGCGAATTTCTGGACCGGCCTGCCACCGTGGAAGAAAATGAGCGGATGGAAAAGAAGGCGGCTTAACGAGTTACGGGCGAGTTACGCCGCATTGCTCCTGTTTTGGTAACCGTCCTGCTTCTTCCAAGGCCTTTGCTGCCTCACGCGGACGGTCGGTTGCGATAATATCAACCCCGCCTTCGCCCAATTCGGCATAGCGCTCAGCGCTGCCAAATCGATCAATCACGTTGTCGATTGAGTTTGGCGAGCGGCCCAAAGTTCCGAAAATCACTTCGACATCGGCTTCATCCAGAACGCGGTAAAGGTCAGGCCGCGCAGTGCGCGTGCCAGTGAATGCGACGATCCGATCAGTAGGAATGCCAGCTGCTACCACCGCATCAAGATCGCTGGGTTGAGAAACCGAAAATGAAATCAACATCTCAGGCGCCAAAGCGTGCAGCCGCTGCGCTGCTTCTACCGAATACGCGATTAGAATAACGCTTTGAACCATACCCTGCGCGCGGATCAGCGTGATCACTTCTGAGTAATCTGCGGTCCGTTTAAAATCGATCTGAAGCACCGTGCGCCCTTTTGCCCAAGCCAAAGCCTGGTTGAGCGTTGGCACCTTATAAGGTGTAACCCAGCCTGCTTCATCGACGAGGGAAAGCCGCTTTACCTCTTCCCACGGCACATCGGTAACATCGCCCGTACCGCTGGTTGTGCGATCAAGCGTGCGATCATGCATCAGATAATGCACGCCATCCGGACTTTGCGCGACATCCACCTCCATAACTGCTGGTATGGCGGTAAGGACTGCATCCATCGTCTCAATCGCGTTTTCAGGAAGGCCCGGCGATGGGCCTCCGCGATGGGCAGAGATAAGCGTGGTGCCCGATGCTTCAAAGCAATCGAGCGTGGCGGACAGATCACCGTCTGAGGAAAAGCGCCATTGGCGCGGTTCTTCGCTGTGCTGTGCCAAAGTCGAAGAAACAGGGGCTATCGAAGATAGACAAAAGCCAAGAGCTGCCGCGAGGGTAAAAATGGTTTTGTTAGGCACCATTGTCAGTTTTCCGTTTTACGGCTCAACCACAATACCTTTTGCAGGGTCTACCGCGCCGCCGATCATTTCCAGATAGGTCGAACGGGCCGCTTCCAGACCGTTAAGCGTCACGATTTCAATCGCACCTTCAACTGATTGAAGGAAGCTATGCCAAGCAGCAGCAGCCATTTTGCCGCCCTCAACTGGCCCATGTTCTTTGAAGAATGAGACAAAGTGGTCAGGTGCAAAAAAAAGTGTTGGTTTTGGTCCGGGCAAATCCTGTGCAGCTGCCATGCCCCCACCGCGCTCTTCAATGTGGGTTGCGCCAACAAGGCAGGAATATTTGAGAGCATCGCCAAAGTGGTTGTGGAGGCTGGCAAGCAGCTTTGCATTACCTGCAAAATCGACTGTAACCGTCGACGCTGTATCGATAGAGGCGAGATCATCATACGCCACCACTTCATCATACAGGCCGGTGGATTTCACAAATTCCACATTGCCTGCAGACGTCAGGCCAACGCGTTTGATCTGCGGCGATGCCTGTTTGACGCAGCTTGCATGGCCCATTGCGGTTTTGGATGATGCGCTGGTCATCACGACCTGAGAAGCGCCGAACCAGTCTTCTGAACGCATGAAATAATCGATGACAAAGCCTGTTTTGAACAAGGGACCGTAGATCATACGCTCTTTCTCGCGCGCAGGATCGTGTTCGGGATCTGCGCTTAACCGGGTGTAATTGTTATAAACCGGGCTCATTGGCTGGCGATAATCAGTGGTGTCGGAAAAGCTCATTTCTGTGACATTGCCTGGGACAACATCCAAATGGCTTGCCATGGGCAGGTAGCCATAGACCCGCTCTCCAACTGCGATATCAGGTGAATTGCTCTCAATAACTTTGGCATGGCCCCACATAGGAACGATCCCAAGGCCTTCTGCATCATTGGCGATGGGCGGGAAGAAGTTCCAATACCCGAAACCATCGCCAACTACGGCATAGGTGATGTTGTTGGCGGTGACAGAAAAGCTCTCAACAGCAAGACGAATTGCCCCTTCCTCAAGCGCCCCGTTTTCGCTGTTTGCAATCGAAGCATGGGTCAATTCGTTCTTGCGTACATGAACTTGGCTAAGCGTCATCGCGTTTCTCCTCTTTGACCACTCCCTAGCGGATCAACACTCGGTTTCCCAGCGCGTTGCCTTGATACTTGGGCGCTCTTCGCAAGATTGCATCCAGGCAAGCAAAGCTCCGCATTGTTCAATGCCAACCTCGCCCTGAGGCGTTAACTGGAGCGCGCGCATTACCGGATACAGAAACACATCAGCCAAAGTGAAGCCGTTCGCAGTCCATGCCTTGTCGCGACGCAATTCCATCTCGCAAAATCCAAGCGCACGGCTAATTCTCGGCAGCGCCGAATTGATTTGTTCTGGATCCAGCGGTTGGCCCATCACCCGATGCATTATCAGCGGCATAATGAGGCCGTTCTCAAACATCGGAAACAGGTAATTGTTGGCTATCGCAATCCATTTGTCCATCACCGCACGATGAGCAGGATCGCGGGGCTGCAACGCCCTGCTATTGTGCGCGTTATCAATGTAATGGGTGATGGCAACGCTTTCGATCAGCTCCAGACCATCAAGTTCCACCAGAGGCACTTTCCCGAATGGGTGCCGGTTCTGAGGGCACTGCGCAGCGGTTGGCACGGTTTCATGCGGCAACTGCGCTTCTTCGCATGTTATCTGCACAATGCGCGTATACGTCGATATAACCGTGCCGTGAATGCGGGCCATGGACGCCATGATCGCGCCCCTTCTGGGTTACACCCGCATCGGCATCAGCACATAAAGCGCGGGCGAGCTTTCATCCTTGCGGATCAATGTCGGCGCGCCTGCATCGGCTAGATGCAATTCCACTTCATCGCTGTCGATCTGATCAAGAATGTCTTTCAGGTAATTGGCGTTAAACCCAATCTCAAATCCATCGGACTGGTATTCAGATGCCAATTCCTCTGTCGCGGTGCCATTGTCTGGAGAGGTAACGGACAAAATGACTTTGTCCGTGTCCAGTCCCATTTTGACGGCTCGGGTTTTCTCAGTGGCGATGGTGGCAACACGATCAACGCCTTGGAACAATAACTTCGGATCGACTTTCAACAGCTTGTCATTGCCTGTCGGAATAACGCGGCTGTAATCGGGGAAGGTCCCATCAATCAACTTTGAAGTAAGAACAACGCCGCCTTCGCCGCCCAGGGTGAACCGAATTTTGCTTGCCGACAGATCAATCTGCACCGCAGCGTCCATCGCTTCGTCCAAGAGCTTTCGCAATTCTGCAACAGCTTTGCGCGGCACGATGACATCAGGCATGCCTTCTGCACCTTCAGGACGTGCGAGTGTAAAACGCGCAAGCCGGTGGCCATCAGTGGCCGCTGCCTTCAAAACGGGTGCGTCTTCATCCGTGACATGAAGGAAAATACCGTTGAGATAATATCGCGTTTCCTCGGTTGAGATCGCAAAGCGAGTGCGGTCAACCATTTCGGCCAGCGTCTTTGCAGGCAATTCAAACCGTGTGGGCAAATCCCCTTCGACGATCACCGGGAAATCATCGCGCGGTAATGTCGGCAGTTTGAACCGGCTGCGCCCTGCTTTGATTTCCATACGATCTTCGGCTGTTTCGAGGCTTACCTGGCTGCCATCGGGCAGTTTGCGCGCGATATCGAACAAAAGATGCGCCGAGACCGTAATCGCGCCCGCGCTTTCCACGCCCGAAGCGCTCATCGTTTCGACGACTTGCAAATCAAGATCGGTCGCCATTACTTTGACGTCGCCGCTCTCAGATGCCTCAATCAAGACGTTTGAAAGGATCGGAATGGTGTTGCGGCGTTCAACCACCGATTGAACATGTGAGAGACACCTAAGAAGCGTCGCGCGTTCGATCGTAGCTTTCATTGCTATTCAGCCTATCACTCGTGTTGCATGGGAACGCGACCAATGGAATCGATCTTGCACCCCGATTTCGTCCTAAAAACCTTAGCGTGGTACGCAATACGGGCAAGTTTGTACTGCAATACACGCATATTAGCTTGGGGATAAGGATGGGATCGTCCCGTCTGTGCCCCTTTATCTAACCCATCATCGCCATGCCGCCGTTCACGTGCAGCGTTTGTCCCGTGACATATCCTGCCTCACGGCTGGCGAGATAGACAGCTCCTGCGCCGATATCAGCGCCCTCACCCATCTTACCTGCCGGAATGCGCGCATTGATGGTTTCCTGCTGCTTTTCATCCAAAGCAGCCGTCATTGCCGTGCGAATAAAGCCCGGAGCCAGACAATTGGCCGTAATCCCGCGAGAGGCGACTTCTTGGGCGAAGCTTTTTGTCATACCCGTCAGCCCGGCCTTGGCTGCCGCGTAATTCATCTGGCCCGGATTGCCCGTTGTGCCAACGACGCTCGTAATATTGATGATCCGGCCAAAGCGCGCCTTCATCATAGGCCGCGCACTCGCCCGCATCAAACGAAAGGCCGCTTCTAAATTGAGCGCCATGACCTGATCCCACTCTTCATCCTTCATCCGCATCGCAAGGTTATCACGCGTAATGCCGGCATTGTTGATGAGAATATCAATTCCACCCAGCGTATCGAGCGTGGCAGGGATCAATTCTTCGACTTGTGTTGTATCCGACAGATTGCAGGTGATCTCCACATGATCGCCCGCTTCTGGCGACCCCACTTCGCTAATCAATTGTTCGCGAAAGCTGCGCAATTTGTCGCCATTAGAACCCGACAAAGCAAGCCTAGCGCCCTGCCCGGCAAGCGCAGTCGCAATAGCAGACCCAATCCCGCCCGATGCGCCCGTGACCAGCGCGTTCATTCCTGAAAGATCAAACATGTATATTCTCCAAAAGCTCTATTTTTGAGCCTCAAATTCGCGTGTCGCCCAACGCTGCATGGCCTTGAAACTCAGAAAAACGCCCAGCAATTCCGCCTTTTTCAAATCATCGGCTAAGCCCACTTCGAAAGCGAACAGGCCCAGCAGGATTTCTCCTCTTTTATCCGCAGCATTCGTCAGTTCTTCGTCGGTACCGTTAATCTCAGTTTCAACCTGCTTTTCGATTGTCGCCCAAATTTCAGATCGATTTCCCTTAGCAAGAGCCGAATTTATCCCGGCAATTTCATCTCCAGAAAGAGGTCCGTAATTGCTGAATGCAATCTCACTGATCCGGCCAAATTCATGCATTAAAGCCATCTCGACCTGCTTATCAGACCAATCTTCAGTCTCGCTGCAGCGGGTTACGGCATCGTAGACGATAGCCACAAGATCTTCTTCAACCGCGCTTTCGCCAAGAGCATCAAATTCAGGAAGCAACGCATCCAGTTTTATCTGTTCTTCGGCAGAGTAACCAGTCTTCAAACAACCAAGAGACTGATCCTCCTGCGCCCATGTTGGTGTGGACAGAATGATCAGCACGCACCCTGCAAACAGCGTGAAAATCGATCGGATCATGCGTTGTCCTTCGCAAATTCTTCCAAGTCTTCCATCGTGATAAGGCTGGTTGTTCGCGCCTCTTTATTGATCCGGCCAATCATGGGGGAAAGCACTTTTCCGCCCAATTCTACGAAGCTCTCAATCCGTGCCTCGCGCATGGCCAAAACGCTTTCACGCCAACGTACGCGGCCTGTCACTTGCCCGACAAGCAAAGCGCATTCCTCTTGCGGGTCGGTCACTTTGGCGGCCGTTACATTGGCGTAGATTGGCACGTCGAGAGCACCGGGCGGCGTTTCGGCCAAAGCCTCTGCCATGCGGTCTGCGGCGGGTTGCATTAGCGAGCAGTGGAAGGGAGCAGATACAGGCAACAGAACGCCGCGTTTTATCCCGTGATCTTTGACCATTGCAGCTGCGCATTCAATCGCGCCTTTGTGGCCTGAAATCACCACCTGCGTCGGATCATTGTCATTGGCAATATCGCACACTTCGCCCCCGGCAGCCGCTTCGGCCAAGGCGGTTGCTTTTTCGATGTCGGCCCCCAGCAATGCTGCCATAGCGCCCTCTCCCACTGGAACAGCAGCCTGCATGGCCTGTCCGCGCAGTTTGAGAAGCCGCGCAGTCGTTGCCAAATCAAAAGAACCCGCCGCGCATAAAGCGGTGTATTCGCCCAAAGAATGCCCAGCGACCGCATCGGCTTTATCCGCTAGCTTCACACCGAAATCATTTTCCAAAACCCGCAAAGTCGCAATCGCATTGGCCATAATTGCAGGCTGTGCGTTTTCGGTGAGCGTTAACTGGTCCTCTGGCCCATCGCGCATAGTTTCAAAAAGCTTTTGGCTCAGCGCATCATCAACTTCTGCAAAGACATCGCGGGCTGACTGGCTTGCCTCGGCCAGTTCTGCACCCATCCCCACTTTTTGACTGCCTTGGCCCGGAAATACGAAAGCTTGCATTGTGTTCTCCTGAATTGCCGAGCCGCTTACGTTTGCGCAGCTGGCCCCGCAAGTCCGAAAGGCACCACATGATTATCTAAAGTGTGGCCAATTTTCGCCCGGCCCAAATAAGGGATGCCTGCGCGCTCGCACCAGAATTTGGCGATGTCTTCGACGCTCTGGCCAAAGTCGACATCGTTTTCGGGCACGTCTGTCACTTCACCAAGACGAATGCCTGCGATCCTTTTGGGCAAGCTGCCGGTCAAATGGAAAAACAGCCTATCGACCGCGTAAATCTG
>JBCAZT010000075.1:0-14069 GCA_038532855.1 Pseudomonadota bacterium
AGATCTCCAATGCGAACGCTTGATCCTGCCCCGCCCAGGGTCACCTGATCCTCAGCCGTGGTGGTTGCATTCGCACCCACAGCAGTTGAGCGACCATGCACGGCATTGGCCGCAAAGCCGACAGCGGTGGAGCGTATTTCGGTAGCGCGCGCCTCTTGTCCCACAGCGGTCGAGCGAGCACCAAAAGCGCGCGATCTGTTGCCCACAGCGGTTGAGCTTGCGCCCGTTGCAAAAGCGCTACGACCCAAAGCCGCGCTGCCAAAGCCTGTCGCTTGCGAACTGGTGCCCACAGCCGAGGCATCGTCTCCCGTTCCCAGCGAAGTTGCGCCAAGCGCGAGCGAGTTAATACCGGCAGCATTCGCATCCGCGCCAAAGGCAGCAGCGCGGTCAGCCGTTGCCTGCGCGCCAAGCGTATCGGCATCCCCCGCATCGCCGCCAATCGCAATGGAAGAGACGCCGGTGGCAGCAGAAGTATCACCGATTGATATAGAGCCTAGGCCAGACGCATTCGCCTGAATACCGGAAGCGACAGCTCGGTCACCAGAATTGGAATCCTTGCCAATTGCGATGCCGCTGCTTGCTGCAGCTGCGCGCTCTCCCACGGCGATTGCTGCTACTGCAGCGTCCGCTTCGATACCCACGGCCACCGCGGATTGACCAGCTGTCGTGTCTTTCCCAAGCGCTGTAGCGCTTAGACCTGCATTGGACCGCTCACCCACTGCTGTTGAGCCGGCACCAGCCGCTTGTGAATCCACTCCAATCGCCAGGGCAGATGTATTCGTTGCCCTTGCGTTTCGACCCAGCGCCAAGGAATCTCTGCCGCTGCTCAGTGCATCTGCTCCTATCGCGATTGCCCGCTCACCCGTTGCTTGCGCGCCATCCGTGTCGCCGTCCAAACTGTCACCGCCAATCGCGATCGCACCTACTTGAGTGGCGTCGCTGGAGTTGCCAACAGAAATGGAGTCCCCGCCTGCGGCATTGGCAAGCCGGCCGAATGCAGATGATAAGGCGCCGCCCGCGCTGCTGCTTGCTCCAACCGCCGTGCTGATATTGCCGGCTGAGTTTGCACTGTTCCCAACAGCCACGCTGAAATTGGCATTGGCCGCAGCCGAATGTCCTAAAGCTGTGCTGCTGGTTCCGACTGCGGATGCAGTTTGGCCAATTGCAACTGCTTGCGTGTTCTGAGCCGATGCAAGACGCCCAATTGCAACCGATCCGCCAGCAGTACCCGTTGTGTTGGCACCATGACCCAAGGCCACGCTGTCATTGCCAGCCGATGCGGCATCCGCGCCAATCGCAATGCTTTCACCGCCGCTCGCTTGCGCGCCGATACTGTCGGCATCCAAACCGTCACCGCCCAGCGCAATGGCGGAATTGCCCGTCGCATCACTATCGACGCCGATTGCAATCGCAGCTTGAGCGTCCGCGCGTGCGGCATGGCCGACAGCAATACTGGCTATTCCAAACGCATCTGAACTCTCCCCCAATGCCGTTGCATCCGCTGCATTGGCGGTTGCATCATCACCCAGCGCCGTAGTGTTGGCCCCTGTTGCGCGACTATCCGAACCGATAGAAGTCGCACCATTCCCACCTGTCGCCTCCGCGTCATACCCGAGCGCGGTTGCATCTTGGTCTGTTGCCTCAGCGAGAGAGCCGACAGCCGTTGAAAAGTTGCCCGTCGCTTCAGCGCCCACGCCGCAGGCTAGATTATCGTTATCATCGCCTGAATCCGCGCCAGCATCATTATCGGTTCCCGCGTCAACCACACCGTCATTGTCGCGGTCGAGCAGGCAATCATCCGCCCGCGCCTCTTGCGGCGCAGCCATTGCTGCTGCCATTGCACCAAACGCCGTTGCACTCATCAAAAACTTACGCATAGTCTTTCCCCCCTTGGGTGTTGTCATGCGGTCGAACATAACGGCAAAGTTAGGCGAGCACAGGGGGGAGGGCCATCCCGCGATCAGGGTATGGCGTGGGCGGGATTGTCGGGTAGGTAATGGTAGCCTAGGCTTCACAAAGCAGGAGCAGACCTATGATCCGTATTGCTATTGTCGAAGATGATCCGACGATCCGGACCATGCTGGCCGATGGTATCAATGCAGCCGATGACATGATCCTTACCGAGGTTGCCGAGAATGTCGCGGCCGCCAACGGAATGATCGAGGCGGGCGGCTATGACGTTTTGCTGTGTGATTTGGGTCTGCCCGATGGCAGCGGGATCGATCTGATCCGGCAAGAAGTGCTGACCGGGCGCGATACCGATATTCTGGTCATAACAATCTTCGCCAACCAGTCCAAAGTGCTCGACGCGGTAAGAGCGGGCGCGCGCGGGTATCTGCTAAAGGATGAGCGGATCGAGGATTGCATCGAGGCGATCCGCAATATCCGAAAGGGCGGCTCTCCGATCAGTCCGGTCATTGCGAGGCAATTGCTGGCCGAGGTCAAGACCGGGTCAGTCGCGCCACAAGAGCCTGCGATCTCTCCCTTGTCAGAGCGCGAGTATGAAGTTCTCAACTTGCTCTCGCGCGGATTCACCAATGCCGAATGCGCAGACATATTGAGTGTTTCCAGCCACACCATTGGAACGCACGTCAAAAACATTTACCGCAAGCTTGAAGTCAACAGCCGGGCGGAGGCACTTTTTGAGGCATCAAGCAAGGGATTGCTCGAAGGCAGATAGCGGGAGCCTTGCTCTTACGTTGGCTCGTCTCGCCCTTTTATTCCTGCTTTGCCATGCGCTGCCAAGCGTCTTGTGGGCCCAGCCGCATTCATCCTATGAACGCGTTGAGAGTTTGCCCGGAACAGTGATTGAATTTACCGAAGGAGAGTTCACACTATCCGACGGGATCAGTTTTCCCGGCGAAGGATGGATCAAACGCCCCAATCCCAACATCCACCGCATGCTGGATACCGGATGGAAGTTTGGCGATTATCACAGCCTTGCCGGACGGTTCCGCTTCAATAGCGAAGGTTTCGGCCAAGAACCCCTTGCTCTTTACACAATCAGCACGCGCAACAATATAACCGTGCGGTTGAATGGCGTTCAGGTTTTTCGCAATTTCGCAGAGGCTAGCGATCAGAAAAACACTTGGTACCAACCAATACTCATTCCTCTTCCGTCAAATCTGATCAAGTCCGGTTCAAACGAACTGGTGATTGAAGCCTATTCGCAGGAATCACTGGCCATTGGCAGAGTGATGGTGGGATCGCATGGCGCTTTGCAGGGCTACTACAACACCAAATATTTCTGGCAGGTCACAGCGCCCAGCCTGGCCAATTTCACAATGGTCTTGGTCGGGCTGCTCGCCTTCCTTTTCTGGCTTGGACGAAGGCAAGAGATCGAACTGCTTTGGCTGGCAATCTCGACTGTCCTATGGTTCCTGAGAAATTTCCAATATTACATTGGAGAAACCCCAATCGAGCTGAACCCGTTCGGGATGGCTGTCTTCACGACTCTGCATATCCATGCGTCTTACTTCGCGACTGCGGCAACGGCGGCCTTCTATTTCTATTTCACACAAGTTCCGCATCGCAAATGGTTGATCGTAGGAATGTTTGTTTTGGGCTTCGTGCTTATCGCCATTCACTCAAGCGGAGTAACCACGGACCTCATCGTCTATCTACCAACCATGATTATTGTGACGGCGATAGCGATCATGGGGTTTCGAGACTTGGTCAAGTATCGCGATATTGAACATGGTCTGCTGGGCTTTGTGATGATGGCTGCGCCGCTGGCGTCATTTTATGATCTGGCTATGGCCGTCAGATATAGCGGCGATGGGACCGCCACATATGCGGCAACATTCAGCGGATTATTTTACACACTCGCTTTTGTCGTTTCGTTTGGCAGGCGGGCGCTTGATGCATTCGCCCACCTTAGAAGAACAAACATTTTGCTCGAAGAACGTGTAGCAGAGGCAACCGCAGATCTTGCGGCCAGTGAAAGGGCGAGACGCGACCTTCTTGTCGAGCAGACCCTAGCGGGCGAGCGCGAGCGCATTATGCAGGAAATGCATGATGGGATCGGCTCGAATCTCATTACGGCATTGACCGTGGCGCGGTCGCAAAACCTGCCGGAAAGTACAATCAAGACGCTGAGCGGCGCCTTGTCCGATCTTAAGATTACGGTGGACTCGCTTGAGCCAGTAGAAGGCGATATCGTCACGCTAATTGGAAACCTTCGCCATCGCTTGGCAGGCGACCTTGCCGATGCAGGGATAGACTGCAAATGGGAGGTGGGCGAATGCCAGCCGATTGAATGGCTTGATCCGACCAACGCGCTTCACGTGCTAAGGATCATGCAAGAGGCGATCGCTAATGTGCTGAGCCATTCCAATGCCTCTGAGATGACCATCGGTTGCAAAGAGCGCGTTCATAATGGTGTGAACGGCATTGTCACCTACACTATCGACAATGGTCGCGGGTTCGATTCTGTGAATGAATCGCCCGGAAAAGGGCTTAGCAACATGCAGGCCCGCGCGAGAGCTCTGCGCGGGAACCTTTGGAGCAAATCTTCTGCTGGCAATGGGTGTTCGATCTTGCTCTGGCTGCCCTACATTCGTGAATGAAGCGGCCCAGCCACCAAAGCAGTGGTGCACCGTTTGGCTAAAGCTGGAGAAAACGTCGGCAACCGAGGCGCAAGCTGACCTTCCATTGTCACCCCTATCGCTACCCCAATTTTCGCAATGGCTCTGAGCCATCCCAATCAACGCCAGCCGCTTTGATCATGCCAAACAGATCGGGGCCATCGGGGTCTTGCTCTAAGATTTCGACCAAAGAGCCCGGCCCGCCCCCTGCATTGGGCCCCGGATCGACATAGATCACTTTGGTTGCGCCCAAAGTGCCCTCGATCACGATCTCAGCGCCGCGGTCCGCGCACACTTTGCGCGCCTGCTCCATATCATCGACCAGAATGCACACATGATGCAGCCCGCCATTCACGTCTGCATATTCGCCTTTATAAATAGAAGGGTGATCATCGCGCGGGCGGATCAGTTCAATCTGGATATCCCCCCAATACGCAAGCGCCAGATCGAACACCGCATCTGTCGGTGTCCCTTTGTATGTCATGCCTTCCAGATGAATGCCCTCCATCAGAAAGAAGGGGCCAACGCCCATATTTTGGGTCCAGTGTTTGACCGCTGCATCAAAATCATCCGGCACAAAGGCCAGCTGCATCACGTCTCCAAGCTCTGAAATGCCTGTGTTGCGTCCCATGCGTCCTCTCCAATCCGATAGTGTAAGCTGAAGCCAAAAATGTGTGATATCTTCCCAAGATGACACTGCGCAAAGTGCGAGGAAAGGGATCGAGGCCGTTATGAACGAAGCAACGAAAATCACCGCTGGAGAACGCTGCCCCGGCACAAGCTACACCGATATGCTCGAAAACGATTCGCGCCCTGCGCCCGATTATCTTTTCGAGGAATCGCATCGCGACATGCCCACCGATCCGCTGCCGATCGCGCCCTATGTCAGCGAGGAATTTGCCGCTGAAGAACGCGAAAAGCTGTGGCCCAATGTTTGGCTGTTTGCCGCTCGCAACGAAGAATTGCCTGAACCCGGCGATCAGGTGGTGTTCGAGATTGCAGACAAGAGCTTTGTCCTCATCCGCCAGAAAGATGGCGGAGTGCGCGCATTCTATAATGTTTGCCTTCACCGCGGGCGTCGGCTTGTCGACAAAGCAGGCAACCGCACGCAGATGCGCTGCGGGTTCCATGGCTTCACATGGAACAATGATGGCTCTTTGAAAGAGATTCCCTGCGCATGGGATTTCAAGCATCTCGAAGGCAAGGATATGAGCCTGCCCGAAGTTCGCGTGAACATTTGGCAAGGCTTTATCATGATCACTGAAAACCCCGACATTCCTGAGTTCAAGGAATGGGTTGGCCCAGTGCTTGATCAGTACGAAAACTACCACCTCGATGATTGCTTCACCGCGATGTGGGTTGAACGCGAGATTCCCGCCAATTGGAAAGCGACATCTGAAGCTTTCATGGAAGCGTGGCATTCGGTCACGACGCACCCCCAATTGCTACCCTTCCTCGGCGATGCGAACACGCGTTATGACCTTTATGGTGACAATTTTAACCGCGCGATCACACCATCAGGCGTGTTGAGCCCCCATATCGAAGGCAAAGATCAGCAATATATCCTCGATAAAATGGCGGAATTTTCGGGCAAAGGTGGAGACACGCGTCACCGTAACAGCGGCGATGATGAAACCATCGCAATGTTTGATGCCGATGATCCATTCTTGGCGCGCAAAGTGCTTGCTGAAACCAACCGTCAGGCCTTTAGCGAGCGTGATGGATATGATTATTCAGAAATGACCGACAGCGAGATGCTGGACAATTTTACCTACAACATCTTCCCCAATTTTGCGCCATGGGGCGGGCATGTGCCGCAGCTTTGTTATCGCTGGTTGCCGGGCAAAAATGCTGACACCTGCACCATGGAAATCCGCGTTTTGATGCGCACGCCTAAGGGTGAGAAAACGCCCAAGGCTGCTGAAAAAGTCGTCATTCCTAACGACCAGCCATGGGCTTGGGCGAAAGATGTTATGGGCGAAGCGCTTGCCGGTGTGTTCGATCAGGACATGGCGAACCTGCCGCATGTGCAAACCGGCATGAAAGCCTCTGCCAATGGCGTGATGGAATTGGGCGCGTATCAAGACAGCCGCGTGCGCCATTTCAACACGACATTGAACAAGTACATGACCGGCGAACTGCCCGTAAAAAAGTAAGGCTCCCATGACCCTTTCTGTTGATTTGTCAGGGCGCACCGCGCTTATCACCGGTGCGTCTTCGGGGCTTGGCTCGCGCTTTGGCCGTATCCTTGCCGCCAACGGCGCACGCGTTGCTTTGGGTGCGCGGCGAAAGGATCGGCTCGAAGCTTTGGCAAGCGAAATTGGCGATGCGGCAGCGGCTGTAAGCATGGATGTCGCGCGCGAGGCGGATGTCATCGCTGGCTTTGATGACGCCGAAAGTGCGCTGGGGCCGATCAACACGGTGATCGCCAATGCGGGCGTGGATGGCAATGGCATGGCCACCACCGTTTCCGAAGCGGAAATCGAACAGACGCTCGCCATCAATTTGAAAGGGGCGATCCTGACAGCGCGCGAAGGCGCAAAGCGGATGATGGCCAATGGAACGCCCAATGGCCGGATCGTTATGGTCGCCTCAATCACCGCGTTTGAGCCATCCCCCGGCCTTGTCGCCTATGCCGCAAGCAAAGCAGGCGTTGTCCAAGCCGCGCGCAGCTTGGCCCGCGAATGGGCGCGCGCCGGGATTTGCGTCAACACGATCTCACCGGGCTATATCCGCACAGCCATCAATGATGAATGGTTCGACACAGAGCCCGGCAAAAAGCAAATAAGCCGCTTTCCCAAACGCCGCTTGATGGGCGAGGAAGGGCTGGATGGGCCAGTGCTATTTCTATGCTCGGATGCAGCAGAGTTTGTGACTGGCGCCGACTTTGTGCTGGATGATGGGCAGACGCTTTAGGGACGGTTGCGCGTAGGACGAAAGCGGTCTGTCGGTTTTCGACCCATTTGCTGACATTGCGTAACGACCTCGCCAAGAGCTAGAGTTCACGCAATGGATGACCGAAATTCACTCGATTTCAAGGTTGATGGAGCGCAGCTATTTAAAGGTGCTCTGAAGCCTTGCATTGACAATTTGGAAGCAGCGCTTGCGGACCTGCCGCCTAACGACGCAGGTGTCCGTATAAGTGGCATCGAGGCGCTAAGGCCAATACTCAGCGTTGATGGCTGCATTGGTGAAGTCGCCGCATCAATCTTGGGTCGCAAAGCCAAAGCAGTTCGCGCAATCCTCTTTAACAAATCTCCAGAAACCAACTGGTCCCTTGCTTGGCATCAGGATCGAACGATCTGCGTGAGAGAAAAGCGTGAGGTATCCGGTTTCGGTCCTTGGACGATCAAAAGTGGCATGAAACACGTCGCACCTCCATTCGACTTTCTCGAACGAATGGTCACTCTACGTGCGCATCTTGACGCTGTGCCCTCGACTAACGCCCCGTTACTTATCGCTTCCGGCTCGCATTCACAGGGTCGCATATCTGTTGACGAAATTGAAGCGGTTGTGGGGGCCTGCGTCACGAAGTCCTGTTTGGCCGAAGCGGGAGATATTTGGCTTTATTCAACACCCATCCTTCACGCGTCGGATGCTGCGTCGGAGCCAAGTAGCAGACGCGTGCTCCAAGTCGATTATGCCGCAGATAGCTTACCCGGTGGCCTAGAATGGTTAGAAGTGTGACGTCCGCTCCCACCCCCAGATTGCGACGTTCCTCATTGGCGTGACACTAAACGAAAGCGGAATGGCGGCTTTTGATTTGCTTGAACCACTTTCCTACATTGCTTTTGCTCGTCACACTCGCTGTCGGCTCTTTCAAAACTGAACCCCCAAACCCGAGCGAAAGGCGTTTTATGTTGGAGAAGTGTAACCCTCTCTTGCCACACCCATAGCTCTGATAAATAGACCAAAAACGGCGTGAAACTGGGTTACACTGTGTAACCTTTGTCACCCTATGTTGGTCCGGCGGTGACAGTGCACCTAAATTGGCGCCCTAACTCACTCTCCCGTGAAACCCAAAGCCTCGAGCAGGTACCTCGCATCGTCATCCATCGTGCCACCCGCACCATTGCAGACGCTCATTCATACTTTTGAGTTACTATTTGGCTGCCTCATGCGACAAAGTCTTAGCTCCGCTTTAACCGATTATTAGATCAACCTTCTTTACGAGAGCAAAGTATACCATCAGCAGCGCAAGCCGGTGCATTGGGCACGTAGTGGGGCAAGAATATGGAACATTCAGCAGTTCCGATAAGGGAAGATCAATCCCAGACGCCGATTGAGGTCGGCGGAACGGAAGCGGCAGAGGCAGTTGATGCGCTTGTCGAGCGTGAGCCGCGCGTCCAAACTCTGATCAGGCCGGCAAAGGTCATCACAAAACAGGGCGAGTTCGTCTGCGTGGTGCGTGATGTTTCGCGCAGCGGGGTGCGAGTTCGGCTTTTTCACAAGCTACCTGACGAACCGCAAATGGCGCTGCAATTGCCAAACGGGCATCAGTATGAGCTGCGCCCCGTTCGCAGCTGCGAGGCTGAGGCTGCATTTGAATTTGTGGATTCGGTCGATGTTGAGCAATTGATCGATGAAACCAGCGCTTATCCCAAGCGTCCTTTGCGCTTTGTTTTGTTTTTCCCGGTTACTGTGACTGCGAACGGAGAGACCTGGGAAGGCGTGGTGGAAAATTTCTCCCAGCAGGGCGCCCGGATTGAATGCGATGGGCTGTTCGCCATCGGTCAGCCTGTTCGGTTGGCTGGCGGTGAAGGGGCAAAAGCATTTGCCGAGATCGAGGCAAGAGTGCGTTGGCGCCGCGACAATGCTTACGGCATTGTCTTTGACGATACCTTTTCGATGCATGATTTTGCCAAGCTGTGTGTGGGGCTTCAATCGCCCATGCTTGCTGCTCAATGATCTAGGCTTCCGACTCTAAGCCCTGGAGACGGCTCAAAATCACGAAAAAGTGCGAGTTTTGGGGCGAGATTTACAGTTCGCTAACCATTTTCCTTCACTCCGGAGCGTGATCCGGTGCGCGAAGCCGCGCGTTCTGGGCGCCTTTAACGGGGGTTTCAATGTCGCAGCACAAAGCTGATCTTAATTCCAATACAAATTCGGGCATTCTTGATGTCGATGTCGCGATTATCGGCGCGGGGCCTGCTGGCCTTACGGCCGGCTATTTGCTTACCAAGCAGGGCAAAACTGTCGCGATCATCGAAAAAGATGAAACCTATGTTGGCGGGATCAGCCGCACAGTCGAGCATGAAGGGTACCGTTTTGACATTGGCGGACACCGTTTCTTCTCAAAATCACAGCAGGTTGTAGACCTGTGGAATGAGATCCTGCCTGATGATTTCATCCAGCGTCCCCGGATGAGCCGCATTTATTACGAAGGCAAATTCTACAGCTACCCGCTGCGCGCGTTTGAGGCTTTGTCGAACCTCGGCATTCTGCGTTCGACCGCCTGCATGCTCAGCTATCTGCGCTATAAGCTGTTTCCCATCAAAGACGTGAAAAGCTTTGAGGATTGGACCACCAATCAATTTGGCAAGAAACTCTATTCGATTTTCTTCAAGACCTACACTGAAAAAGTGTGGGGTATGCCGTGTGATGAAATGAGCGCGGATTGGGCCGCGCAGCGCATCAAAGGGCTCTCGCTTTGGAATGCTGTGACTGATGGTTTGAAGCGTTCGCTGGGCCTCAACAAAAGACCTAATGACGGCCAGGAAGTCAAAACGCTGCTGGAGACATTCCGTTATCCGCGGCTTGGCCCCGGCATGATGTGGGATGCAGCGCGCGATCACATCCATGCAACGGGCAAAGGCGAGGTGTTGATGGGGTACGGCCTCGATCAATTGGCGAGCGATGGACAAGGCGGCTGGTCGATGACCGCCTCTGGCGCGAATGGCAAAGTGCAGGTCCACGCGAAACACGCGATCAGCTCTGCACCTATGCGCGAACTGTCCAAGCGCATCCACCCGCTGCCGCAGTCCTCTCTTGAGGCTAACAAACTGCGCTATCGGGACTTCCTTACCGTCGCTTTGATGGTGAAATCAGAAGACCTGTTTCCCGACAACTGGATCTATATCCATGATGACCGGGTGCAGGTTGGCCGCGTGCAGAACTTCCGCAGCTGGTCGCCTGAAATGATCCCGGACGATGAAATGGCGTGTGTGGGTCTTGAATATTTCTGTTTTGAAGGGGACGGCCTGTGGTCATCGTCTGACGAAGACTTGGTTGCACAAGCGACCAAGGAAATGGAAATCCTTGGCCTTTGCGATCCAAAAATGGTCGTGAAAGGTGCGGTTGTCCGGCAGGAAAAAGCGTATCCTGTTTACGATGATGATTACGAAGCCAATGTGCAGGCTATGCGCGTTGAGCTGGAAGAAAAGCACCCGACCTTACACCTTGTGGGCCGCAACGGGATGCACCGCTACAACAATCAAGACCACGCCATGATGACAGCGATGCTGACGGTTGAGAACATTCTCGCGGGTAAGCGCCTCTATGACACGTGGTGCGTCAATGAAGATGCGGAATATCATGAAGCGGGCGACGAAGGTGATGAAACCACGATCGCAGCGCGTGAAGCTTCACAAGGCACTGAAACCAAACCGCTAACCGATGATCAGGTCGCAGCGCTCACTTCCCTGCGCGGTGTGCCTGAGCGTCTGAAATCTGAAGATGAAGCGGATGAGGACATTCGAAAGTCCGCCTAACGCCTATTCGGCATGAAAGGTGAATTCCAGCGGCCCCGCTATGAACGATCAATTGACCAATCTTGCCGCAAAACTGCGTGATTTTCAGCTGGCGCGCTACCTGCTTGCCAGTGTTGGCGCGCTGGCGGTGGATGTAGGATCGTTTCTGGGTTTCATGTCAATCGGCATCGCGCCTGCGCCTGCATCGGCTATGGGGTATTCACTGGGTATTTTGGCCCATTGGCTGCTTTCAAGCCGGACAGTTTTTCAAGATACAGTGGCCAGTGGAGGCATGGCGCGCACCCGCCAAAAAGCCTTGTTTGTTATCTCAGCGCTGGTTGGTCTTGGTTTGACCACCGCGATTGTGGGCGCTGGCGATTGGGCTGGAATTGATCCGCGCATTGCCAAAGTAGCCGCCATTTTTGTGAGCTTCACAGCCACTTGGCTTATCCGCAGCCGCATCGTCTTTCGCCAGCAATCGAGCGGATGAGGATTGCTCCGTGAATGAAATGATGATCGAACGTCGTCTGGGGGCCTTTCCGGCGGATTTCCTTATTCGCACCGCGCTGGCTTGGATGGTGGTTTGTGCGTTTCTGCTGTGGTTTCATTCCAGCAAAATCACCGGTTTCCAATCCATGGGTCCCGACGATATTTTACGCCTGGTTCAGGTGCGCGATCTGATTGGCGGGCAGAGTTGGTTCGATGCAACACAGTACCGTATCAATGCGAGCGATGGCGGAGTGCCCATGCACTGGTCACGCCTTGTGGATCTGCCGATTTATCTGATTATTCTTGCTCTCACACCGCTCTTGGGAAGCGATTGGGCAGAGGCAATCGCTGTACTATTCGTGCCGCTTCTAACCATGGGTATCGCCATGATGCTGGCGGCAAGGATTGCGTGGCGTCTATTGGGACAGGAAACAGCGAATTGGGCCTATCTGATATTCGCGTTTTCTATCCCTTTGATATTCCAAATGGGTCCGATGCGTATCGATCACCATGGTTGGCAGATTGTCTGCGCCTTGGCGGCTGTAAACGGATTGATGGCCCGGTCAGAGCGATTGGGCGGATTCATAATTGGCGCATCTTTGGCAACGTGGCTTTCGATTTCTATCGAAGGGCTTCCTTTTGCCGCCGCTTTCTTTGCGCTTCTCGCTTGGCGTTGGCTGCGTGATCGAAAAGAGCGTGTGTTGCTGGAGACAGGCATTCAAAGCCTCGCTGGAACCAGTATTGCCCTGTTTTTGCTGACAAAGGGATTGAGCGATTTGCAGGTTTACTGCGATGCTATTGGACCTGCGCATTTGGCGATGTTTGCATGGGGCGCGGTAGTGTTGACCATCACCGCGCGGATTGAACCGATACCGCGCGCGCTCTTGCTGTGCGGTTTTGGGGCTGCGGGTGCTGGCGCTATTGGCATTATGCTGTTTGCAGCGCCGCATTGCGTAACGGGAGGGGGATTTGGTGATCTTGATCCCTTGGTTGCTGATTTCTGGCTTGTAAGAGTGGCAGAAGGTCAGCCCATATGGCGGCAAAAGATCGAAGTTGCGTTGCAATTTGCAATAACCCCGATGATTGCCTTGATTGCAGTCGCCAATCTGATTGGCCAATCGCGCGATTGGCTGCGCCGGTTTTGGATTGATTATGCAGTGCTCTTGGCCGCGGCGATTTGCGTATCCTTGCTGGTTGCACGCGCAGGCGCGGTGGCTTGTGCGCTCGCTGCACCGCCGCTTGCTTGGCAAATCGGGCAATGGGTGAAAGCGATCCGCAAAATGGATCGACCGGTTTACCGGGTGTCCGCCGTAATGGGTGTGCTGTGCGTGCTGGTGCCGATTGTGCCGGTTTCGTTTTTGGCGAGTGCTGAAAAAGCGCATGCAAAGATAACCGGTAACGAAGTAAGCGCGGATAAGGAGCAACTTCCTAAATGCCCCATGGCTGACAGCGCGCATTTGTTAAATGCGTTCGCCGAAACGGAGATTTATGCGCCGCTTGATCTTGGCCCGCGTATTCTTCTCGGCACGCACCATAGCGTCATTGCAACCGCGCATCACCGCGGCGATCAGGCGATGAAATTTGTGATTGAAACGGGGCTCGCTTCTGTTGAGGACGCGCGCGAAAAGCTGCGCGAGCGCGGGACCGAATATGTCGTCGTGTGCGAAAGCCGCGGGGAGCCAAAAGCCTTTCAAAAAGAGGCGCCCGAAGGCTTTATTGCAACGCTTGCGTTTGGCGATGCGCCAGATTGGTTGGAACCTGTCGATCTGGGCGAAGATAGCTCTCTAAAAGCCTGGCGTGTCAAACCCTAAGCCGGGACGAAGTCCCTATCCGGCTCTAGGCCGGGATGAAGTCCATCGCCAGGCCGTTGATGCAATGGCGCTTGCCAGTGGGTTTAGGGCCGTCGCCAAAAATATGCCCCAAATGCCCGCCGCAATCTGCGCAGTGCACTTCGGTGCGAGGGTATCCGATCTTATAATCGGTGCTTGTTCCCACCGCGCCGCTATCGATAGCTTTGTAAAAGCTGGGCCAACCAGTTTTGCTGTCATATTTGTGGGCTGAGGAATACAGGCGGTTCTTGCAGCCCGCGCACACATAAGTGCCTTTGCGTTTTTCTTTATTGAGCGGCGATGTGTAGGCGCGCTCTGTTCCGGCATCGCGCAAAATGTAATATTCCGACTTTGTCAAAACCTTGCGCCATTGCGCCTCTGTTTTGGAGATGCGGAAGCTCTTTTTGGCTTGCGCAGGAGCCGCTCCGCATGCGCTCAAAAAAGGCAGCGAAAGACCAAGCCCCGCCACACCTTGT
>JBCAZT010000076.1:0-13990 GCA_038532855.1 Pseudomonadota bacterium
CCCCATTCCACGATATGGTGTTCGAGCGGCCCCGCATCTGTCTCGCTCACCACGCGGCCTGCGACCGAAACGCCTGCGCGCACCACATCATCGCGATCACCGCTTATGAGATAATGCCATTGCGGCAAAGGCCTGCCCGCAGCCCTGATACGATAGGCGCAAGTGGCAGGGAGCCACGGCACATCTTCGACAATCGCCAAAGTCAGTCGTAGGCAATCGGGTACAAAGGCTTTGCGATTGCGATAGTCTGCGCATTGCGCGCTGCCTGTGTCGAGCAATTTGCACGCGACGTTCGTGTGCTCGATTGCGCCTGTATCGGCGTCCTCGATTTTGTGCGTACAGCATTGCCCGCAGCCATCACACAACGCCTCCCATTCCGCGCGGGTCAAATCGGCGAGGGGGAGTTCCCAGAAGGTGTCTCTTAACTCACCCATTTTTCGATTTCATCAGCAACAGCCTCAGGCCCCAGATCAACCGGCAGGGTGGCGAGCGGTTTTCCTTCCATATCGAACAGATAGACGACGTTGGAATGGTTCATCAAATAGCTGCCATCGCCCACATCATCGCCGCGTTCGTAATAGACTTTGAACGCGTCAGCTGCGGCGCGAATTTGTTCAGGCGTCCCAGTAAGGCCAATAAGCCTGTTGGAAAAGGCATTGGTAAATTCATCGACCACGGCTCGTGTGTCGCGTTCTGGATCGATGGAGATGAAAATTGGCGTTACAGAATATTCGATATCGGGTGTGCGCTCACTTGCGATGTTGAGGCCTTGGATCATGCGCTGAACATCCGTTGGGCAGATGTCAGGGCAAAAGGCATAGCCGAAATAGACGATCCGGTATTGGTCTTTGAAATCAGCCCAGCGCACGGTTTTGCCATCAGGGCCCTCCAGCTCAAATTCGCCGCCAATGGTCGCGCCAGCCAATGGGGGGTCTTCTGATGGCATCGGCTCATTGGTGCAGGCAGCAAGGCTGAGGCCCAGAGCGCATATCGCCGCAAGAGCATTGCGAACAGGGTTGCGTGTGATCTGATCTGAAGGCTTGGCTTGGGTGTTCATGCTCTGCTAACTGGGTCTTATGCAAAGGCGATAGGGCAAAGGCCCATGCGGCTTTTAACAGGGTTGATTTGACAGATTATCGAAAGGGATCAAGGCTTGGCTGTCTCGATTTTTCATAACCTTGCCCGGAATATGGGTGTGGCTTTGGCGATTGCCACAGGAACGGTGCTTGCCATCTCGGCAGCTCTGCCTGTCTCCGCGCAACTTTATTCGCCGGGCTATGAATTCCTAAAAGCGGTGAAAGATCGCGATGGCGATGCCGCGACCGAAATCCTGAACCAGCCGGGCACAACGATTATCAACACGCGCGATATCACCTCGGGTGACACGGGCCTGCACCTTGTTGTGCAGCGGCGCGATACCTTGTGGGTGCGCTTTCTCCTGCAACGCGGCGCAAACCCCAATATTCGCAACAATAAAGGGCAAACCCCCATCCAGCTCGCAACGACCATGAACTTTGTCGATGGCGTGGAAGAGTTGATCAAAAAAGGCGCAAGCATTGATGTGGCCGATAGTCAGGGTGAAACCCCGCTAATTGCAGCCGTACACCAGCGCAGCGTTCCATTGGTCGCGCGGTTTTTGAAAGAGGGCGCGGATCCTGATCGCAATGACAATTCAGGCCGCAGCGCGCGCGATTATATGGAATTGATGCAGGGCAACTTTTTGATGAAGCAGGAATTCGAAGCTGCAGACGCTGAACGCGAAAAAACGGGAACCCCAAAGCAATACGGGCCTTCTTTCTAACATGACAGACACGCCTGATTTTGCCGACATGACTTTGGAAGAGCTGCGCATTGCGCTTGCTCCCGATATTGCTGCCTCCGCCATCTTTGATGGTTGGAATGAAACCGCGCTTGAAGCCGCTGCTGAAATGGCGGGCGCTGATGTGGATGTCGCAAAGCTCGCTTTCAAAGGCGGCGCAATGCAGATGATTGAGGCTTGGATTGCCTCTGTCGATCAGGCGATGGAAAAAGAATGGCCCCAAGAAAAACTGGCCGAACTTAAAATCCGTGAGCGTATTCGCACTTTGGTGGAGTTCCGGTTGGAAGCTGTGGCCGATATTGATGAAGCCGTGCGGCGCGCTTTGTCGATCATGGCTATGCCGCAAAACGCTCCGCAAAGCCTCAAGTGGGGCTGGAATACGGCTGACATTATGTGGCGGCTCGCAGGGGACACTGCGACAGATTACAACCACTACACAAAGCGCGCGATCCTAGCTGGGATTTACTCGGCAACTTTGGCGGTGTTCGTCAATGATGACAGCGAAGGCAAAGCAAAAACCTATGAATTTCTCGACCGCCGCATTGATGGCGTGATGAAGTTTGAGAAATTTAAACACCAATTGACCAGCCGCGATGTGGAATTGCCCAGCCTGACGCGTTTTCTTGGCCGCTTGAGATATCCTTCGCGTTAGTTTTTTGTGTTCGCTGCGCTCACGCCGGGCCCCTCCGAGTTTTTGTTTATGTTCGCTAACGCTCACGCCGTAGCCACCCGCTCCCTCCACCCTTCCACCCGGATTATCACACCGGGTTACTATCCGGGTGGAAGGGTGGAGGGAGCGGGTGGCTACGGCAAAGCTCAGGCGGATGCCTGAGCGCACCTAACAAAAACTCGGAGTGGCCGCGCTGCGATCCCCGCCTACAGAAAGACGCCTTCTCCCCTTCCAGCATAAACTTCCCGTAATCACGTGGAAAAGATGCGGCGCGAATAGCGCGGCGCGCTACCCTGTCCTATTACAGGATCAAGAATCGCTTTGATGGGAAGGAAATACGAAAATGGCAGGCTCGCTCAACAAAGTGATGCTAATCGGCAATCTGGGCGCAGACCCTGAAATCCGCAGTTTCCAAAATGGCGGGCGCGTCGCCAATTTGCGCATTGCTACATCCGAAAACTGGAAAGATAAAAACACTGGCGAACGCCGCGAAAAAACCGAATGGCACACTGTCGCGATCTTTTCTGATGGCCTTGTAAATGTGGTGGAACGCTACCTCAAAAAAGGTTCTAAAGTCTTTATCGAGGGCAAGCTGCAAACCCGCAAATGGCAAGATCAAAGCGGCAATGATCGCTACTCCACCGAAGTTGTGATCCAAGGTCTCGGCGGAACACTCACCATGCTCGATGGCCGATCAGATGGCGGCGGCGGTGGCGGTGGCGGTGGCGGCTATGGCGGCGGCGGAAATGGTGGCGTCGGGGGCTCTGGCGCCGGAGGCGGCTGGAACCAAGGTGGCGGCGGATCGGGCGGAGGATCCGGTGGCGGCTATGATGATCTGGATGATGATATTCCGTTCTAAGTCAGGTTTTAGTCAGCAATATTGACCTCAATAATCCCCTGTGTATTATCCAGATAACACACGGGAGGGTTCGTTATGAAATGGGTTCAAAGTGCGATTGGTGTATTGGCTGTAGTCAGCGCGTCTTTGGTTGCTGCTGAAGAGCCTCTTGATCAATCTGCGCCCACAGACGATCCTGTAAAACCCATTCAAGTTATGATCCTTGGCACCTATCACTTTGCCAATCCGGGGCAGGATCTGGTGAATGTCGAGGTTGACGACATGCTTGCGCCCAAACGCCAGAAGGAGCTTGAACAGCTTGCGACCAGCCTTGCTGAATGGGCGCCCACAAAAATTGCGGTTGAGAACGAAGCATCGGCTCCATCGTTCGAAATGGAAGGGTACTCCAGGGCAATCGAGCTGATGACATCATCGCGCAATGAGACGGTCCAAGTGGGGTATCGTTTGGCTTTGAAGCTGGGGCATGATGCCGTCTACGGTTACGATGAGCGCGGCGGGGAAGGGGAGCCCGATTACTTCCCTATGGGCAAAGTTCAGGCGGCGGCTGAAGCCAATGGACAAATGCCTATTTTGACGAAGTTGATCGCCGAAGTTCGCGCAGGCGCGGACGATTATGAGGATGATCTTGCCGATATCTCGGTCGCGAAATCGCTGATAACGCACAATGATGGCGCAAAGCTCGCTGCCCAGCATGATAAGCTTTATTATGCGCTGATCCCCATTGGCGACGGCGATAATCAGGCAGGCGCAGAGCTCAACGCCTATTGGTATATGCGCAACGCCAAGATGTTCGGCAAAATCGACATGATTGCGGAACCGGGTGATAGAGTGCTCGTCATTGCCGGAAGCGGCCATGCCACATGGTTGCGGCATTTTGCCGAGCGTATGCCCGGATATGAGCTGGTAGAGACAATTCCCTATTTGGAAGCGGCTGCAAGTGCCGCGGATCAGACCGAGCCGTAACCTCTATTTCTTCTTTAAGGCCTCGCTAAGCGCATCAGCCAGAGGTCCGCTGGGGGCGGTTTCGTCTGCTATTCCGGCGTCTTGGCGGGCGGCATCTGCGTCGGGACCTTCCGCATAAGGATCGATGGCTAGGCCCAAAGATTGCGCCACCGCTTCGCCCAGATCGAATGTGTCACCGGAATAACCGATTTCATCGGCCTCATCTGCAAACAGGTTGATTTCTATCGCGCCATCCTCGTTCACCTCGCCCGCATCGCGCGATGCAAGGACAGCCTCTTCGACGAATATAAGATCAAGCTCTTCTTTGATGGTGACGCGAAAATCCTCGCCAGAGACTGCACATGTTTGCGTGATATGCGCTTCCAATGGCCCTTTTGCTGAGATGCCTGCTCCGGTCTTTTCCAGCGACACTTGCGCTGTAAGGTGCTTGATGGCGGCAATGCCAAATCTTTTGGCAAGCAGTGCGCACTCGTCTGCATTGGCTTCTAACTTGACCGGGTCTGCGGCAAGCGCACGGGTTTTTTGAAGCCTCGAAAACTCGGGCTCACCGGTTTGGAGCGGCGGCGTATCAGCGTTCACCAGATACCGCTCGCCTTGATGATTTCATCATCGCTGCGACCTTCCAGTCGCTCCGCCATTTTCAGCAACTTGCCCGCAACGCATTGCGCTGCTTCGTCCTCATTTGCTCCTTCGCTAAAAGTGACATTGCGAGCGACCGCAGCCGTTAATTTGTCAGCATCCTTGTTGACCAAAGCGCTGCGATACGCGCCGAGGCGCCCGCCCAGAACGCTCATCAATTTGCCGATCCGTTTGCCGACCACCACATCATTGACGCCAAATTCGCGCAATTGCCCGTCCATATCTTCAACGAACAATTCGGCGAGCAAAGCGCTTTCCGCACGCATTTCGGAAGCCTCGATCCGCACCATGACTGTGCACAGCACGGCGGTGATCAGGTCAAAGCGCCCGCCCACCGTATCAGCAACCCCGCAAGTGGAATAAAACGAAGGTTCCCGCGCCAGTTCAACAACGCGGTGCCATAGCGGGCGGATCGTCTCTCGCGGATCAGGAGCAGTGCCAAGCAGACGGGATAGGAACGACATTAAGACCGGGACTTTCGCATGAATTGCATGTGGTTTGGAGGCTACATGCGAGGATTCGCCCGCGCACTCCCATCACCAAACCCATAACCGCGCCAATCTGTTCCGCAAGTCAGCGCAAAGGTGTGATGGGGTTGTTCACCCGCAATTCAATCGCGCATCGCCAATCCGTGCCCGGCCTATTCGTCTATAGCGATTGCAAGGCGGGGGTCAGCGCTTTATGAGCGGGACAAACAACTGGCCTATAGGTATGGCCGGTGCGTGAAGGAATTTCGGCGAGTGACAATGAAGAAAATAGCCCTTTCGTGTTTGATTCTTGGCAGCGCTGTTGCGCTGTCGGGATGCTCTTCCATCAGAGAGACGCGCGGCTATATTGCTGATAATGTGCTGCTGGATACGGTTCAGCCGGGGATCGACAATCAGCGCTCTGTCGAAGGGACACTAGGCCGCCCGACTTTCACCAGCCAATATGGCGATCCAACCTGGTATTATGTCTCCAGCGTGACAGGCCGCCGCCCCTTTGTACGGCCAAAGATCAACACGCATGGCGTTTTGGCTGTGAAGTTTGATGCAGCGGGCAATGTTACTGGGATTGAGCGCAGCGGCGTTGATAAGGTCGTGTACTTGCTGCCCGATGGCGACAAAACGCCAACACTTGGGCGTGAGCGTAGCTTTCTTGAAGATCTGTTCGGCAATATCGGGCAGGTTGGCGGCCTTGGCGGCGGGGCTGGCGCGGGTCCTTAACCCCACGGCGATTGCGTCTCGCGCTTGACCACGCTGGCGCAGCGCCCATATCCGCAAGCATGACAACACAAAATGACAGCCACGGCCTTGTCCAGTGGCACGGCACCACCATTGTTGGGATCAAACGCGGCGATAAAACCGTGATTGCAGGCGATGGGCAGGTGTCCATGGGCAACACCGTGATGAAGCCCAATGCAAGGAAAGTGCGCCGGATAGGCGAGGGCGGGAAAGTCGTCGCCGGATTTGCAGGCGCAACAGCAGACGCGTTTACTTTGTTTGAGCGTTTGGAAGCCAAACTTGAACAATATTCAGGCCAATTGCTGCGCGCTGCGGTGGAGCTTGCCAAGGATTGGCGCACCGACAAATATCTGCGCAATTTGGAAGCTTTGATGATCGTTGCAGATCAAGAGACATTGCTGGTGCTCACAGGCAATGGCGATGTGTTGGAGCCTGAAGGCGGAATTGCCGCTATCGGATCAGGCGGGAATTATGCGCTCGCCGCCGCCCGCGCGCTTTCCGATTATGAGCAAGACGCTGAACAAATCGCGCGCAAAGCCATGGGCGTTGCGGCCGATATCTGCGTCTTCACCAATGGCAATCTGACGCTTGAAACCGTTTGATTTCGCGGATCACGAAAAGAAGAATATGACAGAAACAATCACACCTGATGCGCTGACGCCGAAGCAAACCGTCGCAGCGCTTGATGATCACATCATTGGCCAGAAAGATGCGAAACGCGCAGTGGCCGTGGCTCTTCGCAATCGTTGGCGCAGGCAGCGTCTCGGCGCGGATTTGCGCGATGAAGTGACGCCCAAAAACATCTTGATGATCGGCCCCACAGGCTGCGGCAAAACCGAGATCAGCCGCCGGCTTGCGAAATTGGCAGAGGCGCCGTTTGTAAAAGTCGAAGCGACCAAGTTTACTGAGGTCGGCTATGTCGGGCGCGATGTGGAACAGATTGCGCGCGATCTGGTGGAAGATGCGATCCGCCTTGAAAAAGAAAAGCGCCGCGAAAAAGTGCGCGAAGCAGCATCCGAAGCCGCAATGGAACGGTTGCTTAATGCACTGGTGGGTGAAAACGCTTCAGAGGCAACCCGCGAAAGTTTCCGCCAACGTATCGTTCAAAACGCCATGAACGAGGTCGAGGTTGAAATCGAAGTCACCGAAGCGCCGTCAACGCCGTTCGATATGGGCAATATGGGCGGCAATATGCAGATGATCGACCTATCCGATATGATGGGCAAAGCTTTTGGCAAGACGCCCACCAAAAAGCGCAAGCTGCGCGTACCTGATGCGTGGGATAGGCTGGTTGATGAAGAGGCGGACAAACGCCTTGATGATGACGATGTCAACCAAGCTGCTTTGCGTAATGCAGAAACAAACGGGATCGTCTTTCTGGATGAGATCGACAAAATCGCCGTTTCCGATGTGCGCGGCGGCAGCGTCAGCCGCGAAGGGGTTCAGCGTGATTTGCTGCCGCTGATCGAAGGCACGACAGTGGCGACCAAATACGGGCCGATGACAACCGACCATGTGCTGTTCATTGCATCTGGTGCGTTTCATGTCGCCAAACCATCAGACATGCTGCCCGAATTGCAGGGCCGCTTGCCCATCCGGGTGGAATTGCGCGCGTTGACCGAAGAGGATTTCGTCGCAATCCTTTCCGACACGCGGGCGAACCTTGTTGAGCAATATCGCGCTTTGATCGCGACGGAGAAAGTGGAGCTTGATTTTCAAGAAGATGCGGTGCGCGAAGTCGCCAAGATTGCAGCAGCGGTGAATGAAAGCGTCGAGAATATCGGCGCGCGCCGGTTGCAGACCGTGATGGAAAAGCTGTTGGAAGAGATCAGCTTTGAAGCTGAAGAGCATGAGGGCGAAACGGTGACAGTTGACGCCGCCTATGTGCGCGAGCGGCTGGAGGGTCTTGCGGGCAACACTGACCTTTCGAAGTTTATTCTTTGATGCAAACGGGATTTGTCCGCGACTTACAATCCATGCTTCTCGGCATGGAGCCCGCACTTGATGATGCCGCCTATGCCTTCACGCAGAAGAGAGGCGAGGGCGAAACCTTTGCTCTTATCAATGAGGGTGAAGGGGCCGCCTATATCATCCGCGCAACAACAGAGCCCCAACCGCATTTTGCCCGCATCACGCTGCAAGTGCATTCTGATCTGGAAGGGGTGGGGCTAACGGCTGCCGTAGCCACCGCGCTCGCAGCAGAAGGCATCGCTTGCAACGTTATCGCCGCATTCCACCACGATCACCTGTTCGTGCCATGGGACAGGCGCGATGACGCGATGGTGGTGCTCAAACGCATTTCTGATGAGGCGCGCGGATAGACCAGCTGGAACCTTAGAGGTTCTTTCCTACGTGCTTGAAGATTGCCAAGAGCTTGCCCGCTCTTTCCAATCGTTGGTTTCCCTTATGTGCTGGTAGAATTCCAGTTTGGCGCACTTTCGTCGAATATATCCCAATAATGGGTTCTGTCTCCCTGTCCGTCACCTTGGTGAATTTGGTTTTAAGGCACTGACAAATTTGCATTATTTGGAATTCGTTTAGGGTGACACGGTGTAACCTTTGTCACCCTAAAACTCTAAATCTCAGCGTGATTAATAAGTGCGACGCATACAGCCAGCGAGCCCGTGTTAAACCGCCTCGTCTTCAACTTCGCGCGCTTCGCTGGCTTGCTGCGTCCACATTTCTGCATACAGCCCGCGCTTGGCAAGCAGCCCCTCATGCGTCCCGCTTTCAGCAAGTTCGCCTTGGTCAAGGACCAGAATGCGGTCCGCATCAGCAATCGTTGAAAGCCGGTGAGCAATCGCCAAAGTGGTGCGTCCTTGCGCAATCCGGCTTAGTGTGCCGAGTATCTCCTGCTCGGTCCGCGTATCAAGAGCGCTTGTTGCCTCGTCCAGCAGCAGGATAGACGGGTTTTTCACAAGCGTGCGCGCAATCGCTACGCGCTGTTTTTCGCCGCCAGACAGTTTAAGGCCGCGTTCGCCCACCATCGTTTCAAACCCATCGGGCAGGCGATCAATCAGCGGCATCAATGATGCGTCTTTCGCAGCTTGCTGGACCAAATCCTCGCTCGCCCCATCCGCTCCGTACGCAATGTTATAGGCCAGCGTATCATTAAACAGAACGCTGTCTTGCGGAACAATTCCAATGGCAGAGCGCACGCTGTCTTGCTGGACCTGCGCAATATCTTGGCCGTCGATTAAAATGCGCCCGGATTGCGGATCGTAAAAGCGGAACAGCAGCCGACCTATCGTGCTTTTGCCAGCACCCGACGGACCGACAATGGCCAGCGTTGATCCGGCAGGCACTTCAAAGCTTAGGCCTTTTAAGATGGTCCGCTCTTTTTCGTATCCGAATGTCACTTGATCAAAAGCGAGCGCGGGCTTCGCCACCACCAGGGCTGGCGCGCCGGGTGCATCATGCACTTCTATTTCGGTGTCGATCAGGCGGAACATCTCGGCCATATCGACAAGCCCTTGCCGGATGGTGCGGTAAACCCAGCCGAGCAGATCAAGCGGGCGAAACAGCTGCATCAGATAGGTGTTTACGAAAACCAGATCACCAACGGTAAGCTCGCCCTTGCTCCAGCCCCAAACGGTGTACGCCATCGCGCCTGCCATCAAAGCGTTTGTGATAAGAGACTGGGCAATGTTGAGCAGCGCCAGTGAGTTTTCCGATTTCATCGCGGCATTGGCATAAGCGCGCGCGGCATTTCCATATCGTTCTTCTTCGCGGTGTTCGGCGCCAAAATATTTGACGGTCTCAAAGTTTAAGAGCGAGTCGACCGCGCGGTGAAGCGCTTGCCCATCCAGATCATTCATCTCGCGCCGCAATTTGGTCCGCCATTCGGTGATCCAGCGCGTGACCAATACATATGTGACCACGGCAAGAGCTGTCGCAGCGACCAGCTCCCAACCGAAATTGAGATAGAAAATAACGCCCACCGCAATCAGTTCAATCGCGGTTGGGGCTATATTGAAGAGGAGGAAATAGAGCATCATGTCGATGCTTTTGGTGCCGCGTTCGATGATCTTGGTGACCTCGCCAGTGCGCCGCGTCAGGTGGAAACGCAGCGAGAGACGGTGGAGGCGGTGAAACACGTCTTCGGCGAGAGCAAGCGTTGCCATCTGCCCAACCCGCTCAAACGCGATGTTGCGCAGATTGTCGAAAAGAAGCGCGGTGAATCGGCCAAGGACATAGGCGCAAACAAGAGCGAGCGCGACCGTTGCGCCTGTGTCTAATGCGGCGGTAGCCGGTGAGCCTTCCATATTGTCGACCGCACCCTTGTAGGCAAAAGGCAGGGCAAGCGTGACAGCCTTGGCTGCAAGTACGAGGAAAAGCGCGATGACAATCCGCCAACGCAGGCCAGAATTATCGCGCGGCCAAAGGTACGGCAGAAACCGCTTTAGCGTGTGCCAACCTTCAGCCTCGGGCGGGTTGGTTTTGCTATCTGGAGGAGGCGCGTCTGGCGGCATGGCGCTTTGCCATGTGGGTGTGCCGACACTCTAGGGCAAGCTTTATGGAATGCGGTAGTTGGATTGGCGCACACGGCGCATCTGCCGTGCAACATCACGGGGTACATCAAACAAGATACGCTGGCTGGAAAAATCTATGGCAACACGGTCAAACATTTTGAGATGCTGCATTCCAAGCGAGAGCACTGGCTTGTCTTTAAGGCCCAGCGCGTCAAATGCCGGCGCATCAGCAAAAGTAAGTGGGACATTGGTGAGCGAGAGGCCTTCAATCTCTAGGCTTTTGACGATCGCCAAAGTTCCCAGCATCGAAACGCCATTTACGTCCGTGGTCTTAACATCGATCTTGCGTTTCGCTCTAATCCGATCGCGCAAGACATTGTTGGCTAGACTGGCCTGAGCGCCCGTATCAATGATGACGGTCGCCTTGACGCCCTCGACCAGCGCATCGGTGATCAAAAGTTGCCCGAGCTTCGAGCGAGCACGCACAACGATTTCAAAACCGCGGCGCAGGTTTTTGCCGCCGGTCACATCTTCCAAAGCTATGGTTTCTTCCCGGAAGTCCATCAGGACGCGGAAATCTTGGAGGCTATCAAGCCCGATTATGCCATCTGCGCCGACATTTAGCCGGTCGAGGACGGGCGCCTCAAGGTCTTCGATGACATGCGCGCCAACGGTCAGATTGCCAACTTCGACCAGATCAACAACGCGGCGGCTGGCCATGCCGACAACGGTGGCTTGGCCAAGATGCGGAAGCGAAAGGCCTTCATTGATTTGGTGCGTTACGGCGGTCGCTTGGCTGCCTGTGTCGATCATAAAATCGTACGGCCCGCGCCCTTCTATCATGACAGGGATGGTAAGCCGCCTATTGCGCTCTTCTTCAAGATCAAGAATCTCGGTTGTCGGATCTGCGAAGTTTGGAGTTATCGGCGGCGTATCCACCGCAGCGACAGGCAACTTTTTCTTCGGCGCAGGCTGGATAAAAGGCGCTGAACTCTCAGCCGAAGCATTGGTCGCGATAAATGCGATAGCCATAGCGGCCGCTTTGCAGCGCAGTTTCATCATTGTCCCGTCCCTTGATCGCCGCAGTCACTTGCTGCGGTCCACCGAGACTATCAGACAATTCCGTATTGCCCAAACGTCGTATCTATATTTGGGCAGTCGGCAGATCGTTTACAGGTTGCGCGGGGGCTTCTGGCTTTTTCTTCTGGCGCAACATTTCCCAGCTGTCGCGCACCACTTGCGGCCAGATTACCCAGAGCGCAGATGCGTAGACTAACGCACCGACTGGAATGATGGCAGCCAGTTTCCACCAGGGCGCCCATTCCGGCATAGCCTTAAGCACGAAATACACCGCCATTCCCATCAGCGCGGTCGAAACGATTGCCGGTAGCCATGCTTTGAATAAATCAAAGATCGTGAGTCTTAGGGCTGGCAATGTAAGTGCCATCGTGATGATCAGCAAAGTAGGCGCAGCGATCCACCAGGCATAGGTGAGCCCTTCTGATCCGTAGGAAACACCGAAAGCGAAACAGCTTGCAAAGGCAACCGCACCACAAATTGACGTGGTAAGATAAATCCACGCTTTGCCCATGGCATTTGTCGAAGGCGCGCAGACAATCTGAACCGCGAATACCGGCATCACCATCGCTAGATTAGCAAGAAGCGGTGCCATTTCTATCCATTTAGGGCCGAACAGGGTGCTGACTGCTTCGTGTGCAGTCAAAGAGAGACCTATATATATAGGCGCAACAACCAGAGCGACCGTCTGCTGAACGCGCGCAAAGTAAGGTGCTAGAGCCATGCCTTTGTTGTGAAGCTCTGAATAGGCGGGAAAAGACACTTCGTTGATGGGTGGCAGAAAGCGACCCGTTACGATCAGCGCAACAAACAACGCTTCGGAATAAAGGCCGAGCTCGTAGGGTTCGAATTGTCGGCCTGCGATGATGATGTCGGATTGGCTCTGAATAATCCAGAACAGCTGGCACAAGGTGAGGGTCCCACCAAACGTTATGATTGCGCGAGCGCCACGAGGGTTGAAGTTTGGGACTGTGATAACTTTCGCAGCAAAAGACACTACCAAAGCGCGCACCGCAAATTGGACAATTGGCGCATAGACCAGTGCCCAAACCCCGTATCCCAAATAAGCGAGGGTCAGAGCAACCGTCGCACCGCTGACCGCGCCGCTCATACTAGCGAGCGCTTGTGGGCGGAATTGCAGTTTTCGTGCTAACATTGCTTCGGGTAGCGCCATGAAGGGTACGATCAGGAACAGCACCATTTGGATACGCAACAATTCAGCGACTTGCGGCTCGCCAAAGTAAGCGGCGGAATAAGGCGCTAGGAAAAAGACTGCCGTCGCAAGGGCGACATTTAATGTAAGCAAAAGGCCAAACACCTGCGCCACTTCACGCTCACCGACTTTGGCTGCGCGGACCAAAGATGCGGCAAAACTCTGGCCGTTCATGAATGCCAGAGCTGTGATCAGCACTTGGCTCATCGCGAACAGGCCATAGTCGGATGGATCCAGCAGGCGCACGACCAATATGGTTGAGCTCCACGTGATGATCTGTGCAGCAACCTGGCCGCCATACCGCCAAGCGACTGCATTGCGCACGCGCGACGCGAATCCCGAATCGTCGCCTTGAGAAGACGGGATAGTCGAATCGTCGTTAGTATCTGCGACCGAAGGGCTGCTGTTTGCGCTCATTTCGGTTCCCTATAGCGCGAAAACATGAACATTCCGACGCCAAGTCAGCTCTAAAGCGCAGAATTTTGGTCGAATTTACATATTTGCGGGGTGAGGTGAGATCATCTGTGCGGGGTGGCCGGAGAGCTTTTAATCGGTAAAGCCCCGAAAAGAAGACTGTTTTTCAGATACTTGATGCCTTTTTGAAATAAAATTGCAAAAAGGCGTTGACCGAATCCGAGGTCGCGCCTAGATGACCTCCACCGACGCGGCGCTGACGGTTCCAACCGGCCCCGCCAAACGTTGGTCGCCAACATCAGTCGGATAGCCGGTCCCCCGGTGTAAATCGGGGAAGCCTTCGCTGTCCGCTTTTGCTGCTTGGTGTGCTCTTTGACATCGTTAGTTTTTGATGAAGGGACATGTGGGCGACGGCGCCCGGTCCGAGGACCTCAAGGCCTCGGTAACCGGTAAACCTTAAGCCGATTGCCACATCCTTCCAGACTCCACAGTCTGGTTGCGATGATGCATGTTCATTCGTATCCATTACGTTTGACAGTGCAGGTATCGGCTCCTTGAAGCTCATGCCAAGCAGGTTGACGGGGTTTTCCCCGTGTCTGTTTAGTATGTGACACAAACTTGAGAGTTTGATCCTGGCTCAG